>NZ_JBEOWK010000020.1:0-165061 GCF_040295985.1 Streptosporangium sp. NPDC002524 | reverse complement strand
CCGGCTCGCCGAGGAGGCCATCTGGTCCCGGGTGCCGAAGGAGTCGTTCGACGAGGTCCACGTGGATGGCCCCCCTCGCCTCCGCGGGGGCCACCCCGCTGATCCGCATCCACGGCGACCTGCACGTCGGCCAGATCCTCCGCTGGCGGGACGGCTACGCGGTGATCGACTTCGACGGCAACCCGACCGTCGCGGGCGCCGACCCCTTCCAGCCCGCGGCCCGCGACCTCGCCCAGCTCACCACGAGCCTCGAACACGTCGCCCAGGTCGCGGTCAAACGCCGCGACGCGGACCCCGAGGTGATCGCCGGATGGTCCGCCACGGCTCGCGCCGCCCTGGAGTCGGCCTACCTCGGACGGCTGGCCGAGCTGGGCCACGCCGCGCTCCTGGACCGTTCCCTGCTGCGCCCGTTCGAGATCGAGCAGGAGTGCCGCGAGCTCGTCTACGCGGCCAGGCACCTGCCCCGCTGGCGCTACGCCCCGATGGGCGTGCTGCGCTCCCGATACCGCTGAACCCGACGCTTCCGACGAAGGAGAGACCGTGATCCCCGAGCTGTACCTCGCCGACCTGGAGGCCAAGCCCGCCGCGCTGGCCGCGCTGGCCGACGCCCTGGAGTCGGGCGACCCCTTCGCGGGCATCCCCCCGGGGATCCGGCGGGTGCTCCTCCTCGGCATGGGCAGCTCCCGGTACGCCGCCCGGGTGGCCGCGCTGCGCCTGCGGGCCGCCGGGGTGGACGCGGTGGCCGAGTACGCCTCCGCCGCCCTGTCCTACCCGCCGGCCCCGGACACCCTGGTGGTCGCCATCTCCGCCACCGGCGGCAGCCGGGAGACCCTGGACGCGGTCGCCCGCCACCGGGGCCGGTCCTTCGTCCTCGCGCTCACCAACGACCCGGACTCGGCCGTCACCGAGGGCGCCGACCTGGTGGTCCCGATGCTGGCGGGCGAGGAGCGCGGCGGCGTCTCCTGCCGGACCTTCCAGCACACCCTCGCCCTGCTCCTGGCACTCGGCGGCCATCTGACCGTCCCCGGCTGGGGCGGGCGCGTCCCGGCCCGCGACGAGCCCGGCGGTCTCGGCGGGGACGTGCCCGGGCTGCTCCGCCGTACGGCCGAGGCCACCGCCGACCTGCTCGACCGCCGCGACGAGTGGCTGGAACCGGCGGCGGCGCTGCTCGACGGCCCGCACGGCGTCTACACGATCGCCCCCGCCGAGCACCTGTCCTCGGCCGAGCAGTCGGCGCTGATGTTCCGGGAGGGCCCCCGCAGGGCGGCCGACGCGTGCGAGACCGGCGACTGGGCCCACGTCGACGTCTATCTCACCAAGACCCTCGACTACCGCGCCATCCTCTTCCCCGGCTCCCGCTACGACGAGCAGGCCATGGACTGGATCGGGCAACGCGGCTCCACCGTCCTGGCCGTCGGCGGCGACCTTCCCGGTGCCAGGGCCTCCGTCCGCTACCGCCACGACGACGACCCCGACGTGGCGCTCCTGACCGAGACCCTGGTGGCCGAGCTCGTCGCCGCCCGCTGGTGGCTCGCGGGAACCCCTACCCCCTGAGGTGGTTGAGGACGCGTTCGAGCAGGTCGGGCCCGGGACCGGCCGCGGTGACCCGGGGGTGGTGGATCCGCACCAGGCCCTCGGACTCCATGTCGGAGACCAGGACGCGGGTGACGCCGAGGGGGACGCTCAGGAGAGCGGATATCTCCGCGATCGAGCGGATGCTGCGGCACAGATCGCTGATGAAGCGGTACTCCCGGACGTAGGACAGGCCGAGCGGGGTCGTGGTCGTGGTCGAGACCAGCGCCTCCATGGCGAGCCTCGAACTCGGCACGACCCGTCCCCCGGTCACGGCGTACATCCGGACCAGCGCGCTCTCCTCCTCGGCCGGTTCGTCGTGCTCCGGTTCGTACCCGAGGCGCCCGTCCCGCCGCGCCCCGAACCCGGACGGCTCCTCCGGGGAGCCGTATCCCGGCGCCTCGGCCCCGGGAGCGCGCACGGGCGGCGCGGCCGGGGGCGGCGCCGCGGGCCAGCGGTGTCCCGCGGCCCCGGCCCGGAGGCCGTACCGGGGCGTGTCGTCCCACCCCTCCTCCCCGGGGGAGGCGTGATCGTCGCGAAACTCGCGCCCGTGGTCCCGGTTTCCGGCCCGCACGCTATCCCTCCCGCTTCGGGAGCTCGTTGCGCGCCTTGCGCACGCCCTCCTGGAAGCTCGTCATACGGCTGCGCACCCGCTCGGGCGAGAGGGCGGGCCTGCCCGGCACGGGGGCCGGGGACGACTCGGACGACTCAGACGGTACGGACGGCGTGACCGAGCCGGGAACCAGGTTGGCCCGGGGGGTACGCCTGGGCAGGCCGGCCTCGGTCGTACCGCCGAGCACGGGAGCGCTCGCCGCCTGCGCGGCCTGCCAGCCGAGGTCACCGGGCGAGGTCCACGCCTCCGGCTCGGGCCGGGCCTCCTCGGAAACGGGACCGCCTGAGGTGGAGCCCTCTGAAGTGGAGCCCTCGGAGCCCTCGGAAACGGAGGAGTCCTCGGAGGCGGGGTCACCGGTGACGGAACCGGAAACGGCATCCGCCTCGGGGCCGGTCGTCCGCGCGCCGGGGGCGCGGGAGAGGGCGGCGGTCCTGAACCAGGCGGACTCGACCGCGGCGAAGATCGGCAGGTAGTCGTCCTCCCGCTCCCCCGAGGTCCCCGCACCGGTCTCGTCCACCGGGGGAAGGCCGTCGAGGAAACCCGGCGAGCCGTCGAGCGGCCCCGGGGAACGGCCAAAGGAACCCGGCGAGCCGTCCAGCGGCCCTGGAAGACGATCGGGGAAACCCTGCGAGCCGTCGAACGGGCCGGGCGGGAACTCCCCCCGCTTCCCCGGCGGGCGGATCCGCTCCGCGGGCGGGCTCCACACGCTCCGCGCGGCCGCGTCCGTCCTGACCCGCGAGGGCAGCGGCGCCCGCGTCGCGGGAGGTGCCTGCGCGGCCGTGGGCGCGGCGAGCAGCGGGACCCGCGACGGCCGGCCCGCGACACCGGGAACCTCCGGGAACGGCACGGCCGGACCGTCCTCGCCCTCGGCCCCCTCCCCGTCCTCGGCTCCGTCCTCCTCCTCGTCGTCCACGGTGTGCGGGAACGGCGGGACGGGCGGGACGGGCGGACCACCCGCGTCACCGGGGAACGGGGAGTCGCCCGCCCCCGCGGGGAAGCCGACCACCCCCGCGGGAAGACCGGCCACGCCCGCCCGCGTACCCGGGAAGACGGGCTGCGGGTAGCCGGACGGACGGCCCACGATGGGCGGCAGGACGAGGAGCGACTCGGGAATCATGATCATCGCGGTCAGGCCGGAGTCCTGGGGGCGGAGCTGGACGCGAATGCCGTGCTTGAGCGCGAGGCGGCTGACGACGAACAGGCCCATGTGGCGGGCGATCGAGGCGTCGGCGGCCTGCGGGTTGGCCAGCCGCCAGTTGACCTGGGAGAGCTCGTCGAGCGTCATGCCGATGCCCTTGTCGGTCACCGAGACCATCACCCCGCCGTCGTCGACCCGGCTGCTGGACACCGTGACCCTGGTGTCCGGCTGGGAGAACGAGACGGCGTTCTCGACCAGCTCGGCGAGCAGGTGGACCACGTCGCTCACCGCGGGGCCCGCGACGGCGACCTCCGACTGGACCCGGTTCGTCACCCGCTCGTAGTTCTCCACCTCCGACAGCGCGGCCCTGACCACGTCCATCAGCTCGACCGGCTGCCTCCAGCGCCGCGCCACCTCCTGCCCGGCGAGGACGAGCAGGTTCTCGCTGTTGCGGCGCATGCGGGTGGCGAGGTGGTCGAGTTTGAACAGGTCCGCCAGCCGCTGGTCGTCGCGCTCGCCGCGCTCCAGCCGCTCGACCAGGGTGAGCTGGCGTTCCACCAGGCCCTGGCTCCGCCGCGAGAGGTTGACGAACATCGCGTTCACCGTGGCGCGCAGCCTGGCCTCCTCGCCCGCCAGCCGCACGGCCTCCCGGTGGACCTCGTCGAACGCCCTGGCGACCTCGCCGATCTCGTCGCGCGACAACACCCCGATCGGCGGCACGTCGGCGGCGATCTCCCCTTCGTGCGAGTCGCGGACCCGCTGGACGTACGCGGGCAGCCGTTCCCCCGCGACCTCCAGCGCCTCCCTGCGCAGCCGTCTCAGCGGCCTGACCAGCGAGCGCGCCACCCCGACGGTGATCGCCAGCACGAACGCCAGCAGGGCGGCGACGGCGACCGCGACCGTCAGGGCGCGGCTCTGCTCGGCGTCGCCGAGCTGCTGGCTGCGCGCGACGATGTCCTGGGCGTGCCGCTCCTCGACCTCGCGCATGTCGCCGATGATGACGGTGGCCGCGTCGTACCACTCCCCGGCGTCGTCCTTCCGTTCCAGGTCCAGGCCCCTCAGCGAGACGCCGGAGGCCGCGCGGAGCAGGACCAGCTCGCGGAGGAGTTCGGCGCGTTCGGCGGTGCGGCCGTTGACGGTCTCGTCGAAGAGGCGGCGCTCCCGGTTCCCGGCCTCGGCGGCGAAGGTCCTGCGCTCGTTGCGCTCGGTGGAGAGCGCGCCGAGGAACCGCTCCATCTGCCCCTGCTCGAACCGTCCCGCCACGAGCACCACCGTCAGCAGCGCCCGCTGGAAGGAGAGGGCCTCCTTGGCGCGGGCGAGCGCGTCCAGGGTGATCGCCTGGCCGAACAGGACGTCGTCGGCGCTGCCCTTGCCGAGCTCGTCGTACAGGGAGAGCAGGTCGGCGATGACGAGGGAGTAGGCGGCGATGGCCGCGTCGGGCAGCAGCGCCGACCTCAGGGCCTGCTCGCGCAGCGGGCGGAGGTCGTCCAGGCGGGTGATCGCGGTCTCGACCTCGTCCCGGGTGCGGCCGCTCACCTCCTCGCCGAGCAGGGAACCGCTCTCGCGGACGCGGGCCGCGAAGCCGTCGACCAGGTCCATCTGGGCCCGTACGTCCTTCACGCCGTTCTCCGGCCGGCCGAGGGCGATGAACCAGGCGGTGCGGTCGCGCTCCTCGGCCAGCTCGTGGGTGAGCGTGCCGATGCGGGCGGAGAGCCGGGCGAGGTCGTTGACCCGCTGGTAGTCTCCGGCGGCGCGCGTCGAGGCGAACACCTGGACACCGCCGAGCAGCACCGCGGCGATCGTGGGCACCAGGACGAGCGCGACAAGGCGCCGGCGTACTCGCCAGTTCCGCGGGCGCAGGCCGCTGCCCGCGTCGTGGATCTCCTGTGGACTCACCGAACGCTGCCCTCTCGGTGGATGAACCCTTCGGTCGAATTTCCCATGGTTCCTGGCAATTCGAGCACATATCAACCTGTGGGGCCAAGCGAACGCAGCTCGGTAAATGGGTATTCCTGGTGAGGCAGGGACTCGACCCGGGGCTCCAGCTATGACTGGAACCCCGGTTCCGGTCCGCTGAATACCCTTATTAGGGACTTTCCGACCTGTATGACCGTTTAAATCGTTACATTCCACGGTCGCGGAGGCCCGCGGCGGAAGCGGACCGGCCCCGGCGGATCACGAAATTGTGGTCCGCGATATGTACGCATATCTTGACCCCCTACATCCGTAGCCCGCACCGCGTCCCCGGCCCGCCGAATCCGGGCGGCGAACCCTGGAGGAGACCGTGGCCACACCCGGCGACGCCGCGAGCCCGGTTCGCGGCTCCCGCCCGCCCGTCCGCGCCCTCCGTCTCCGTCTCCGTGTCCGTCTCCGTCTGCTGACGCGTCTTCCGGTGGCCCGCGCGGTGACCGCGCCGCCCCTCCGGCCACGTCGCCCCCGGCGCCCCCGGCGACTCCTGGCGCTCGGCGCGGTCGCCGCGCTGCTCCTCCCCCTCGCCGCGTGCACCGGCCAGGACGCGCGGGAGACGTCCGCACCCGCTCCCCCGGCCTCCGGCGGGACGGTGCGGATCGCCCTCAACGAGTGGGCGGGCTACGAGGCCGGAGCCGCCGTCATCGGCCGCCTGCTGACCCAGGAGCTCGGCTACCGGGTGCAGACGGTGAGACTCACCCCGGCCGAGTCCTGGGAGGGCCTCGAGAAGGGCACGGTGGACGTGATCGTGGAGAACTGGGGGCGGGAGGCGCTGAAGCGGACCTACATCGAGGAGAAGAAGGTCGCGGTCTCCGCGGGAAAGAGCGGCACCAGGGGGGTCGTCGGCTGGTACGTCCCGCAGTGGATGGCGGACAAGTATCCAGGGATCACCGACTGGCGGCGGCTCAACACGTACGCCCGCCTCTTCAGAACGGATAAATCCGGAAACCTGGGTCAGCTTCTCAGCGGGGACTCCTCGCGTGTCACCAACGACGAGGCCCTGGTCCGCAATCTCGGCCTCGACTACCGGGTCGTCCGCGCGGGCGGCGAGCGGGCGCTGGTCGACGCCGCCAAACGGGCGACCCGCGACCGGACCCCGCTGCTGATGTACTTCTACGAACCGCAGTGGCTCTTCACCCGGCTCAAACTGGCGAAGGTGAACCTCCCGCCGTACGCGATCGGCTGCGACGCCGACCCCGCCAGGGTGAGGTGCGACTACCCGCCCTACCTGCCCGACAAGATCGTGAGCAGGCGGTTCGCCGACACCGGCGGCAGGGCCTACGAGCTGGTACGGAACTTCTCCTGGACGAACGAGCAGCAGAACGCGGTGGCGAGCGACATGGCCGACGGCGACCTCGACGCCGCCCAGGCGGCCCAGAAGTGGATCGACGCGAACAGGATCACCTGGAAGGAATGGATACCGGGCTGACGAGCTGACGGGTCCCCCGGCCACGCCCCGCCGGACGACACGGCACGACCGGAACCTCGTCCACCCCGGACGGCACAACCCGGAACCACGTCCCGCCCCGGACCGCACGGCCCCGGACCGCACACCCTCGACCGCACGTCCTGGACCGCCCGACCCCGGAACCACGTCCGGGGCCGGGCCCGTGAGAAACGGGCGCGGCCCCGGAGGGAGAGCGTGACTACACCGACGTGCCGTAGGCCGTGCGGACCCGCAGCACGTGCTCGACCAAGGTGATCAGCGTGCTCTTCACCGAGTCGCGGGAGCGGGCGTCGGTCCGCACCACCGGGACGTGCGGGGCCAGCGTCAGCGCCTCGCGCACCTCCTCCTCGTGGTGCGGGAACTCGCCGTTCCAGCCGTTGACGCCGACCACGAAGGGGAGCTTGGCCTCCTCGAAGTAGTCGATCGCCGGGAACCCGTCGGCGAGCCGCCGGGTGTCGATCAGGACCACCGCGCCGATCGCGCCGCGGACCAGGTCGTCCCACATGAACCAGAACCGGTGCTGACCCGGCGTACCGAACAGGTACAGGATCAGGTCGCGGTCCAGCGAGAGGCGGCCGAAGTCCATCGCGACCGTGGTGGTGCTCTTGTGGGGGGTGAGCCCCAGGTCGTCGATCCCGGCGCTGGCGTCGGTCATCACCGCCTCCGTGGTGAGCGGCACGATCTCCGACACCGCCCCCACGAACGTGGTCTTGCCGACGCCGAACCCGCCCGCGACAACGATCTTCGTTGACGTCAGGCCACCCTGGCTAGAGCCTGCGAAGTCCACTGAGAACCCTTTCGAGCATGTTGAGGTCCGGTTGTCCCTCGTTGAGGTGCGGCTGGTGGATGCGGACGAAGCCCTCGTCGACCATATCCGCCACCAGCACGCGGGCCACGCCGAGCGGCACCTTCAGCAGAGCCGAGATCTCGGCGACCGACCGGTACGAACGGCAGAGCCTGATGATCGCATCCTGCTCGGGGGTGAGCAGAGCCAGGTCCTCCTCCATGATGAAGGAGGAGGAGACCAGCGCCTCCAACGCCATGTGGAAACGGGGCTCCGACCTGCCGCCGGTGACGGCGTACGGACGGAACAGGGGTTCGTCGTCCCCGGTTCCGTCAATCCCGAGCACGAGCCTCTCCCGTGCGGGAACCGGTCGCGAACGCGGTCATCACCGGCCCCGGGAGGACTGCAGCTCGGCGCGGAGCGCCGGGGTGAGCACCTGTCCGGCCCTGTCGACGAGCATGGTCATCTGGTACGCCACCAGGCCCATGTCACAGTCGGGGGAGGCCAGCACCGCGAGCACGGAGCCGTCGCTGATCGCCATGACCAGCAGCAGGCCGCGCTCCATCTCGACCACCGTCTGGGTGACGGCGCCTCCCTCGAACACGCGGGAGGCGCCCACCGTCAGGCTGAGCAGGCCCGCCGCGACGGCGGCGAGCTGGTCGGCCCGGTCGGCGGGAAAACCCTCGGAACTGGCGATCCTCAGCCCGTCGGCGGAGACGCACACCGCGTGCGCGACACCTGGCGTGCCGCGGACGAACTCGGTGATCAGCCAGTCGAACCTGCGTGCCTCATGACTCAGGGTCGTCACGAGCCCTCCTCCTCGTCCACCAGGTTCCTGGTGGTGGTATCGACTACTTCGGCGCGGCCCCGCCGTACACCTTGCTGGAAGCTCGACAGACGGCTGCGCACCCTGTCCGGTGACATGGGCGGCACGGGGCTGGACGGCACGGCGGCGGCCGTACCGGGTACGAGATTCGCCTTGGGAGTGCGCTTGGGCAGGCCCGCGGCGGTCACCCCGCCGAGCGCGGGCTCGCTCGCCGCCTGGGCGGCCCGCCACCCGGCGTCGGCGGGGGTGTTCCAGCTGTCCTGTTCGGCCACCGCCCTCACCTGCTCTCTCTCCTGCGGCGTGTCGTGGGCCGGCATGCCGGTCGGGGGCGTCGGCCTCTCCCCCCACGCCGCGTCGGGGGACTCGCCCTCCGATCCCGAGGACGCCGCCCCTCCTGACAATCCGCCCGCGGCCGAGGCCTCGCCCGCCTCCCCCGCCCGGCGGAACCAGGCGGACTCGATCGAGGCGAAGATCGGCAGGTACTCCTCCTGCTCGGTCTCCAGCGGGGAGACCCCCACCGCGGGCATCGCCCCCACCGCGGTGTCCTCGTACGAGGACTGGCTCCAGGCGGAGAGCTCGGGGGCGGAGATGCCGCCGTTGCCGTTGCCGTTCACCTGCCGCTTGGGCAGCGGCGGGCCGCTCCCGGCCGGGGCGCCGGGAGCGCCCGCCGGGGCCTGCGGGGCGCCGAACGGCGGGGTGGATCCGAACGCGGGCGCCTCCACGGACGCCTGCCCGAACGAGCTCTGCCCGAACGAGGGCTGCCCGTACGACGCCTGCCCGAAGGGGTTCGACCCGAACGGGGACTGTCCCTGCTCGAACGAGGGGTGGGTGTGCCCGAACCCGGGCTGGGGCTGGCCGTACGAAGGCTGCTGAACGGACGGGCGACCAGCGGACGTCTGGGCGAAGAGGTCCTGCGAGGGAGCCTGCTCGGTTCCCCAGGAGGGCGTCTGCACCGGCTGGACCGCCTGGACGACGAGCTCCGGCGGGAACAGGACCATGGCGACGAGACCGCCGCCCTCCTGCGGGCGCAGCTGGACGCGGATGCCGTGGCGCAGCGCCAGGCGGCCGACCACGAACAGGCCCATGCGCCGCGACACCGAGACGTCGACGACGGGCGGGTCCGCCAGCCTGCGGTTCGTCTCGACGAGCTCCTCGTGGGTCATGCCGATGCCCGGGTCGCTCACCGCGAGCAGCGCGCCGCCGCCCTCGATCACGCTGCTGGAGACCACGACCTGGCTGGCCCGGGGCGAGAACTGGATGGCGTTCTCCACCAGCTCCGCGACGAGGTGCACGATGTCGTTGGCGGCGCTGCCCGCGACCGAGATGGTGCGGTGCACCTTGACCTGGACCCGCTCGTAGTCCTCGACCTCCGACAGGGAGGCGCGGACGACGTCGACGAGCTTGGCCGGCTGGCTCCGCCTGCGGGTCGGCTCGTGACCGGCGAGGACCAGGAGGTTCTCGGAGTTTCGGCGCATGCGGGTGGCCAGGTGGTCGAGCCTGAACAGGTCGGCCAGGCGGCCGCCGTCCTCCTCGCCCTTCTCCAGTCCGTCGATCAGCGAGATCTGCCGCTCGACCAGGGTCTGCGTGCGCCGCGACAGGTTGACGAACATCGCGCTGATGTTGGACCGGAGCTCGGACTCCTCGGAGGCGAGACGCACGGCCTGCCGGTGGACCTCGTCGAAGGCCTTGGCGACCTCCCCGATCTCGTCGCTGGTGTCGACCGAGATGGGATCGACGTCGGGCGCGCGGGTGTCGCCGGAGACCCGGAGGCGTCGCACGATCTCGGGGAGCCGGAAGCTCGCGACCTCCAGCGCCTCGGCGCGCAGGCGGCGCAGCGGCGACACCATCGAGCGGGCGATGACGACGGTGAGGCCGAGCACCAGCAGGAGCAGGAGCAGGATCAGCCCGGCGGTGACGATCGCGTTGCGCTGCTCGGCGTCCTCCAGGTCCCTGGCCCGGGTGACCACGTCACCGGCGACCTGGGTCTCGACCTTCCGCATCCGGTCGAGGACGACGGTGTTGTCCGAGAACCACTGCTTGACCTCGTTGAAGTCGGACAGCAGCCGCCCGGTGCGCGCGGGGTTGCTCGCGAGCACGATGACCCTGGCCTTGGTCAGCTCGGCCCGGTGGACCCTCTCGTCGATCAGGGAGGTGACGAGGAGCTGGGCGTTGTCCGGGCTCGACTCGACACCGAAGTCCGCCTCGTACTCGTCCATGCGGGAGCGGGAGGCGATGAACTTCTCGATCTCCTGCGGGTTGATCAGCGAGGGCGCGTAGTAGCCGGCCAGCAGCCGGGCGCGCTGCTTGGAGACCTCCTCCTTGGCGTACGCCAGGGCGCTGAGCGCGCGGGTGTTGCCGATGATCTCCGGGTCGTCGCTGACCAGCGTGAGCTCCTCGTGGAGCGTGAGCAGCGGGGCGATCATGGAACTGTACCGTTCCACACGGGCGATGCCCGGCAGTCCGCGCAGCTCGGGGAGGCCCTCCAGCTGGTAGCCCACGTTTCTCGCCGCCTCGACGACCCGGGCGCCGTAGGAGTCGTCGATCGCCTGGACTTCCAGCCGTACCTTCTTGACCAGCGCGTCCACGGTCTTCCGCTGCGCGTCGGAACTCTCCTTCAAGCCTTTGTTCGAAGGCTGGAACGACGACCACGCGCCTCGGTCACGTTCCAGGCCGAGCGCCTGGGCGAGGTCGCGGAGACCGCCCGAGTACTCCGCCGCGGCGGCGGTCCGCTGGTATCCGGCCACACTGTCCACGGAGGCCACCACGCGCGTGCCGGCGAGCACGACACCCACCGCCGTGGGCACCAGGATCAGGGCCGTCAGGCGCGAACGGACCCGCCAGTTTTTCAGGCCGAACCGGGCGGCAGGCCGCTTGCCACGGTCGGGTGCCGAAGCACCTCCGCTTTCGGATGTCGCCGTAGTCACCGCTCTCGCTACCCCTCAATCACGACACAAGTGGACAACATCAGACCACAAGGTCATGGAAAAGAATCAGCAAAACCGACATAGCGACTTTAATCGTTACGTAGGTGACGAGGGACCGCTACTGTTACCGGAGGGCAGCAAGCACCTGATCACGCACCTGCGCCCGCTGGACCTCGTCGGTCAGCGGGCGGCCGGCTCTGTCGACCACATAGAAGACGTCCACCGCCTCTGCGCCGAGAGTCTCCACACGGGCGGCCCGCACGTCAAGGCCACATTCACCAAATGCTCTACCAATCCGCCACAAAAGCCCCGGACGGTCGTGGGCGCGCACCTCGACGACGGTCGCGGTGTTGGACGCGTCGTCCACCAGGTTCACCCTCGGCGGCGCCACCGGCACCCGGGCCGGGCGCATCGACCTGGTCCTCCTGGCCAGGCGTTGCTCGATGTCGAGGCGGCCGGCCAGGACCAGGCGCAGGTCGGCCTCCAGGGTCGCGGGGTCGGGCGGCGAGCCGTACTCGGGCACGACCGAGAACTCGATGACGGCGGTCGCCCCCGCGGAGGCCGCCGACGCCGCGCGGACCACCATCCGGTGCGCGGCCAGCACCCCGGCCGCGCGCCAGAGCAGCCCGGCGCGGTCGGGCGCGACCACGGTGACCGCTCCCCCGTTGACGCGCACGGCGCCGCCGCCGTGCCGGGCCAGGGACGCCTGCTCCACCGAGAGCGAGGGCGCGGGGCGCAGCGGGGTCCCCGAGAGCGCCGAACGGACCCGGCGTACCAGGTCGGCGACGAGCGAGGCCTTCCACGAGTTCCAGGCGGCGGGCCCGGTGGCGTGGCCGTCGGCCACGGCGAGGGCCGCCAGCAGTTCGAGGACCTCGCGCGAGCCGACGGCCTCGGCCACCCGGGAGATCGTCACCGGGTCGTCCAGGTCGCGGCGGGTGGCCGTCTCGGGCAGCAGCAGGTGGTGGCGGACCACGGTCTCCAGGATGTCGACGTCGGCCGGGGGCAGGCCCATCCGGGCCCCGATGTCACGGGCGACGACGGCTCCGGTGGTGGAGTGGTCGCCGGGGTATCCCTTGCCGATGTCGTGCAGGAGCGCCGAGATGAGCAGCAGGTCGGGGCGCGAGACCTCGCGGGTGAACGAGGCGGCCCCCGCGGCGGCCTCGATCAGGTGCCGGTCGACGGTGTAGCGGTGCACCGGGTTGCGCTGCGGGCGGTGCCGCACCCGCTCCCAGTCGGGCAGCAGCCGGACCAGCACCCCCGCCTGGTCGAGCTCCTCCCAGACCGGCACGGCCGCGCGGCCGGCGCCCAGCAGCGCGACCAGCGCGTCACGCGCCTCGTCCGGCCAGGGCACGGGCAGCGGCGGCGACTGCGAGGCCAGCGCGGTGACCGTCGCGGGCGCCAGCGGCAGCCCCGCCTCGGCCGCGGCGGCGGCGGCGCGCAGCACCAGGACCGGGTCCTTGCGCGGGTTCACCCCGCGGGCGAGCACGACCTCCCCGCCGTGCTCGACGACGCCGTCGGCGAGCGGGCGGCGGCCACGGGGGGTGGGGCCGGTCAGCAGCCGGTCGACGGTGCGCCAGGTGGCGTCGAAGGCGTGCCCGATCGTCCTGGCGGCCTCGGCGAGCCTGCGCATCAGCGCCTCGGCGTCGAGCAGGCCGAGCATCCCGGCGACCGCGTCCTGCTCCTGGAGCACCAGCCTGTCGGCGCCGCGGGCGGTCACCAGGTGCAGGCCGTGCCGGATGTCGAGCAGCAGCTCGTACGCCTCGCGGACCCGGGGGCCGGGCGCCGAGGCGACCCAGGCCGCCGCCACGGCCTGCATCGCCTGCACGTCGCGGATGCCGCCGCGCGAGTCCTTGAGGTCGGGTTCGAGCAGGAACGCGAGCTCGCCGCTCGCCTCCGCCCGCTTGTCGGCGGCGTCGCGCAGCTCACCGAGGCGGCGCCGGGAGTCGGCGCGCCACTCGGCGAGCACGATCTCGCGCGCCGAGCGGGTGAGCTCCGGGTCTCCCGCCACGTGCCGCGCCTGGATCAGGCCGAGGACCGCCTTGAGGTCCTCCCTGGCGACCTTGGCCGCCTCGTCCACCGTCCGCACCGAGTGGTCGAGGCCGACCCCGGAGTCCCAGATCGGGTACCAGATGCGGTCGGCGACGCGCGCCACGTCCTCCCGCCCGTCGTGGAGCAGGACCAGGTCGAGGTCGCTGCCCGGCGCGAGCTCGGAGCGTCCAAGGCTCCCGACCGCGACGAGCGCGACTCCACTGAGGGCGCCGCGCTCGTCGTTTCTCGTCGTTCCCCCGTTGGTCCCGTACGGCGTACCGACCGCGGTGCGGACCAGGTCCGTCAGCCAGCGGTCGATGTCCGCGGCCCGTTCCTTACGGGCCGCGGCGTACGAGCGCGTGTCGCCTCTCACCGGTTAGAGCGCCTCAGGTCCGCGTTCTCCGGTGCGGACGCGGACGACCGTGTCCACCGGAACGGACCAGACCTTGCCGTCACCGATCTTGCCGGTCTGCGAGGCCTTGACGATGACGTCGATGACGTCCTCGGCGTCCTCCTCCTCGGCGAGCACTTCGAGGCGGACCTTGGGCACCAGGTCGACCTGGTACTCGGCGCCGCGGTAGACCTCGGTGTGACCGCGCTGGCGGCCGTAACCGCTGGCCTCGCTGACCGTCATTCCCTTGACCCCGAACTGCTCCAGGGCCGCCTTCACGTCATCGAGCTTGAACGGCTTGATGATCGCTGTGATGAGTCTCATGCGTCCACCTTCTTAGACGCCGGGGTGGGGGCCGGACCGTTGACGGCGGCCACACCCGAGGAGTGAATGGTGCCGAGGTCGTAACCGGTCTCGGCGTGGGAGGTGATGTCGACGCCCGTGACCTCTTCCTCGGCGCCGATCCGGAAGCCCATCGTCTTGTCGATGATCTTAGCGATGATCCACGTGACGATGAAGGAGTAGGCGCCGACCGCGACCGGGCCGAGAACCTGCAGACCCAGCTGCTTGAGCCCGCCGCCGTAGAAGAGGCCGGTGCTCTGCTGCTCCAGGAACGGGTAGGCGGAGATGAAGCCCAGGGAGACGGCGCCGATCACACCGCCGACCAGGTGCACGCCGACCACGTCGAGGGAGTCGTCGTAGTTGAGCTTGTACTTCAGGCCCACCGCGTAGGCGCAGACCGCACCGGCGACGAGGCCGAGGAGGAGAGCCGCCCAGGGGTCCACGAAACCACAGGCCGGGGTGATGGCGACCAGACCGGCGACGGCGCCGGAGGCGACACCGAGGCTGGTGGCGTGACCGTCGCGGAGCTTCTCGACCACGAGCCAGGCGCCCGCCGCGGCGGCGGTGGCGATCTGGGTGTTCATGAACGCCAGGCCGGCGGTGCCGTCCACCGCGAGCTCGGAGCCCGCGTTGAAGCCGAACCAGCCGAACCACAGGAGACCGGCGCCGAGCAGGACCAGGGTCAGGTTGTGCGGCCGCATCGGCTCCTTGCGCCAGCCGGCGCGCTTGCCGAGCACGATCGCCAGGGCCAGTGCCGCGGCTCCCGCGTTGATGTGGACCACGGTGCCACCGGCGAAGTCCTCGATGCCGAGGTTGAACAGCCAGCCGTTGCCCCAGACCCAGTGGGCCACGGGGAAGTAGACAACGGTCGCCCAGACGATGGTGAACAGCACCCAGGCGCCGAACTTGGCGCGGTCGGCGATGGCACCACTGATCAGCGCGACGGTGATGATCGCGAAAGTGAGCTGGAAGGCCGAGAACACCAGGCTCGGCATGCCCGTGCCATCGTCCTTGGTGGCGGTGTCGACCAGGCTCTGCAGCCCAAGGGCGTCGAAGCCGCCGATGAACTTGTTGACGAGCTCGCTGCCGTTGTCGGTGAAGGTCAGCGAGTGCCCGTAAAGCACCCATGCGATGGTGACGGTGATGATGCTGACGAACGACATCATCATCATGTTCAGGACACTCTTGGCCCTTGTCATTCCTCCGTAGAAGAACGCGAGGCCAGGAGTCATCAACAGCACCAAGGCGGTGGCTGTGAGCATCCAGGCAGTGGTGCCGCTATCGATCTTCATTCGACGCGACCCTCCCTTACAAATGGCGTGTGGCCGGTTTCACAGTCGCAGTGATCGCTTCCTGGGCTCCATCGACCGGCCGCGCACTGACGTTGCGCCACAGCGTGTTCTTCCACCGTTTCAAGGTGCGACCTTGCGTGTTTCACATCTGTGAATCTCGGCCGCATGGTGTTTCAGACGTGTTTCGGACGCGGTGTGCCATGACTTAGAGATGACCGCAAAAGAGCCCAGGTGGGCCGTGCTTGACCGTTCCCGGGGATATCGGTGCCCCTCCTCCCGGCCGCCGCCACGCCCACCATGTCCCCTCAATCCGGACAAAAAGGTGGGGCCGTAACCCCTGGCCACGGCCGCGCACGGCCTTGATCGACTTCGGCGCCGCTCGCGCCGCGGCGGGCGGGCATTCCGGACGGCCCTCTCAGTCGCGCTCCGGGGATCCAGGCCTCCGGCCTGCGCGGGCACGGTGGTTTCGGGCTCTCTTCCAAGCCGTCCGGAACACCCGCCCGCCTCCGCCGCGCACGCTCCCGCCACACGGCGCGCGACCGTGGCGGCTCACTCTCCGGCCGCCCTGTGAACGGCATGCGGCTGAAGCGATCCGTACGAGACCATTCGGAGCGAGCCGCCGTAACTGAAGCGTTACTTTCGAAAGGAGCGCACGGCGAGCGCCGTGAAAACACGAACCCCACCGTGCCGGCAGCTGGAACGATCCTTCTCATCGCACAATGCGGCCGTACGTCGCGTAACTCTTGAAAAGATCAGCCACAAAACAGCCACTCGGCCTAATTCATCCCATTACGGATGGCCAACGCGTGAAGCTCCGACGGGACCGGTCCCGCGCCGTACCGCATCCCCGAGATCAACGTGGCCACCGCCGGCCGTCGGATCTCCTGAGGAGCGGTCCGCTCGGCCGCGAGCAACGCGGTCACCGCCCGATCCTTGCGACCGAACTGCTCCCAGGCGCGAGCCGTGTCGACACACCAGCGAGCACGGCGCTCAGGGGTGGTGAGCAGGCGATGGTTCACCCCACGGGCGTGATCGAGGGCGACCCCCGGCTCACCGAGGGCGGTATGGATGCCGACCCGGTACACCGCGACGTTCGCGGGCGTCGGGAGCCTCCCCCGCGACGTGGCCTCGGGAAGACGGCCCGCCGCCTGCTCAGCTTCCCCGATCAGATCGAGTGACCGGCCCCTCAGGCCGTTCTGGGCACAGGAGTAGGCGGCGGTGCACAGCAGCGCGGCGTAGACCTGGAGCGTCCGCGGCTCCGGAGTCCCCCTGTCCGTCCCCAGGTCGAGCGCGGTGCGCGTGAGCATGCCGACCGCCCCCTCATGACGCCCCTGGCGCCGCATGGCGATCGCCACGGCCCGGGAGGCCCCGGCGATCGCGAACGGGTCACCCGAGGAGGTGGCCGTGGCGAGAGCCCTGTCGGCGGCCACCCAGGCCATGCCGTCCTGATTGAGCTTGACCGCGAGCTCGCTGGTCAGCATGTAGGCGTCCGCGAGACAAGCGTTCGCCTGTTCCCGCTCCCGCCCTCCCACCTGGGTGAGAGTGGCCTGAGCGGTGGCCGCGACCCGGGGAAGCATGATCGACAGGTCGCCGTACCGGCAGGCGTCGAATGTCGTACGCGCCACGTCGAGAGCCGCGCGCAACTCGGTCATGGTCGCCGGAGTTCCGGCGGTGTCCGTGGTGAGGAACCGTTCGAGACGCTGAGCCATCGTCGCGGCGTCGGCCGCCTCCTGGGGCCCCGCGAGGAGGGCTGCCCCGGTCAGACCGGTGAGCCCGGCGAGAAACCGGCGTCGCTTCACGGCGTCATCCTCCCCTGCCAGGTGAGGTTCAACACTAACGGGCACAGCCGTGGAGCGGGGGTGGACTCTCCGGCCCACAGGGGGATCCTCCAGGGCGGGCGGGGATGACAGCCCCAGCCACGACGGTGGGATGTCAAGCACGCGGGCCAGGATGCGAAGCGTGGTGATGTCGTCCAACGCCTGATGCCCGGTTTCCAGCCGCGAAATCGTCGCGGCCGAGTAACCCGCCAAAACGCCGAGTTCCTGTTGTGTCAAACCTTGGGCACGGCGGGCGAGCCGTACCACTTTCCCGTAGTCGTGCGCGGCGACCGCTTCGCGCATCTGAGGATCCGACACGTCATGCCTTCGCGTCTCCACCATGGGCCACCCGCATCCAGGGAGGGGATCCCATCGTAAGCGGACCGTCACCCTGAGAAGCAGCGCACGCATCTCTTTCCCGCCGATTTTGCAAGGTTCGCAAATGATCTTTCACAGTACGTACAGGCTCTGCCGTTCCGTCGTCACGTGGGATGTCGTAGGAGATGAGCGCCCGATCTCGTCGAGTCGAACGGAGAGCCCTCAATGGCTGACCTCGCTCACCGACCTCCCACGGCCAGCGAACCGGCCGTGCCCCGTCCCGAGCTGATCCATGCGATGGTGGCGATCCGCCCCGGCGGCCTGACCTGGCGCCGAACCTTCCTGGGGCGCCTCGATCAGGCCCCACGGGCCCGCCAGTTCGTCCGTTTCCTGTTGGACGACTCGCCCTGTCGCGAAGACGCCGAGCTGGCCGTCTCAGAACTCGTCAGCAACGCGCTGCGCCACACCGCCAGCGGTAAGGCTCACGGCTCCTTCATCGTCGAGGTCATCCGCAAGACCACGACCGTCCGCGTCGCCGTCTACGACTGCGGCTGGGGTGGAACGCCCAGAACCCGACGGCAACGATTTCCGGCCGGGGACGAGGAGAACGGCCGAGGTCTCATGACCGTGGCGGCCCTGGCCTCCAAAGTCGGGTACCGAGGCACCCAGGCCGTCGGCCACGTGGTGTGGGCGCAGTTCGACCTCACATCCCCGTGACACGGTACGGCGACCCGCCCTGCGCTCCTTTCCGAGGTGGAGCTTCAGCTATGGCGACCCGTACTGAACGGTCCCTTACGGATCGCTTCAGCCGCGCGGAGAACACCGGGCGGCCGGGAAGAAAGCCACTACGGTCCGCACACCACGCATAGGGAGTGAGGGCAGCGGAGGTGGGCGGGTGTTCCGGACGGCTTGAAAAGAGCCCGCGACCATCGCGCCCGCGCAGGCCGGAGGCCTGAATCACCGGAGAGCGACTGGGACGGCCGTCCGGAGCACCCGCCCACCGCAGCGTGAACGGCGCCGGAACCCACCACGATGCAACCGGCGACACGCCACAGCCTGAACACCCGACGCACCGCAGCCTGAACACCCACGGAACCGACCAAGCGTGAACAACGACGAAGCTCACTACAGCGATCGAATCACCACTGCCCGAACAACCATGCAGCCATGAAGCCACCGCAACGACAGGACTCACCAAAAGCCAAACGACCCCGTTGATCCGGCACGGTCCAAACGAAACCGTGCCGGATCACAGGGACTAAGCGGCCGTGGCCATCTTTCGCAGACGGGCCAGGGCGTCGCGCTCGATCCGGCGGGCGCGGTCGCGGCCGATGCCGTAGCGCTCGCCGACCTCGGTCAGCGTGTGCTCGCGGCCGTCCATCAGGCCGTAGCGCCAGCGGAGCATCTCGCGGGTCTGCCCTTCCAGCCCGGTCAGCCACACCTCCAGGCGCTCGCGCTCCAGGATGTCCATCGCCTGCTGCTCGGGATCGGCCCACGTGTCGTCGGCGATCATGTCGCCGAGCTCGGTCTCGTCCTCGTCACCCACGCCCAGCTGCAGGGAGACGGGGTCGGAGGCCCAGCGGCGGAGCTCGCGGACCCGCTCGATGGGGAGTTCGAGCACCGTCGCCAGGTCGGCGTCGGTCGGCTCCTGGTCGAACTCGGCCAGCATGTCGCGGCGGACCCGCATCAGCCTGGTCATCTGCTCGCCCGCGTGGGTGGGCAGGCGCACCGGCCGGGCCTGCTCGTGGATGGCGCGCCCCACCGACTGCCTGATCCACCACGTGGCGTACGTCGAGAACTTGTAACCGCGTTGGTAGTCGAACTTCTCGACCGCGCGGACCAGCCCCAGGTTCCCCTCCTGGACCAGATCGATCAGCGGCATTCCCCGTCCCGAATATTTGCGCGCGACGGCCACCACAAGACGTAGATTGGCCTGGATGAATTCATCCTTGGCCCTCCGTCCGGAAACGGCCAGTCGTTCGAGCTCCTCATCGGCCGCGTCCCCGATCCGCGGCTCCGCCAATCCACCCAGCCCGCCGTCCAGCAACTGCTCAGCGAAGAGACCCGCCTCGATCCGCTTGGCGAGTTCGACCTCTTCCTCCGCGGTGAGCAGGGGCACCCGCCCGATCTCTGCCAGGTAGGTCCCGAGCAGATCTCGATCAGAGACGTGCTGATCCTGCGTCCGATTCCCCGTCGGCCTTGCCATCCGATGGCACCTCGCTCCGCCTGCTTATGACGTGTCCACTCGCTCGCTTGACGCCCCGTGCGCGCAGACACATCGCTTGTCTTTTCAACGGACGTGCCAGGGCAAAGATTCCCTCAAAAAGTACGCCTGGAGAATGGTTTGGAATTCCTCCTCAAGGAGGAGGTTTCCCAGCGTGACACCAAGACTCGCAACCAACCCCCGCAAAGGCGCTCAAACCAGGCGGCGGCCCCGCTTCCACACCTGCGTCACCAGCGGCACCCCCGGCCGGTAGGCGAGATGGACGTACGTGGGTGTGTCCAGAATCACCAGATCACCACTGCTCCCCACCCTCAGCGTGCCCACGTCCCCGCGGCGCAGCGCCCTCGCCCCGCCGTACGTGGCGGCCCTGATCGCCTCCAGCGGCGTCATCCGCATCTCGCGGACCGCCAGCGCCACGCAGAACGGCATGGAGGAGGTGAAGGAGGAACCCGGGTTGCAGTCGGTGGCCAGCGCGACCGTCACCCCGGCGTCCAGCAGGCGGCGGGCGTCCGGGTAGGGCGAGCGGGTGGAGAACTCCGCGCCGGGCAGCAGGGTGGCCACCACGCCCGACGACGCCAGCGCCGAGACGTCGTCGTCGCTCAGGTGGGTGCAGTGGTCGGCGGAGGCCGCGCCCACCTCGGCGGCGATCCGCACCCCGGGCCCCTCGCCCAGCTGGTTGGCGTGGATCCGGGGCAGCAGCCCCGCCTTCACCCCGGCGAGGAGGATCTCCTTGCTCTGGTCGGCGTCGAAGGCCCCGCGCTCGCAGAACACGTCGACCCACCGGGCGTGCGGCGCGCAGGCCTCCAGCATCTCCCCGGTGACGGTGCGGACGTACTCGTCGGCCGAGGAGGCGTCGGGGGGTACGACGTGCGCGCCCAGGTAGGTGGTCTCCTCGGTGAACCCCCGCGCGATCTCCAGTGACCGGCGCTCGTCGCCGACCGTGAGGCCGTAGCCGCTCTTGATCTCGACCGTGGTCGTCCCCTGGGCGAGCATCTCGGCGACCAGCCCGGCGGTGCGCGTCACGAGCTCGGCGTCGGAGGCGGCGCGGGTGGCCGACACCGTCGTACGGATGCCCCCCGCCGTGTACGGGCGGCCCGCCATGCGGGCGGCGAACTCGGCCGTGCGGTCGCCCGCGAAGACGAGATGGGCGTGGCTGTCGACGAAGCCCGGGATCACGCAGCGCCCGTCCACGTCCACCCGCTCGTCGGCGGACGGGGCCGCGCCGGCGGGTCCCACCCACACCACCTCGCCGCCCTCGACGACGAGCGCCGCGTTCTCGATCTCCTCCCGCGCGCGGTCGCCCGTGTAGAGCAGGCCGATGCGATCGAAAAGGGTGCTCGTCACCGGCCGGACCTCGCTCGTCATACCGGCTTCTCCTCTCACCGGCCGGTCCCCGCCCTTCATACCGACTCCCCCTCTCGCGCCGAGGCGATCGCCTCGGCGAGCATGGTGCCCACGTCGCCGAGGGCGTGCCTGCCGCCGACGACCACGTGGCGCCCGCCGGACACCACGGAGTGCACGTCGGCGGCCGTGGCGGCGAAGACCACGGTCTCGGCCAGGTGCGCGGGCGCGGCTCCGGCCGTACGGACCGAGTCGAGGCGCACCGACACCAGGTCCGCCCACGCGCCCGGGACGAGCATGCCCGCGCCGGCGAAGCCGAGCGAGTCGTGCCCGGCTGCGGTCGCGGCGTTCAGGAGCTCGGCGGCCGACCAGTGGCCGCGCCGCTCGGTGGCGAGCCGCTCGTCCAGCTCGACCGCGCGGGCCTCCTCGAACAGGTCGACGACCGCGTGGCTGTCGGAGCCGAGCGTGATGGGCGCGCCCGCCTCGAACAGCCTCCTGGCGGGTCCGATGCCGTCGGCGAGGTCGCGTTCGGTCGTCGGGCACATGCACACGCGCGTGCCGGAGCTCCCGAGCAGCGCGACGTCCACGTCCGACAGGTGCGTGGCGTGCACGGCGGTCGAGCGGGGGCCGAGCGCGCCGTGCGCCTCCAGCAGCTGGACCGGGGTCGCGGCGTAGGCGTCCACGCAGGCGGCGTTCTCCGCGCGCTGCTCGGAGACGTGGGCGTGCAGCGGGACCCCGTGCCGCCGGGAGAACTCGGCGACCACCGGGATCTGCTCGGCCCTGACCGCGCGGACCGAGTGCACGGCCACGCCGATCTCCACGTCCCGCTCGCCCCGGTACCCGGCCGCGAGCGTCTCGGCACGCCCGGCCCACCCGTCGACGTCCCGGTCGCCGAACCGCCGCTGCACGCCGCTCAGCGGGGTGCCGACGCCGCCGGTCAGGTAGCAGGCGTCCAGCAGCGCGATGCGCAGCCCCGCCTCCCGCGCGGCCTGGACGAGCGCGTGCCCCATCGCGTTCGGGTCGTCGTACGGCCTGCCGTCCGGCCCGTGGTGCAGGTAGTGGAACTCCCCCACGCAGGTGATCCCGGCCAGCGCCATCTCGGCGAACGCGGCCCTGGCGAGCCCGAGGTAGGAGTCGGGGTCGAGCGTGCCCGCCACGCCGTACATCCGCTCGCGCCAGGTCCAGAAGCTGCCCTTCTCGCGCTGCGTCACCCCGCGCAGGGCCCGGTGGAAGGCGTGGGAGTGCGCGTTGGCCAGCCCGGGGAGGGTGAGCCCGGCGAGCCGGACGGCTCCGCCGGGCGGGGCCGCCACGCCGGTGACGATCTCGGTGATCAGGGTGTCGTCGACCTTGACGAGCACCCCCGCGACGACCTCGCCCGGTGGCAGCCAGGCCAGCTCGCACCAGTAGCTCAGCTCCCGCACAGGTCCTCCACAACGGCGGCGAGGGCGGTGACCCCGGCGTGGCAGTCGGCCCTGTCCGCGTGTTCCTCCGGAGAATGAGAGATGCCCGTCGGATTGCGGACGAACACCATCGCACTGGGCACACCCGCGGACGCGAGGATGCCCGCGTCGTGCCCGGCGCCGGTCGGCAGGACGGGCGCGCGCCCGGCCGCCGCCCCTGCCCCGTTCCCAGTCGCGTTCCCGGCCGTGTTCCCGGCCGCTTTCCCCGTGGCGGCAGCGTTCCCGGCCGTGTTCCCAGCCGTGTTCCCAGCCGTGTTCCCGACCGCGTTACCGACCGAGGCGGCGGCCGCGACCCGCTCCCGCAGGACCGCGTCGAAGTCGACGACCGGGGTCCACGACTCGACGGTCACCTCGGCGCCGGAGAAGTCGGTCAGCTCGCCGACCAGCGCCCTGACCGCGTCCTCGTCGCCGCCCCTGGCGTCCAGCCAGGCGCTGACCAGGCCGGGGACGGCGTTGGCGTTGTTGGGCGACACGCGTGTCTTGCCGAAGGTGGCGACCACGCCGTTGCGCTCGGCGGCCTGGCGGGCGTGCAGGACGGTACGGGCGAAGGGCAGCATCGGGTCGTCGCGGTCGGCCAGGCGGGTGGTGCCCGCGTGGTTGGCCTGGCCGTGGAAGTCGAACCGCCAGCGGCCGTGCGGCCAGATGGCCGAGGCGACGCCGACCCGGGCGTCCCGGTGGACCAGGTCCTGGCCCTGCTCGACGTGGAGCTCGACGAAGACGCCGATGTGCCGCAGGGTCTCCTCGTCCCGGCCGAGGCCGCCGGGGTCGCGCCCGGCCCCGCGCAGCACCTCGGCCAGCGAGTCGCCCTCGTCGTCCTTCAAAGCGCGTGCCCTGTCGGGGTCGAGGATCCCGGTCAGCAGGCGCGAGCCGACGCACGGGACGCCGAACCTGGCGCCCTCCTCGTCGGTGAAGCAGGCGATCCCCAGGGGACGCGCGGGCCGGAAGTCCCTGGCCCGCAGCAGGTCGAGGGCGGCGAAGGCCGACACGACGCCGAGCGGGCCGTCGAAGGCGCCGCCCTGCCGCACCGAGTCGAGGTGGCTGCCGGTGACCACGCCTGGCCTGGCGGACGGGTCGCCCCACCAGGCCCACAGGTTGCCGTTGCGGTCCTCCCTCAGGTCGAGGCCGCGTCTGGCGGCCTCCTGCCCGAACCACCGCCGGAGTTCCAGATCCGCGGGCGACCACGCGTCGCGCAGGTAGCCCCGGGTCCGGCCGTCACGTCCGAGGTGCTCTATGGCACCCCACATCTCGTCGAACACCCTCCCATTATGTGAATGACTCCATTCATTGGCGAGCCCGCCGCACCCTCGATCCTGCCGACCCCCTCAGGCGCCGCCGCACCCTCGGTCCCGTCCCGCTCAGGCGTCGTCCTCCCGGCCCACGGCCCACGGCCCACGGCCCACGGCCCCCTGGCCCCCTGGCCCCCGGCAAACGTGGACCCCGCCGGTCCGTCGTACCCGCTCTCAGTTCGGGGGGCCGGCGGCGGGACGTACGGTGATCTCGGTGATGTGGGCGTCGGGGGACGCGGTCAGGGCCGTCAGCGCCAGCCGGGCCACCGAGTCCGGGTCGAGATACCTCTCCGGCTGGTAGGGGCCGCCCTCGCGGTCCCGTACCCCGCGCTGCATGTCGGTGGCGACCCGTCCCGGGTAGAGCGTGGTGACCTGGAGCTCGGGCTCCTCCAGACGGAGCCCGTCGGCGAAGGCGCGCAGCGCGTGCTTGCTGGCCGCGTAGGAGACCCAGTTGGGGTTGGCCCGCTGTCCCGCCCCGGAGTTGATCAGCACCACGTGGCCGCGCGCCGCGCGGAGCGCGGGCAGCAGCAGCCGGGTCAGCTCGGCCACCGCGATCACGTTGACCTCCATCGTGCGCCGCCACACCTCGGCCGGGGTCTCCTCGATCCGTCCCAGGGTCACCACGCCCGCGCTGTGCACCAGTACGTCGAGCCGGTCGACGCCGGCGACGTCGGCCTCCGTGACGGCGGTGAGCTCCACCGGCCAGGGCCGCGCCGAGGCGCCGGGCAGGCCGGAGACCGTCGCGGCCAGCGCCTCGGTGTCGCGCCCGCCGAGCAGCAGGTCGTGCGTGGGAGCCAGGGCCCGGGCGATCGCGGCGCCGACCCCTCGGGAAGCGCCGGTGACCAGCGCGCTGGGGCGTACGGACATGACAATCACCTTACTCCGGGCGGAAATCCCTCACTCGGGGCGGAACGTCTCCGGCCCGGGACGCCCCATGATCTCGCACGCTTGACACGTACTCAAACTTGAATACAAACTTGAGTATGTCTTCCACCCGGACCCTGCTCCTCGGCGTGCTGCTCGACGGCCCGCTGCACGGCTACGAGGTACGGCGCCGCCTCGAACTGTGGGGCGCCGACAGCTGGGCCAACGTGGCCTACGGCTCGATCTACCACGGCCTGGCCAAGATGGCCGAGGAGGGACTGCTGGAGATCGTCGAGCAGGGCAGGGGCGGCAGGACGGTCTACGGCATCACCGAGGCGGGACGCGCCGACTTCGGCCGGCAGCTGACGAACAGCTGGTGGTTCGTGAAGCCGATCGTCGACCCCTTCCAGGTCGCGCTCACCTTCATGGACCGTCTTCCCCCGGCCGACCTGGTCAACGCCATGGAGGCGAGGGCCGAGCAGCTGCGGGCGTCCATCTCGATGATGCGGCGCGCGCTGGGCGGCAAGCAGGGCTACGGAGCACCCCGGCACATCGACGAGTGCCTCCAGCTCAACATCCGCCAGTTCCAGGCGCAGCTCGACTGGATCGAGGAGTCGGTCCCCGACGTCAGGGCCGGAAAACTGCCCTGAGCCCTGCCCCGGGCCGCATGCTCGGCAGGCCGCGGACGGGCCCGACCTCACCCGTCCACGGAAACTCGTTCACGGAAAAACCGTCTGAGGACCGCTTCGGGCCGCGTGCCGGAACACCGGCCGCTCCCTGAGCCTTCCGGGAATCGCCGGGCCGGAAAGAGGATCCCCGGCCCGGAAACCCGGTCGAGACTCCGCCACCGTTCCCCCGTTCCCCGAACCTTTCCGTACCCCCGACGACGGAGGATCATGATCATCGAAGCGCACGACCTGCGCAAGACCTTCACCACCAGGCGCGGCAGGGACAGCCCCCGGGAGGTCGAGGCCGTCAAGGGCGTCGACCTGTCCGTCGCCGAGGGCGAGATCTTCGCCTTCCTCGGCCCGAACGGCGCGGGAAAGACCACCACGATCCGGATGCTCGCCACCCTCGTCACCCCGACCTCCGGCACCGCCCGGGTGGCGGGCCACGACGTGGTCACCGAGGCCGCCCGGGTTCGGGAGAAGATCGGCTACGTCGGCCAGGGCGGCGGCGTGGACGAGAACTCCCCCGGCCGCGAGGGCCTCGTCCTCGCCGCCAGGATCGGCGGCATGTCCCGCGCGCGGGCGAGGGCGCGCAGCGAGGAGCTCCTGGCCGCGTTCGACCTGGCCGAGCTGGCCGACCGTCCCGTACGGACGCTGTCCGGCGGGCAGAAGCGCAGGTTCGCCCTCGCCGTCGGCCTGGTCAACCACCCGCCGCTGTTCTTCCTCGACGAGCCCACCACCGGCCTCGACCCGCAGAACCGCGCCAACCTGTGGGACGAGGTGCGCTCCCTGCGCGAGCGGGGCACCAGCGTGCTGCTGACCACCCACTACCTGGAGGAGGCCGACGCGCTCTGCGACCGGCTGGTCATCATCGACCACGGACGCGTCGTCGCGGAGGGCACCCCCGCCGAGCTCAAGAAGGAGGTCGCGGGCGACGTCGTCACGCTCCGCCTCGACCGGGCCGCCGAGGCGCGGGCGCTCCTCGGCGCCGAGCCGTACGTCAGGGAGGTCCGCGAGGAGGAGGACGTCCTGCGCGCCTACCTCGACGACGGGGAGCACAACCTGCCCGCCCTGCTCCGCGCCCTGGAGGCCGGAGGGCTGCCGATCCGGTCGATCTCCCTGGACCGGGCCACGCTCGACGACGTGTTCCTGCGCCACACCGGCCGTTCCCTGCGCGACGCGAACTGAACGCCCCGAACACCCCGAACCGGACGACCCGAACGACGAGGACCTCCCGTGCTCCGACACACGACGCTGTTCCTGGGCTACGAGCTCAGGGCCACCCTGCGCAACCCCGTCTGGCCGCTGTTCGGCCTGATGCAGCCCGTCCTGTACCTGCTCCTCTTCGCCCCGCTGGTGGCCAACACCACCGCGGGCGGCACCATGGGCGACACGCTGCGGATGTTCACGCCCGGCGTGATGATGATGATCGCCCTGTTCGGCTCGCTCTTCGTGGGCTTCGGCATGATCAACGAGATCCGCAACGGCTACCTGGAGCGGCTCGCGGTCAGTGCCGTCTGGCGCCCCGCGATCGTGCTGGGCCGCACCCTGCGCGACATGATCGTGCTGGTCGTCCAGGCCCTGCTGGTGATCGCGCTGGCCACGCTGATGGGCATGCGGGCCAGCCTGCCGGGGCTCGCGCTCATGCTGGTGCTGATGGCCGCGACCGGGCTGCTCGCCTCCGGCCTGTCGTACGGCATGGCGCTGGCGCTGCGCGACGAGAACGGCATGTCGCAGATCATGCAGTTCTTCGCGATGCCGCTGATCCTGCTCACCGGCATCATGCTGCCCATGTCGCTCGCCCCCGACTGGATGCGGGCGGTCGCGCAGTTCAACCCGCTCTACCACGCGGTCGAGGCGGGGCGGGCGCTGTTCGACGGCGACTTCTCCGACGGCTCGATCCCGCTGGCCTTCGGGCTCATCCTGGTCCTGTCCGCGATCAGCCTGCGCTGGTCGGTCAGCTCGATGAAACGGCTCGCCGGATAGGCCCCGTCCCATCCCGTGACGGCGCTTGGCGGGACTCCCGCGCCGTCAGTCGAGCTGCTCGGTGAAGATCCCGGCCTGGTCGGTCATCCGCTCGTACTCCTCCAGGCGGGCCTGGGTGCGCAGCGGCGCCGCGTCGGCCATCGCCTCCACCAGCACCATCGCCAGGGCGAGCGGCGCCGCGTGCGAGTCGAAGACCAGCCGCTCACCGACGGGGGCGGCCAGCACCACGTCGGCCGCGAAGGGCACGTCCCGCCGGTCGGTGATCACCGCCGTACGCAGGCCGAGGTCGCGTGCCCCGCGCAGGGCCTGCACGGCCTCGGCCGGGTAGCGGGGCAGGAGCACCGCGACCAGCCAGCCCGCCCCGGCCCGGCGCGCGGCGTACAGGCCGTCGGCCAGCTCCGAGCCGCCGTGGGTGAGCAGGCGGACGTCGGGGTGGATGCGGCGCGCGAAGTAGGCGAACGTGGTGGCCAGCCCGCTCGACACCCGCAGGCCCAGCACCGGCAGGGGCTCGGATCCCGCAAGGCCGGCGCCCAGCTCCGACAGGTCGGAGGGATCGCTCAGCGTGTCGCGCACGCTCCGCAGGTTGTCGATCTCCACGTCGATCGCGGTCTGCAGGTCGTTGGCCCGCGACGGTTTCCTGCCGCCCACGACGAGGGGCCGCAGCGCCTGCCTGAGCTCGGGGTATCCCGCGAAACCGAGCACCACCGCGAACCTCGTCACCGACGGCTGGCTCACCCCGGCCCGCTCTGCCAGCTCCACGCTGGACAGGAAGACGGCCTCGGACAGATGGTCGCCCAGGTAGCGCGCGATCCGCCGCTGCACGGGTGACAGCCGCCGCCCCTCCAACAGCCGATCGAGTCCGTCACCCACGCCCCCTCCAACCGCTCGAAGACCCACGAGCACTCCCCTCCCCCGTCCCGCCCCGTTGTCGTTCATACACCCGGACCGGAGGAAGCGAGCGGCGCCCAGCGGATTCGTCCCCCGGAATCGGGACACGGCACGCGAATCAGCACCCGTTCGAACCGGTGGAAAGGCGGGTGTCCCCGATCAGGACGCGCACCGGGCCGGAGCCCGCATGTCCCCGGCCGGGACGCGTGCCGCCCGGGACTCGCGTGCCCCCGGTCACCGTCGGGCCGGTGAGGACTCGCGAGCCCCGGTCACGGCACGCGTCCTGACGGGACGCGCATGCTCCGGTCACGGCACGCGTTTCGCCGAGATTCGCGAGCCCGGCCGCGGCGCGTCAGGACTCGCGCATCGGGATGCGCACGCCTCGTTCCTCGGCCACGGTGACGGCCTCGTCGTATCCGGCGTCGACGTGGCGGATGACACCCGTGCCCGGGTCGTTGGTGAGGACCCGGTTGAGCTTCTCGGCGCTGAGCCTGGTGCCGTCGGCCACGGTGACCTGCCCGGCGTGGATGGAGCGGCCGATGCCGACGCCGCCGCCGTGGTGGATGGAGACCCACGCGGCGCCGGAGGCGACGTTGAGCATCGCGTTCAGCAGCGGCCAGTCGGCGATCGCGTCGGAGCCGTCGGCCATGCCCTCGGTCTCCCGGTACGGGCTCGCGACGCTTCCGCAGTCGAGGTGGTCGCGGCCGATCACCAGCGGGGCCTCGATCTCTCCCGAGGCCACCATGTCGTTGAACCGCTCCCCGGCCAGGTGGCGCTCGCCGTACCCGAGCCAGCAGATGCGGGCGGGCAGTCCCTGGAAGTGGACCTTCTCCCCGGCCAGCCGGATCCACCGGGCGAGCGGCTCGTTGTCGGGGAACAGGTCCAGGATCGCGCGGTCGGTCTTGGCGATGTCGGAGGCGGCGCCGGAGAGCGCGGCCCAGCGGAACGGGCCCTTGCCCTCGGAGAACAGCGGCCGGATGTAGGCGGGCACGAAGCCGGGGAAGTCGAACGCGCGGGTGTAGCCCGCGAGCCGCGCCTCGCCCCGGATCGAGTTGCCGTAGTCGAAGACCTCGGCCCCGGCGTCCTGGAAGCCGACCATCGCCTCCACATGGGCGGCCATCGCCTCGCGGGCCCTGCGGGTGAAGCCCGCCGGGTCCTTCTCCCGCTCGCCGGCCATGTCCTCGAAGGCGACGCCGATCGGCAGGTACATCAGCGGGTCGTGGGCGGACGTCTGGTCGGTGACGACGTCGATCTCGGCGCCCCTGCGCAGCAGCTCGGGCACGACCTCGGCCGCGTTGCCCTCGACCCCGATGCTCAGCGGCCTGCGCTGGTCACGGGCCTCGTACGCCAGGCGCAGCGCCTCGTCGAGGTCGGCGGCGCGGACGTCCAGGTAGCGGTGCTCGATCCGCCGGTCGATCGACCTGGGGTCGCAGTCGACGCAGATCACCACGCCGCCGTTCATGGTCACGGCGAGCGGCTGGGCGCCGCCCATGCCGCCGAGCCCGGCGGTCAGCGTGATCGTCCCGGCGAGGCTCCCGCCGAACCTCTTGGCGGCCACGGCCCCGAAGGTCTCGTAGGTGCCCTGCAGGATGCCCTGGGTGCCGATGTAGATCCAGGAACCGGCCGTCATCTGCCCGTACATGGTCAGCCCGGCGGCCTCCAGGCGCCGGAACTCCTCCCAGTTGGCCCAGTCGGGCACCAGGTTGGAGTTGGCGATGAGCACCCGGGGGGCCCACTCGTGGGTGCGGAACACCCCGACGGGGCGGCCCGACTGCACCAGGAGCGTCTCGTCGCCCTCCAGGGTGGTCAGGGTACGGGTGATCGCGTCGAAGGAGCGCCAGTCGCGGGCGGCCTTGCCCGAGCCGCCGTAGACGACGAGCTGTTCCGGATGCTCGGCGACCTCGGGATCGAGATTGTTCTGGATCATGCGGAGTGCCGCCTCCTGCGGCCACCCCTTGGCGGTGAGCGTGGTACCGCGCGGCGCGCGCACGATCCGGCTGCCGGACATGCCCGACCTCCCCCTCAGGAATGAATGAACGTATTCATATTTGGTCACCCGGAGGCTACAGGTCAACCCGGGAAGGGGGGTGTCGCGGGCAGCGCGCCCACGACACCCCCGGTGGTGGCCGTAACGATCGTCACGCCCCGATCCTCGTCCCGCACGGACGGGACCGGGTGATCGAATGCGGCGAGCGCCCGAACGGCGCTCCGACGCGAAGGAGAGGCTTCGCACAGGCGGGGATGCCCGATTCACCGGACGGCGAATCAGCCCCCCGTCCCGGTGTCCGATTTATTCCTTTATGGACGATATGAATTTACCCAACCGAGCCAGTGACCGCAGGGTCGGCTGGGCAACGGGAACCGGGCGACGGCCCCGGCGGGTGCCGGAGCCCGTCCCCCTGCTCCCCTGCTCCCCGGCTCCCTCGGCTCCCTCGGCTCCGTCGGCTCCGTCCAGGCAGGCGACCGGAACCGCGTGAGGCTCTAGGTGGGCAGCAGGAACTGGGTCGTGGCCAGCTCCCGGTAGAGGGCGTCGTCGGCGAGCAGCTCGTCGTGGGTGCCCACGGCCCGTACCCGGCCAGCCTCCATCACCACGATCCGGTCGGCCCCCGCCACGGTGGAGAGGCGGTGGGCGATCACCAGCACGGTCGTCTCCGCCGCCACCTCCGCGATCACCTCGCGGAGCCGCAGCTCGTTGACCGCGTCGAGCTGGGAGGTCGCCTCGTCGAGCAGCAGGAGCCGGGGGCTGCGCAGCAGGGCGCGGGCGATGGCGACCCGCTGGCGCTCGCCGCCGGAGAGCATGATGCCCCGGTGGCCGACCCGGGTGTCCAGCCCCTCGGGGAGCCGGGAGACCAGGTCCTCCAGGCGGGTGCGGGCGAGCACCCGCCAGATGTCTGCCTCCGCCACGCCCGGCGCGGCGAAGACGAGGTTCTCCCTGAGTGTGCCGTCCAGCACCGGCGCGTCCTGCTCGACGTAGCCGAGGCAGGCGCGCAGCTCGGCGAGCGGCCAGTCCGCGATGTCGCGGCCGTCGATCGCGATCGTCCCGCCCTGCTGCTCGTAGAACCGCTCCAGCAGGGCGAAGACCGTGGACTTCCCCGCCCCCGAGGGACCCACCAGGGCGGTCAGCCCGCCCGCGAGCACCTCGAAGGAGACGCCGTCGTGGACGACCGGCCTGTCGTCGCCGTACCGGAAGGCGACGTCCTCGAAGACGACCCCGGCCGGGGCGCTGCCGACCTCGTACGCCACGCCGTCCGCCTCCTCGGCGGGCAGCTCCTCGATCTCGCGGATCCGCTTCACCGCGGCCAGGCCGTTCTGCACCTGGGTGAAGCCGTTGACCAGCTGGCCGATGGGGGCGACCAGGTAGAACAGGTACAGCAGGAAGGCGATCAGCGAGGAGACCTCCAGCGAGCCCGAGGAGACCCGCGCGCCGCCCACGCCGAGCACGGCCACGAAGGCCAGCTGCGCGGACACCCACGCCGAGACGCCGGCGATCGAGGTCAGCCACGCGACGGCGATCCCGCGGTCGCGCGCCTCGCGGGCCGCCTCGCCCACCGCGGCGATCTCCCGCTCCTCGGCACCGCTGGCCTTGACCGTGCGGAACGCCTGGAGCACCCGGTCGAGGACGGCGCCCATCTCACCGACCGCGACCTGCGCCTGCAGCGAGGCGCGCCGGATGCGGGGCATGATCAGGCTGACGAACCCGCCGACCACGACCAGCACTCCCAGCGTGATGAGCAGCAGCAGCCCGTCGATGACCGCCATCATCACCACGGCGCCCACGAGCATGAAGAGCGAGCTGACCGTCTCGACCACGCCGTTGGTGAACACCGCCCGCAGCAGCGTGGTGTCGGAGGTCACCCGGGACATCAGGTCGCCCGGCTTGAGCCGGTCGACCTCGGACACCCGCAGCCGCAGCATCCGGTCGACGAGGGTACGGCGGGCGGAGAAGACGATGCCCTCGCCCATCCGTTCCAGCACGTAACTGCCCAGCGCGCCGATCGCCGCGCCCAGGAGCACGGCGGCGGTCAGGCCGAGCACCGGGCCGAGCAGGGAGCGCTGCTCGCCGAAGGCGTCGATGACCGTCTTGGCCAGGAGCGGCATCGCCAGCCCGGCCAGCGAGCCGACGAGGCTGAGCGCCCCGCCCAGCAGCAGCGCCCTGCGGTGCGGCTTGATGTACGCGGCCAGCAACCGCCAGGACGCGGTTTCCCGCCCCGCTTTCCCCGGCCCCGTCTCCCCGGATCCCGTGTCGTCCGGGCTCCCCGGCACCGTGTCGTCCGGCACCGTGTCGTCCGGCAATGTGACCCCCGGCAATGTGACCCCCTCAGAAACGACGTGGCCGGCCTCCGGCCGCTTTTCCTGTCTACCGCGCATGCGTCCGTCTCGGGCGTCTCGCCCTGTTACGAAGCGGAACATCGGTGATGTCAACATAAGTTGACGCCACCGACACTGTCAACCCCGGTTGACCCGAAGGGGTCGTACCGGGCGTACCGAGGACGTGGAGAAGGCAGGGGAGAAGGCGGCCGGAAATCACCGCGTCCGGCGGCAATCCGGGGAGGGCACGGCGGCGAATGGGGAGACGAGGAACCCGGCCGGATCCTTCCGTACCCCCGTACCCACGGCCGGTCACACCGTGACCGGCGGCCGAAAGGACCAACTGACATGGAGCTCCGGATCAACCGGCGCGCCCTGGTCGGCATGGGCGTCATAGGGGCGTTGACCGCTTCCTCGTTCGTCCTGCTCAGAGCCGAGACCGGCACCGCCTCGTCGCACCGCGAGGCGCCGATGATCGCGGGTGACCCCCGCAACGACAACACGGACGTGTACGCGTTCGTCAGTCCCGACAAGCCCGACACCGTCACGCTGCTGGCCAACTTCATCCCGTTCGAGGAGCCGAACGGCGGCCCGAACTTCTATCGGTTCGACACCAACTCCCGCTACAACATCAAGATCGACAGCAATGGCGACGCCAGGCCCGACGTCGTCTACCAGTGGACGTTCCGCGACGAGGACCGGCGCGGCAACGGCACCTTCCTGTACAACAACGGCCCCATCACCTCGCTGAACGACAAGAACCTGCTGTTCAGGCAGCGCTACAAGCTCACCAGGAGCACCGCCCACGGCACCAGGACCCTCGTCGCGAACGGCGTCGTCGCGCCGAGCAACACCGGCCCGGCCTCCGTCCCCGACTACGGCAAGCTCCGTGCCCAGGCCGTCAAGAAGCTGCCCGGCGGGGGCAGCGTCTTCGCCGGGCAGTCGGACGAGGCGTTCTTCGCCGACCTGCGGGTCTTCGACCTGCTGTACGGCGGCGACCTGTCCGAGGTCGGCCAGGACACGCTCAAGGGCTACAACGTGCACAGCCTCGCCCTCCAGCTGCCCAAGGACGAGATCGCGCTGCGCGGCGACCCGAAGCGCAACCCCGTCGTCGGCGTCTGGTCCACCGTCGACAAGTGGAGCCCGAAGGGCTACGTCCAGGTCTCCCGCCTGGGCCAGCCGCTGGTCAACGAGGTCGTGGTCCCGGCCGGGCTGAAGGACGCCTTCAACGCCCTGCCGCCGGACCAGGACGCCGGGGTCCCCGCCGTCGTCAAGCGCGTCACCGAACCCGAGGTGCCCAAGCTCCTGGAGGCCATCTACGGTCTCAAGGCGCCGAAGACGCCCCGCAACGACCTGGTCGAGATCTTCCTCACCGGCATCGCCAAGGAGAACGGCCCGATCAAGGCCGACCTCAACTCGCAGAGCCTCAACAAGGACGCCGGGAAGCTGCGCCCGTCGGAGATGCTGCGGCTGAACATGGCGATCCCGCCCGCCGCGACCCCGAACAGGCTCGGCGTGCTCGCCGGAGACCTGCAGGGCTTCCCGAACGGCCGCCGCCTCGGCGACGACGTGATCGACATCGCCCTGCAGGCGATGGCGGGCGCCGCCCAGACGGGCAAGCTCGTCGACGCGCTGGCCGCGGGCGACAAGGTCGACGCCAACGACAAGCCGTTCGGCACGGTGTTCCCGTACATCCCGCTGCCGGGCAACACGTCGGTGAACGCGAGCTGACCGCGAGGGCGCGGCGCCCGGCTCTCCCGGGCGCCGCGCCCCCGGGCCCCCGGGCCCCCGGGCCCCCGGGCCCCCGCGCGCTCCCGCGTCGACCAGAGGGACGATGACCGTGAAGACTTCCGCGAAAGCCCGCACCGCCGCGGCCGTACTGGGCCTGGCCGCGGCGCTGACCCTCGGGGCGGCGCTGATCCCCGGCGACCGGCCCGCCCCCGCGCCCGCCACCGCCGCCCCGGCCCGGGTGGAGCTCGCCGGGACGCCCGCCTCCGCCCTCTCCCTCGACGGCGCGATCAGGGCGCTGACCGACCGGCTCCGGCGGCTGCCCGCCGACCACCTCGCCTGGGCGCGGCTCGGCGCGGCCTACGTCCAGCAGGCGCGCGTCACCGCCGACCCGTCCTCCTACCCGCGCGCCGAGGAGGCGCTGGCCAGGGCCTCCGCGCTGAGCCCCGGCGACCCGGAGGTGCTCGGCGGCCTGGCCGCGCTCGCCGCCGGACGCCACGAGTTCGCCGAGGCCGTACGGCTCGCCCGCTCCTCGGTCGCCGCCAACCCCTACGGCCTGGACGCCCACGCGGTGCTGGCCGACGCCTACACCCAGCTCGGCCGGTACGGGGAGGCCGGGCGGGCCGTCGACAGGATGATGGAGCTGCGCCCCGGTGTCGCGGCCTTCACCCGGGCCTCCTACGACGCCGAGCTGAGGGGCGACCGCGCGACGGCCCGCCGGATGCTGGAACACGCGCTCTCCGACGCCTTCTCCCCCGCCGACGTCGCCTACTGCCGCCACTACCTGGGCGAGCTGGCCCTGCACTCCGGCGACGCGCGCGGCGCCGCCGAGCAGTACCGGCTCGCGCTGGAGGCCGACCCCGGCTTCGTCCCCGCCCTCGCGGGAGCCGCCAGAGCCGCCGCGCTCGACGGGCGCACCGCCGAGGCGATCGACCGCTACGCCACCGTGGTCGCGCGGCTGCCCCTCGCCCAGTACGTGGTCGAGTACGCCGAGGTGCTCGGCGCCGCGGGCAGGGACCCCTCCGAGCAGTGGGCCCTGCTGCGAGCACAACGGGACCTGACGCGGGCGGCCGGGGTACGGGACGACCTGACCTGGGCCGAGTACGAGGCCGACCACGGCTCCCCGGCGCTGGCCGTCACGCACGCGCGGGCCGAGTACGCCCGCAACCCGAACGTGGTCGCCGCCGACGCCCTGGCCTGGGCCCTGCACCGCGACGGCCGCAGCCGCGAGGCCCTGCCGTACGCGAGGAAGGCCACCGCCACCGGCTGGCGCAACGCCCTGCTGCTGCACCACCGCGCGGAGATCGAACGCGCCCTGGGCATGACCGCGGAGGCCCGGCGTTCCACCGCCCGCGCCCGCGCGGCCAACCCCTCCTTCTCTCCCGGCCTGCCCGCCCTCGCGAGGTTGTCATGAAGCTCCCAGAGGTCCAGAAACCGCCGACACGCGGCCCCGCGAAAACATCGCGGCCGACGAAGCCGTCGAGGTCTCCACGGCCATCGAGGCTGGTGAAGCCGGTGAGGCTCGCCCGGCTGGCGCGGATGGCGCGTGCGGTGCTCGGCGCGGCCCTCCCTGCCGTGACGGTCACGGTGTGCGCGCTCACCGCCCTCGCACCCCCGGCCACCGCCGCCACCACGACCGGCACCGCGACCGGCACAGCCACCGTGACCGCGACCGGCACGGCGACCGTGACCGCGACCGGCGCGCGGTTCGCGCACCCGCTGGGCAACTTCACCGTCAACCACTACAACGGCCTGCGGGTCGGCCGGGACCTGGTGGAGAACCTGGCGGTGGTGGACAGCGCCGAGCTGCCCACCCTCCAGGCCCGTCCCTCGGTGGACACCGACCGCTCGGGCACGGTCTCGGACTCCGAACGGTCGGCGTACGGCACCGCCCGCTGCGCCGAGCTCGCCTCCGCGCAACGCCTGGCGGTGAACGGGACCGCGACGCCCTGGCGCGTCGCCGAGAGCGCCTTCACCTACGAGCCCGGCCAGAGCGGCCTGGAGACCACCCGCCTGACCTGCCGTCTCTCCGCCGTCGCCGCCCCTCTCCAGGGGAACGGGACGATCTCGTTCGGCGACGGGTACCTCGCCGACCGGATCGGCTGGCGGGAGATCACGGCCGTGACGTCGGGAGGGGTACGGCTGGCGCGCTCGTCCGTGCCCGGCACGAGCGCCAGCCGGGAACTGCGGGCCTACCCGGACGGCCTGCTGTCCAGCCCGCTCGACCAGCGCACCGCCGAGCTGGGCGTGGCCCCGGGGACCGGCTCCGTGGCGGTCACGCTCCCGTTCGTGCCCGAGGGGCCGATCGCCGACGCGCTGGCCGCGCTGGACCGTACCTTCGTCGGCCTGATCGGTACCGACTCGCCCACCCTGCCGCTGGGGCTGCTCGCCGTCCTGCTGGCCACGGTCCTGGGCGCCGGGCACGCGCTCATCCCCGGTCACGGCAAGACCGTCATGGCCGCCTACCTCGCGGGCAGGAGGGGCCGCCCCCGTGACGCGCTGGTCGTCGGCGCCACCGTGACCGCCACCCACACCCTGGGCGTCATCGTGGTCGGCCTCCTGCTGAGCGCCTTCTCCGCGCTCACCGGGGAGGGGGTCCTCGCCTGGCTCGGCCTCGCCAGCGGCCTGCTGATCTCCGCCGTGGGCGTCCGCCTGCTGCTGTCCGCCTGGCGCGCCTACCGCACCGGCGAGGCCCCGCCCCACGGCCACTTCGGCCACGGACATGGGCACGGGCACGGACACTTCGGTCACGGCCACGGCCACGGTCACGGTCACGGGCATCTCGACCACGGGCACGACCGGCTCGCCGAGGAGGGCCGTACCGTGGCGCTGCTAGAGCGGGACGGAACCGCTCCCGGCGAGGAGGCCGTACGGTCACGGGACGACGAAATCGCCCGCGTGGGTGGCGAGAAGGCGGCGCCCTCGAAGGGCGGGCTCGTGGGCATGGGGGTGGCCGGGGGGCTCGTGCCCAGCCCGTCGGCGCTCGTCGTCCTGCTCGGGGCGATCGCGCTCGGCCGCACCTGGTACGGGATCGCGCTGGTCCTCGCCTACGGCGTGGGGATGGCGGGCACGCTCACCGCCACCGGACTGCTCCTGGTCAAGCTCACCGGGCGGCTCGACCGCCTGGCCACGGCGGGCGGCGGCCTCGCGGCCCGCGTCTCGGCCTTCGCCCCGGTCGGCACCGCCGCCCTCGTCGTCCTGCTCGGCCTGGGACTGGCCCTGCGGGGCCTCACAGGCCCCCTCTAGGTAACCCGCCTCTAGATGTCCCGCCAGGCGCTACCACCGGTGTCCCGCCGACGCGGAGTCGGCTCCGAAAGGAGCCCGTCGGCGGGACACCGGTGGCCGGTGCGGGAGTCACCTCCGGCGGGCGCCGTACTCCTTGCGCATCTCCGCGACGGTGTCCAGGATCTCGTCCTGGGTCTTCAGAAGCTTCGCCTCGGCCTCCTCGGTTCTGGCCTCGGCCACCTTCCGGCGGTCACCCGTCCGGCTGGCCAGCTTCAGCTTCGCCTTGGCCTTCATTTCGCGCAGGTTGAGCTTCTCCATGAGACCCATGATCAGCACCCTTCAGCAGAGAGAACCCCCAACTGCCCTGCGGGCGGCCGACTATGCGTCCCAGAAGCTTTCTCGTCTCCCTCGGGTCCCCGGCCTCACCACCGGCCCGGCCTTCTCAGTCGGGGTCGGGGGCTCAGTCGGGGTCGGGGGCTCAGTCGGGGTCGGGGGCTCAGTCGGGGTCGGGGACGTCGTCGTAGTCGACGTCGCCCTCCTCGGCGCGGCGGAGGCCGATGTCCTCCACCCAGGCGCAGGCGAACCTGCGGATCTCCATGATCTGCTCGCCGTCCACGCCGTACGCCTCGAAGTCCTCGTCGGCGATCAGGTCGACGAACTCCAGCCGCATCACCAGCTCGGCGAGCGAGAACTCCTCGTTGTGCAGGCGGGCGAGGTGTTCGAGATCGCGGAAGCCGTACAGGTGGGAGACGGAGGCGATGTCGATCACGTCGCGGGCGAGGCTGCGCTCGTGCAAGGCTCGCATCTTCAGGCCGACCGCGTCGTCCAGGGAGACGACGGAGACGTCGCCGACGATCACGGGCTGCTGCTGGAACGCCTCCCTGAGCAGGTCGAACTCGCAGCTCTGCTCGGTCACCGGGTCGCTGACCACGAGGCGGCCCATCCGGGGCGTCACCTCCGTCAGGGTGACCTCCAGCCCGGCCTCCCTGAACGCCTCGGCCATCCCCTCGGCGACCTCGGGCAGCGGCGTCTCGGCGGCGGTGGCGAAGTCGAGGTCGTTGCTCGGGCGTTCGGTGAAGCCGTGGGCGTTCATCGCGTAACCGCCCGCGAGGACCAGCCCGAACCGGGTGCAGGCGGGCAGCGCGGCCTCCAGCATCCGCTGCTGGAAGGGCGGCAGGATCACCGCTCCCACCCCGGCGTCACGGCGCCCACCCCGGCGTCACGTCCCGTCGCGGCGTCACGTCCGTCCCGGAATCCCGTCCCGGCGTCACGGACGCCCCCGGGGCCCGTCTCGGCGGCACGCCCGATCCCGGCTCCCGGCACGGGGTCGTGCCGCCACCCCAGGGCGGCGATCTTGGTTTCCCAGGCCCTCCGGTAGCTCGGCCCGATGCCCCGGCGCAGGGTCGGCCAGTCGGCCACGAGGAGCTCGGCGTTCAGGTAGGACTCGGCGTCGGAGCGGCCGCCGCCGGTGATGACCGTGCGGTAGAGGCTCATCCGCAGCAGCGGGTTCACCAGGTCGTACTCGGTGAGCCCGGACCAGCCGAGGTGCACGGGCAGGGCGACCGTCCCCGTCGCCGGGCCGCGCAGGTCGGCCAGCGATTCGGGGACGCGCTGCTCCACGCCGTCCCAGCGGGAAGGAAGCGTACTCACGCCCTCCAGTATGCCCGCCGTTCGCCCGAGGTCCACGGGGCGCGCGGGCTCAGCGACGGGAACGGCGGCGGGTGGAGGGGAGATCGTGGCGGCCGGAGAGGAACTCCTGGAAGGCGATCTTGCCGCGGATCACCGGGCGGCGCCAGCGCTCCTCGCGCCCCTCGGCCCTCGCCATCTTGCGGGGCTGCGGGCGCCGGGAGTCCGGCGCGAAGAACCAGTGCGCCCAGGGCGATCCCGGGCGGGCCAGCCGTACCGCGCCGGGCACCAGGAGGATCGGGACGAAGAGCCCGGCGAGACCCGTCCAGATCTTGCCCTTGAGCAGCGTGATCACGGCGAGCACGAGGTTGGTCACGATGAAGCCGACCGTGAGCCACGTGCCGCGGGGCTCGCCGTCGTAGTCCTCCCAGCCGAGGGGGCGCAGGCCGAGCAGGAGGAGGGCGGTGATCGCGACGGCGATGAACACCGCGTCGACCGACGCCCGGCCCTCCTCCTCCCAGTAGACGTCGTGCAGGTGCAGGATCAGCGCGAACTCGTCCAGGATCAGGGCGGCCCCGGCGCCGAAGACGGCCGCCGTCACGGCGTACCAGCCGTCGGAGACCCCCGAGACGATGAGGCCGGACACCCCGCCGAGCAGGGTCAGCACCACCCCGAACACCACGTGGTGGATGTGCATCTCGCCGACGTTGACGTTGCCGAACCAGCCGATCTTGGCGCGGATGAGGCGGACGTTGATCCTGGTGAACAGGAAGACGGCGATCAGCGCGACGAAGAAACAGAACAGCGGCAGCCGTCCTGTGTCCATGATTCGCTCTCGGAACAAATCCCCCACCATTCCCCAGGCTATGTGAGGGGAGGCCCCCGGCAGGCGCGGGAGTCCCGGCGGCACGGCGGTTTTCCGGCCTGCTCGGACAAACTTCCCGGGTGCCCGTACGGGTTTCCCGGGCGCCCGTACGAGGCCCGGACGCCCGCCCGAGGTCCGTACGAGATCCGCCCGAGGTCCGTACGAGATCCACGCGAGGTCCGTACGAGACCCGTGCGAGGTCCACACGAGATCCCGTACAAGATCCGTACGAGATCTCGTACAAGATCCGCGGCAGGCCCGGCGAGGCGCGCGCCGCGTGTCAGGTGAGGAATCCGCGCAGCAGTGCCGCCGTCCCCTCCAGGTGTTCGGCCACGGCGCGGCGCGCGGCCTCCGGGTCCCCGGCGAGGATCGCCGTCACGATCGCCTGGTGCTGGACCGCGGCGTGCTCGATGTTGCGCTGGAGCACCGGGATGGCGTTGAGCAGGTCGGCGACCCGGAGCCTGGCGTCGGCGCAGGTTCCGGCGAGCAGGGTGGAGCCGGTCAGCTCGGCGATGGCCAGGTGGAAGGCCGTGTCGAGACGGCGGTAGTCGTCGGGCCCGGCCGCGTTGACCTCGCGCAGCCTCTCCCGCAGGGCCTCGCGCCGCTCCTCGGTGAGCGGGGCGGTGGCGAGCACCTGGGCCGCGCCGCACTCGACCGCCATCCTGAAGGTGAGCGCGTCGGACAGGTCGTCGGTGCCCATGTCGACCACGGCCCTGCGCAGGTCGTCCCGGTGCGGGCGGGGCGGGGCGTAGGTGAGGAAGGCGCCGCCGTACCGGCCGCGGCGGACCTCCAGGTAGCCCGCGTCCTGCAGCTCGCGGATGGCCTCGCGCAGGGTGACCCTGCTGATCCCGAGCTGGGCGGCGAGCTCCCGCTCCGGCGGGAGTTTCTCGGCCACCAGTCCCAGTTTGATGACCTGGAGCAGGCGCTCCACGGTCTCCTCGAACGCGTTGCCCGCGCGCACCGGCCGCAGCACGGCGGTCAACCGCGACACCTCGTCCAATTATCCCCTCCGGCCCTTGACAAGGCTCCCCCCGCTACACGTCAATGGTCTGACACTAGCCCAATAGAACCCCGACGAGGAGGGCATGTGGACGTCACCGAGCTCCACGACGAGGTGCGGGCAGGGCGGATCGACACCGTGCTGCTGGCGGTCGTCGACATGCAGGGCCGCCTCCAGGGGAAACGCCTGTCGGGACGCTACTTCGTGGAGGAGGTGCTGCGGCACGCCTCCGAGGGCTGCAACTACCTGCTCGCGGTCGACGTCGACATGAACACGGTCGACGGGTACGCCATGTCGTCGTGGGAGCGCGGATACGGCGACTTCGTCATGAAGCCCGATATGTCCACCCTGCGCCGCGTGCCGTGGCAGGAGGGGACGGCCCTGGTGATGGCCGACCTGGTCTGGGAGGACGGCTCCGACGTGACCGCCTCGCCGCGCCAGATCCTGCGCCGCCAGCTCGCCCGGCTCGACGAGCGGGGCTGGGGCGCCTTCGTCGGGACCGAGCTGGAGTTCGTCGTCTTCAACGACACCTACGAGGACGCCTGGCGCCGCGGCTACCGCGACCTGACCCCTTCCAACCTCTACAACGTCGACTACTCCCTCCTCGGCACCGCCAGGGTCGAGCCGCTGCTGCGCAGGATCAGGCTCGGCATGGAGGGCGCGGGCATGTACGTCGAGTCGGCCAAGGGCGAGTGCAACCTCGGCCAGCACGAGATCGCCTTCCGCTTCGGCGAGGCCCTGTCCAGCTGCGACAACCACTCGATCTACAAGAACGGCGCCAAGGAGATCGCCTCCCAGGAGGGCATGGCGATCACCTTCATGGCCAAGCCGAACCAGCGCGAGGGCAACTCCTGCCACATCCACATCTCGCTCAGGGACGCGGACGGCGAGCCGGTCATGTCCGGCTCCGGGCCGCACGGCCTGTCGGCGACGGGACAGCACTTCATCGCCGGCCAGATCGCGCTGATGCGCGAGCTCACCCTGCTGTACGCCCCGAACATCAACTCCTACAAGCGGTACGTGCCGGGCAGCTTCGCCCCCACCGCGGTCAAGTGGGGCGTGGACAACAGGACGTGCGCGCTGCGCCTGGTCGGCCACGGCCCCTCGCTGCGGATCGAGAACCGGGTGCCCGGCGGCGACGTCAACCCCTACCTCGCGGTCTCGGCGCTCGTCGCGGCCGGGCTGCACGGCATCGAGAACGAGCTGCCGCTTGAGGACGCGTTCGCGGGGAACGCCTACTCGTCGGGCGCGGAGACCGTGCCGAGCACGCTGCGGGGCGCGCTGGAGCTCTGGGAGGGCTCCGCGTTCGCGACGGCCGCCTTCGGTGAGGACGTCGTGGCGCACTACGCGAACAACGCCCGGGTCGAGCTGGCCGCCTTCGACGCGGCGGTGACCGACTGGGAGCTTTTCCGGGGATTCGAACGGATGTGAATGTGAAGATCATCAACCCGGCCACGGAAGAGGTCGTCGCCGAGGTCGAGATGGCGGACGCCGCCGAGACCGACCGGGCCGTGGAGCGCGCGAGGCGGGCCTTCGCGACCTGGCGCGACGTCGGCCCGGGAGACCGGGCCCGGCTGCTGCGCCGTTTCGCCTCGCTGGTGCGCGAGCACGCCGAGGAGCTGGCCCTGCTGGAGGTCGCCAACTCCGGGCACACGATCGGCAACGCCCGCTGGGAGGCGGGCAACGTCGCCGACGTGCTCGACTTCTACGCGGGGGCGCCCGAACGCAACCACGGCCTGCAGATCCCGGTGCCCGGCGGGCTGGATGTCACCTTCCGGGAGCCGCTGGGCGTCGTCGGCGTGATCGTGCCGTGGAACTTCCCGATGGTCATCATGACCTGGGGGCTCGCCCCGGCGCTGGCCGCGGGCAACACCGTGATCGTCAAGCCCGCCGAGTGGACGCCGCTCACCGCCCTGCGGGTGGCCGAGCTCGCCCTGGCCGCCGGCCTGCCCGAGGGGGTTTTCCAGGTGCTGCCGGGGGCCGGGGAGGTGGCGGGCACCCGGCTGGTCGGGCACCCCGGGGTGGCGAAGATCGTGTTCACCGGCTCGACCGAGGTCGGCAAGGAGATCGCCGCCACCTGCGCCGGGCAGGTCAAGCGGCTCACCCTGGAGCTGGGCGGCAAGAGCGCCAACGTGGTCTTCGCCGACGCCGACCTGGAGAGGGCGGCGGCGACCGCGCCGTACGCGGTGTTCGACAACGCGGGCCAGGACTGCTGCGCGCGCTCCCGGATCCTGGTCGAGCGCCCGGTCCACGACGAGTTCCTCGCGCGGTTCGGGGAGGCGGTGCTGGGCGTCAGGGTCGGCGACCCCCGCGACGAGGCCACCGAGATGGGCCCGCTGATCAGCGCCGAGCACCGGGAGCGGGTCGCCTCCTTCGTCACCGAGCCGCCCCACCTGCGGGGCACCTGCCCCTCCGGGCCGGGGTTCTGGTTCCCGCCGACGGTCCTGACGCCCGGCTCGGCGGACGACCGGGCGTTCACCGAGGAGATCTTCGGGCCCGTGGCGTCGGTGGTGCCGTTCGACGACGAGGCCGACGCCGTGCGGATCGCCAACGACACCCCGTACGGCCTGAGCGGGTCCATCTGGACCCGTGACGTCGGCCGGGCGCTCCGGGTGGCGAGGGCGGTCGAGGCGGGCAACCTCAGCGTCAACTCGCATTCGAGCGTCCGCTACTGGACCCCGTTCGGCGGTTTCAAGCAGTCGGGACTCGGCCGCGAGCTGGGGCCCGACGCCCTGTCAGCGTTCACCGAGATCAAGAACGTCTTCATTTCCGAGGAGTAGTAGCGATGCTGCGTTTGCAGGACCGGGTCGCCGTCATCACCGGCGCCGGAAGCGGGATCGGCCTGGCCACCGCGCGCCGGTTCGCCGAGGAGGGCGCCCGCGTCGTGTGCGTGGACCTGGACGAGACGACCGGTTCCAAGGCCGCCGACGAGGTCGGCGGGCTGTTCGTGCGGGCCGACGTGACCAGCGAGGACGACGTCGCCCGCACGTTCCAGACCGCTTTCGACACCTACGGCAGCGTGGACATCGCGTTCAACAACGCGGGCATCTCGCCGCCGGACGACGACTCGATCCTGGAGACAGGCATCGACGCCTGGCGCCGGGTCCAGGAGGTCAACCTCACCTCGGTCTACCTGTGCTGCAAGCACGTCATCCCGTACATGCGGCGGCAGGGCAAGGGGTCGATCATCAACACCGCGTCGTTCGTGGCCGTGATGGGGTCGGCGACCAGCCAGATCTCCTACACCGCGTCCAAGGGCGGGGTGCTGGCCATGTCGCGCGAGCTGGGCGTGCAGTTCGCCCGCGAGGGCATCCGGGTGAACGCGCTGTGCCCGGGACCGGTGAACACGCCGCTGCTGCGGGAGCTGTTCGCCAAGGACCCCGAGCGGGCGCAGCGCCGCCTGGTGCACATCCCGGTGGGCCGCTTCGCCGAGGCGTCCGAGATCGCCGCCGCGGTGGCGTTCCTCGCCTCGGACGACGCGAGCTTCATCACCGGCTCGGAGTTCCTGGTGGACGGCGGCATCTCCGGCGCGTACGTCACCCCGTTCTGAACACCGGCGTCACCCTGTTCCGAACACCGGCGTCATCCCGTTCCGCACACCGGCGACGGACGTCCCGGCACGGGCGCGCGGCGCGTCACCCCGCTCCGAGCCCCACCGGCGTCCGTCACCGCGCCCGGGACACCCGTGCCGTACGGCCACCCCGTGACGGCGTCCGTCACCGGTGTCCCGGCGCGCCCGTGCTGCCGCGCGGGGTGAGCCTGGCCGTCTCGGTCTGGACGCCGGCGACGTGCTCGCCCGCGATCAGCGCCAGCAGGCTCCGCGCGGCCTGGGCCCCGTAGTGGGGGATGTCCCGGCCGAGGGCGGTCAGGGCCGGTCGCACCACCTGGGAGAGGGGCGAGTCGTCCCAGGCCACGAGGGACAGGTCCGCGGGCACCTCCAGGCGCATCTCCTGCGCGACCGAGAGTCCGGCGACGGCCATGATGTCGTTGTCGTAGACGATCGCCGTCGGCCGGTTCGCGCCGCTGACCAGCCGCCGGGTGGCCCGCGCGCCCTCCTCCCCGGTGTAGTCCGTGTGCGCGACGGAGTGGGTGAGGCCGAGCTCGTCGCACGCGGCGGCGAAGGCCCGGTCGCGCAGGACGGTGTGCACCAGCGCGGGCAGCCCGGCGACCCTGGCGACCCGGCGGTGGCCGAGCGCGGCGAGATACTCCACCGTCTCCCTCATGGCCGCGCCGTCGTCGGACCAGACGGGGGCGAGCGAGCCGGTCTCCGACGGGTGGCCGATCACCACGGCCGGCAGGGCCATGTCCTCGATCTCGGGGACGCGCGGGTCGTCGAAGTGCAGGTCGACCAGGATGACGCCGTCGACGCGGCCCTCCCCCCACCACCTGCGGTAGACCTCCGTCTCCTGCGCGTGGCCGGTCACCATCTGCAGGAGCAGGGCGTAGGAGCGGGCCGACAGCTCGCTCTCGATGCCGCTGATCAGCTCCATGAAGAACGGTTCCATCCCCAGGACCCGCGCGGGGCGGCACACGGTCAGGCCGACGGCGCGGGCCCGTGCCCCGTTGAGGGCGCGCGCGGCGCTGTTGGGCTGCCAGCCGATCTCTCTCGCGATGGCCTTGATGGTGTTCCTTCTCGCCTCCGACACGCCCGGACGGTCGTTCAGCGCGTAGGAGACCGCGACCTTGGACACCCCCGCGCGACGAGCGATGTCGGCGATCGTCGGTCGCTTCACGAGCCCTCCCCTGAACCGGTTATCCGACGCGTTTCCGCTGCGCACTTTACTATGCGTGCCCCGGCTCCCGGCGATCCCCCCGACGGCCGACGACCCCCCGTGACCCCTGTGACCCCTCGTGATCAGCCGTCACGGTCGGACGCCCGCGCCCGCGGCAAGACCGGGGGCGGTGACTCCCGAGCCGTCTCCCCGGCGGCCGGTCCGCTTAACCACTTAACTCTCGCCGCGCGCCCCGCCGCCGCCCGCGACCCCCGCTCACGGCGGGTCCCCGGCGGCACGCCGTCCCGCCCCGGCCGGTAACGTGCGGGAAGGCACCGGGATCGGCACCACGGGCACGAGGGGCACCACGGGCACGATGGGCACCACGGGCACGATGGGCACGATGGGCACACGGCGCCAGGACCTCGGTGGAAGCACGGCGAAACAGGAGACCATGTCCCGTCCCGTCATCGGCATCACCTGTTACGTCGAGCCCGCGCGCTTCACCGTCTGGGAGACCACGACCGCGCTCCTGCCGTACGACTACGTCGACCACGTGGCCCGCGCGGGCGGGCAGCCGGTGATCCTGCCCCCGGCGGGCGACCCCGCGACGCTGGCGGAGCGCCTGGACGGGCTGATCCTGGCCGGTGGCGGGGACGTCGGCCCCGAGCGGTACGGGCAGGAGCCGCACGAGCGGACCGGCTACGTCCGGCCGTTCCGCGACGACGCGGAGCTGGGGCTGGTCCGGGCGGCGCTGGAGCGCGGCCTGCCCTTCCTGGGGGTCTGCCGGGGCATGCAGGTCCTGAACGTCTCGCTGGGCGGCACCCTCCACCAGCACCTGCCCGACGTGGTCGGCCACCCGGGGCACGCCCCGGCCCCCGGCCACTACGGCAGGATGCCGGTGTGGCTCGCCCCCGGCAGCCGGACCTCGAAGATCTTCGGGGCCGAGACCGTGGACGTGGCCCACTACCACCACCAGGCCCTCGACCGGCCAGCCCCGGGCCTCACGGTGACCGCCCACGCCGAGGACGGCACGATCGAGGCCGTGGAGGTGGACGACCACCCCTTCGCCGTCGCCGTCCAGTGGCATCCCGAGACCGACGACGAGTCGGCCCTGTTCGAGGCGCTCGTCCGGCACGCCACCCCCTGACCGGCGCGGATGAGGGCGGAGCAGGGTGGATCGGGGCGGATCCGGGGCGGCGAGGGGATTTCGCTCGGCCGGTGCGGGCGGTTAGGCTGGCCGCTGACACCGATGAATCCCGTGCGGGAGAGCGTCCTGACACCCAGGCCAGGACCCCTGAAGGAGCAAGCCCTCCCCGCGAACCTCTCAAGGCAAAGGACCGTGCGGGTAGGTGCCCTCTGGAAAGCAGGTCCCACGACCTCGCCGAAGGTGAAAATCCGGTAAAACCCGGATGAAACTCTCAGGCACCCACGACAGAGGGGGAGGATGCTCTCATCTGTCCCCTGTCTGAGGTGCGCACATGTCCCGACCTACGCCGCTGCGCGGCGTGCACGAGTCCCTCGGCGCGACGCTGACCGACTTCGCGGGCTGGCTGATGCCGCTCCGCTACGGCAGCGAGTCGGCCGAGCACAACGCGGTCCGCCAGGCGGCCGGCCTGTTCGACCTCTCCCACATGGGTGAGATCTTCGTGACCGGGCCGCAGGCCGCCGAGGCCCTCGACCACTCCCTGGTCGGCCACCTCTCCGCGCTGGAGCCCGGCCGCGCCCGCTACACGATGATCGTCGACGCCGAGGGCGGCGTGCTGGACGACCTGATCGTCTACCGGCTCGCCCCCGCCGAGTTCATGGTCGTCGCCAACGCCTCCAACTACCCGCGGGTGGCCGCCGAGCTGACCGGCCGCGCCAAGGGCTTCGACGCCGTGGTGGACGACCGCTCCGAGCGGTACGCGCTGGTCGCGATCCAGGGCCCGCGCTCCGCGGAGATCCTGGGCACGCTCACCGACGCCGACCTCGACGGGCTCAGGTACTACGCCGGCCTGCCCGCCGTCGTCGCGGGCCGCGAGGCCCTCATCGCCCGTACCGGCTACACCGGCGAGGACGGCTTCGAGCTGTTCGTCGCGGCCGGGGACGCGGAGCCGGTCTGGGCCGCCCTCACCGAGGCGGGCGCGCCGCACGGCCTCATCCCCGCGGGCCTGTCCGCCCGCGACACCCTCCGGCTGGAGGCCGGGATGCCGCTGTACGGCAACGAGCTGTCGGCCTCGCTCACCCCGTTCGACGCCGGGCTGGGCCGTGTGGTGAGGTTTGACAAGCCGGGCGACTTCGTCGGCCGGGCCGCCCTCGAAGCACGCAAGGACGTCCCGCCGTCGCGCCGCCTGGTCGGCCTGGTCGCGACCGGCCGCAGGGTGCCCCGGCACGGGTACCCGGTGGTGGTCGCCGGAGACGGCACGGTCGTCGGCGAGGTCACCAGCGGGGCGCCCTCCCAGTCACTGGGCAGGCCCATCGCGATGGCCTACGTGGACAACGGCCTGTCGTCAGGACTGGCCGTCGACATCAGGGGCAGCCACGAGCCGGTCGAGGTCGTCGCACTGCCCTTCTACAGGAGGAAAAAATGAGCAGCATTCCCGAGGAACTGCACTACACCAAGGAACACGAGTGGATCTCCGGCATCGATGACGGCCTGACCCTCACCGTCGGCATCACCGCCTACGCCGCCGAGGCGCTGGGCGACGTGGTCTACGTGCAGGTCCCCGAGGTCGGCTCGGCCGTCGCCTCCGGTGACGCCGTCGGCGAGGTCGAGTCGACCAAGTCGGTGAGCGACATCTTCGCGCCGGTCTCCGGCGAGGTCGTCGAGGTCAACCAGGCCGTCGTGGACGACCCCTCGCTGGTCAACAGCGACTCCTACGGCGACGGCTGGCTGTTCCGCGTACGCCTCGAGGGCTCCGCCGACGACCTGCTGTCGCCGGAGGAGTACGCCGCGCTCACCTCGGGTGAGTCCTAAGCCTCTCCCCCCTCGCGTCACGGCCACGCGCGTCCCCGGGCGCGCGTGGCCGTCCACGCTGGAAGGATTCAGATGACGATCAGCGTCTTCGATCTCTTCAAGATCGGAATCGGCCCGTCCAGCTCGCACACCGGCGGCCCGATGGCCGCCGCCCACAAGTTCGCCCGCGGCCTCGACCGGGACGGGCTCCTGGAGAAGACCGCCCGGGTGAGCGCCATCCTGTACGGCTCGCTGGGCCTGACCGGCAAGGGCCACGGCAGCGACAAGGCCGTGCTGCTCGGCCTGTCGGGCGAGAAGCCCGAGCTGGTCGACGTCGACACGGTCGACGAGCGCCTCGCCGCCATGCGCGAGTCCGGCACCCTCTCCCTGTACGGCTCCCGTGAGATCCCCTTCGTCATCGGCGAGGACCTCGTCTTCGAACGCAAGATCTCGCTCCCCGGCCACCCCAACGGCATGCGCTTCACCGCGCTGTCCGAGTCCGGCGAGACGGTCCGCGAGAAGGTCTACTACTCGGTGGGCGGCGGCTTCGTCGTCGACGAGAACGCCACCGGCGCCGACCGGATCAAGCCCGACGACACCGTCCTGCCGTACCCCTTCACCACGGCCGCGGAATTGCTCGCCCAGTGCGCGGAGACCGGGCTGTCGATCTCCGGGCTGATGCTGGAGAACGAGCAGGCGTTCGGCCGCACCGAGGCCGAGATCCGCGACCAGCTGCTCGTCCTGTGGCGGGTCATGAGCGAGTGCGTGCAGCGCGGCATCGGCAAGGAGGGCGTGCTGCCCGGCGGCCTGAAGGTCCGCCGCCGCGCCCACCAGCTCCACCGGCAGCTGCGCAGCGAGTCGGCGGAGAAGGACTCGCTGCAGACGATGGACTGGGTCTCGCTGTTCGCCCTCGCGGTCAACGAGGAGAACGCCGCCGGGGGCCGCATCGTCACCGCGCCCACCAACGGCGCCGCGGGCATCATCCCGGCCGTGCTCACCTACTACGACCGCTTCACCAAGGACTCCGACGACGAGGGCGTGATCCGCTTCCTGCTGACCGCGGGGGCGATCGGCGTGCTGTTCAAGGAGAACGCCTCCATCTCCGGCGCCGAGGTCGGCTGCCAGGGCGAGGTCGGCTCGGCCTGCTCGATGGCCGCCGCCGGGCTCACCGAGGTGATGGGCGGGACCCCGGAGCAGGTCGAGAACGCCGCCGAGATCGGCATCGAGCACAACCTGGGGCTGACCTGCGACCCGATCGGCGGCCTGGTGCAGATCCCGTGCATCGAGCGCAACGCGGTCGCCTCGATCAAGGCCATCGCCGCCGCCAGGATCGCGATGCGCGGCGACGGCCGCCACTTCGTCTCGCTGGACAAGGCCATCAAGACGATGCGCGACACCGGCCGCGACATGCTCGACAAGTACAAGGAGACCAGCCGGGGAGGGCTCGCGGTCAACGTCATCGAGTGCTGAGCGGGCACGGGACGGGCCTGGGACCTCCGGTGGCCGGGGGTTCCCGGCGCGCGGGGAGCCACGGGTCTCGGGCCGACGCGCGGGGAAGGGTCACGGGTCCCCGGACCGGCGCTCGGGAGGAGAGTCACGGGTCCCTGGGAACATACAACCCGATCACCAACAAATTTCGCATCACGTGCAAGACCCTCCGATCCCGCGCCTATGCTGGGTGGCCATGTGAGCGGGACTCGGGAGGTCGCGGTGGTAACGGGAACGCACCCGGCGGGCCGTTCCCGTCGCTCCCAGCGCCCCGCGAAACCCTCCCGCCCCCTGCGGACGCTCCGCTTCGTCCGGTCGCACTGGCTCTTCGTCACCGCCCTGCTGGCGGGTGGCGGCCTGCGGGTCCTCGCCATGCTCGGCTACCGGCCCGCCCTGTGGTTCTGGGCCGACTCCTTCGTCTACCTGAACGCGGGGCTCGACCCCCGCCCCCTGGAGTCCCGCCCGGCGGGCTACGCGCTGTTCCTGTGGATCCTCAAGCCGCTGTCCAGCATCCCCGCGGTGGTCGCGGTGCAGCACCTGCTCGGGCTGGTCGTGGCCGTCTGCGTCTACCTGCTGCTGCGCAGGCTGGGCGGGCTGCCCGGGTGGGGCGCGACGCTCGCCTCACTGCCGGTGCTGCTGGACGCCTACCAGCTCCAGCTCGAACACCTCGTCATGGCGGACCTGCTCTTCCAGTTCCTGGCGGTGCTCGCGGTCACGCTGCTGCTGTGGCGGCGGCGCCCCGCGGTGTGGGTCGCGGCGCTGGCCGGAGCGCTGCTCGCCGCGGCGACCGTCACCCGCACGATCGGGCTGCCGCTGATCGCCGTGGCGCTGGCCTGCATGCTGCTCCGCCGGGCCGGGTGGCGGGCGGTCGTCGCCGCGACGCTGGCCGCCGCGATCGGCCTGGGCTCGTACGCGGCCTGGTTCAGGACCGAGCACGGCAACTTCGGGCTGACCAGGGGAAACGCCTTCCTCTGGGCGCGGACGATGACCTTCGCCGACTGCGACAGGATCCACCCGGCCGGTCCCGAGGCGGCCCTGTGCCCCGTCGAGCCGCTCGGGCGGCGCCCGGCGCCGCCGGTCTACATCTGGGACGGCGACTCGCCGCTGAACAAGGTCAAGGGCAGCTGGGCGGAGCGCGACGCGCTCGCGGGCGCCTTCGCCACCCAGGCGATCATGGCCCAGCCGTTCGACTTCCTGCGGGCGGGCCTGAGCGACGCGGCCCACATCTTCGACTGGAACCGGCGCGTCTACCCGGCCCCCGGGCCGCAGAGCGCCTACGTCTTCCCCGACACCGTGCGCCCCTTCTCCCCGGGGGCCGCCTCGCAGGGCAGGACCGCCGAACAGCTGACCGTGGCCTACCAGGGCTCGTCGGGGGCGCCGGTGATGGCCGAGCCGTACGCGGGCTGGCTGCGCGGCTACCAGGAGTACGCCTTCGTGCGGGGCCCGTACCTCGGGGTGATCCTGCTGGTCGGCCTGGTCGGCGTGCTGATGCGGCTGCGGCGGCTCGGCGGCGCGGTGCTGCTGCCCTGGGCGGCGGGGACGATGCTGCTGATCCTGCCGCCCTTCATCGCGGCCTTCGACCACCGCTACGTCATCCCCGCCCTCCCGCTGGCCTGCCTCGCCGCCGGGCTCGCCTTCGGGTCCAGGCACGAGGAGAACGCCCCCGAGCCCGCGGCCGTCGTGCCGGACGAGGATCCGCCGTACGAGGGCCCCGGCGACGAGGACCCGTCGTACGACACGACGAGCGACCGGCCGGTGTACGCGAGTCCCGTCGGGGAGGCGGGGTACGGGTCGTACGAGGGACAGGGCTACCGGGGTACCGCGGCGCACGGAGGCGCCGGGTACGGAGACACCGGGTACAGGGGCACCGCGTACGGGACCTCCTCGTACGGGGACACCGCCTACGGGAACACGACGGAACGGCCCGTGTACGGCGCGACCGGCGAACGGTCCGCGTACGGGGGAACGGCCGAACGGTCCGCGTACGGCCCCACGGGTGAGCGATCCGCGTACGGGGGGACGGGTGAGCGGCCGGTGCCCGGGGGGTCAGCGGCGGCGGACGTGCAGGCGAACCACCACGCCGAGTTCTACCTCCCCGAGCGCCCGTCGGACCTTCCCCACCGCGTCCCGGTTCAGCCGGGCCACGAGTTTGCCGACGTCGGCCGCGGGCGCGCAGGCGACCCCGATGCGCAGCCGCTCGTGCCTTATGTACCTGACGCGAACACGAGTGAGCCCTTCGACTTCTTTAAGAGCAACCCCGAGCATGGCGGTCCCCGTCCCGGTCCGCCTGCCCCACCGCCCCCATCCCAGGGCGTGTAGCAGCCACCGCACCGCCAGGAGGGCCAGCGCCACCAGCAGCAGCGCGACCAGCCAGCCCAGCCACGGATGCGCGGCCAGCCAGCCGGGGAACCCCTTGCGCACGAGCCTGGCTCCGGGCGACTGCCCGGGGAGGTCGCCGCGTCCCCGCAGGAAGGCGTAGAGCCCCGCGCACGCCAGTGCCGTCCCGGTGACGGCGAGGCCGATCCGGTTGCCCAGATAGGGCCTCATCACGCCTTCTTCCTGCGCAACCGTACGACGACGTCACCCGCGCACATCGCGCCCAGCCCGGACAGCCGGTCCCCCACCGCCGCGCCCACCCGGCGCAGCACGGGACCGGTGCGCTCGGCGTCGGTGAACACGGTGACCTCGACGATCCGCGACGTGAGCCGGACCCGGGCCCCGTTCACCTCGTCCACCGTCTCGGCGGCCTCCCGCAGCGTGCGGCGAAGCCCGGACCTGGTGATACCGATGACCAGGTGCGGGTCTCCCGACTCCAGCGGCACCAGCCGGGTCCGCCCCGGCAGCGCGGCGAGCGCGAGCATCACCAGGCCCGCCGCCATGGCGAGCGTCGACACGGCGAACGTGGCCGGATCCGACCAGTTCCACGCGCCGACGCCGTTGACGAGCCGCCGGTAGGGCACCCGCGCGACCGGCGACTCCGTGAGCAGGCCCACCGTCACCGAGGCCGAGACCACCAGCACGGCGGACGCCGCCAGGGCCGCGGGGACTCCGGCGGGGGTCCTGCCCGGCCGCAGCAGCCGTACCGACCTGCGCCGGACGTCCTGGAACTGCTCGGCCGCCGCCTTGCCTCCCGAGCCTCCGGTGGTGGTCCCCGCGCCGCCGGTGCCTCCCGAGCCCGCCAGGATGTCCTGGAGAGTAGTCGTCATTCGGTCATGTGTACGCGTTCGGGCAGGACCGGGGCGGGGATCAACCACCCACTTACGCGATCTTGGACCCCTCCTGGCGGGAGCATTGACCGCCCGCGCCCGCCCGCGCCCGCCCGCGCCCGCCCGCACGGCAATGTGAATACCGTTCATATTCGCCGGAGCCGGGTTATCCTGCGGACATGGACGACCGCCAGCGCTACGACCGGGCCACAGCGCACCTGGATCCCCCCTTCGCCGTCCTCGACCTGCCCGCCCTGCGCGCCAACGCCGAGGCGATGGCCCGCCGGGCCGGGGGCAAGCCGATCCGGGTCGCCAGCAAGTCCGTCAGGTCCCGCGCCGTGCTCGAACGCATCCTCGCCATGGACGGCTTCACCGGGATCATGGCCTTCACCCTCCCCGAGGCCCTCTGGCTCGTCTCCACCGGGATGCGGGACGTGCTGGTCGCGTACCCCACCGTCGACCGCGCCGCGCTCGCCGAGCTCGCCGCCGACCCGGTCGCGGCGCGGGAGATCACGATCATGGTGGACCACGCCGAGCACCTGGACCTCGTCGAGTCCGCCGTCTCCGGAGTCCGCGACCGCCACGAGATCCGGCTCTGCCTGGACGTCGACGCGGGCTACCTCGCCTTCGGCGGCCGGTTCAGGGCGGGGGTCCGCCGCTCCCCCGTCCGCGAGGTCGACCAGGCCGCCGATCTCGCCACCGAGATCGCGAAACGCCCCGGATTCCGGCTCGCGGGCCTGATGGCGTACGAGGCGCAGATCGCCGGGGTCGGCGACGACGCTCCGGGCAACCCCGCCTTCACCCGGGCCGTACGCCTGATGCAGGCCCGGTCCCGGCGCGAGCTGATCACGCGCAGGGGCCGGATCGTCCAGGCCGTCCGCCAGGTCACCGACCTGGAGTTCGTCAACGGCGGCGGCACCGGCAGCATCGAGAAGACCGCCAGGGAGAGGGCCGTCACCGAGATCGCCGCCGGATCCGGCTTCTTCCACCCCCGCCTGTTCGACTTCTACCGGGGATTCACCGGCCGGCCCGCCGCCCTCTTCGCCCTGCCCGTCGTCCGCCGCCCCGCCCCCGGCGTCGTCACCGTCCTCGGCGGCGGCTACCCCGCCTCCGGCGCCCCCGGCGACAGCCGCTTGCCCCAGCCCTATCTGCCGTGCGGGCTGCGCTACGACGCCGACGAGGGAGCCGGAGAGGTGCAGACCCCCCTCATCGGGCAGGCCGCCGAGGACCTGCGCGCCGGTGACCGCGTCTGGTTCCGGCACGCCAAGGCGGGCGAGCTCTGCGAGCGCTTCGCGAGCCTGCACCTGATCGACGGGGACGAGGTCGTGGACGAGGTCCTCACCTACCGCGGCGAGGGCCGCACCTTCCTCTGACCCTTCTCCCCTCCGGCCTCTGCCCCTTCTCTCCCCTGCCCCTTTTCTCCTCCGAGCCCCTCTCCGGCCTCTGTCCTTCTCTCCTCCGGCGGATCCGTGGCCGGGAGCGGCGCGAACCCCGGGGACGCACCTCCCCGAACCCGGCATCGCCCGGGGCGCGGGAGCGGAGGCCGGAACGCGAAACGGGCACCCGCCGCTACACCGGCGAGTGCCCGTTCCTGCCACGTCTCAGCCTCTCCCCCCGGACGACGGCCCGCGGTGCTCCCGCGCCCGGGGGGACCGGACCTCCGAGGGATCTCAGAAGCCCAGGTTGAGCTCCTCCCACCTGCTGCAGCTGGAGGTCGACGAGCTGCGGTACTTGACCTGGCAGGTCTTCACCCGTACCTCGCTGACGTCGTGCGCCGTGACGCGGAAGCGCTTGGTGTCGTCGTAGCTGCACAGCCTGACGCGCTTGACGACGTCCCAGTCCTCGTCGCCGGACGAGATGACCTGGACCTCGGTGTAGGCACAGCGACCGCCCTGGCGGAGGGTGCGCCTGTCACCGTCGTACAGCTCGCCCCGCAGCCTGAACGTGTTGTTCTCCTCCTCGTCGCCCTCGACCGAGTACTCGGCCTCCAGCGTGGCCCGGCCGTTCCTGGACTCCTGCTCGAAGCTGTCGTCGAAGTCACGGGCCGACGCGGACGCCGAGGACGCTGCTGACGCCGACGTCGACGTGGCGGCGAAGGCGGCCGGAGCCACCGTCAGCATGAGACCGGTGGTGGCGCCCACCGCGATCGCGGCGCGAATGATGTTTTTCATGGATTTACCCCTCCCTTTCACCTACTGCGATGTTCCGCGCGCAGGAAAAAGGTCACATGAGTAAACCCCTACTCAATTCGGGGCCGCCGGCCGGACATCGGCGACGTTCGAAACCCCCCGGTCAGCGACGACGGCGCCGCCACAGCACGACCACCGCGCCGAGCGCCAGCACCGCGCCCACCCCGATCAGGATCGGCGCCAGGTCCGGCCGGTCGTCCGTCCACAGGTCCTCGGGCTCGCCGGCGAGCTTGACCGGCTTCGGCCCCGCCACCCCGCCCACCATGTCGCCGACCTGGGCGACGAGATGCTCCGCGTTCGCCCTGACCTTCGCCACACCACGTGCCGCGACCCGCTTGGGGCTCACCCGGTCCGCGATGGCGTCCACCGTCTGGGCCAACTCCGCGCGCGTGCGCTCGATCTGCCGCTCCAACTCCGCGGGATCGGTGTCCGCCATGGCTCTCCCTCCCTACTCCTTGACGTCGATCAGTCTGTCAGGTCCCGCCCGCCCACGACACTTCGGACAGGCCGGTAAGTTGACCGGGGAACCTTTCCTCGGAGGAACACCATGAAACTCGAGCCGGGCGACGCCGCCCCGGACTTCACGCTTCCCGCCGCCGACGGCACGACCGTGTCGCTGGAGGCACACCGCGGCAAGCGCGTCATCCTCTACTTCTACCCCGCCGCGATGACCCCGGGCTGCACCAAGCAGGCCTGCGACTTCCGCGACAGCCTCGCCTCGCTGACCTCGGCCGGATTCACCGTGCTCGGCGTCTCGAAGGACAGCCCGGCCAAGCTCGCCAAGTTCGTCGAGCACGACGCCCTCACCTTCCCGCTCCTGTCCGACCCCGCCCTGGAGGTCCACAAGGCCTACGACGTGTACGGGGAGAAGACGATGTACGGCAAGACGACCCTCGGGGTCATCCGCTCGACCTTCGTCATCGACGCCGACGGCAAGATCGAGAAGGCTCTCTACAACGTGAAGGCGACCGGCCACGTGGCCCGCCTCCGCCGCGAACTCGGCGTCGACTGACACCCGTTTTTCGCCATTTAACACGATGTGCGCATGCCCCAAGAATTGTCAGTCCCATTGCCTAGCCTTGGGGCGTGCCCACCAAATACAAATACACCCCCGAAATGCTGGCGGAGGCCGCGGCCGCCTCACTCAGCATCGCCGACGTCCTCCGCCGCCTCGGCATCACCATCGCGGGCGGCAATTACACCCACATCAGCCGCCAGCTGAAGCGCTTCGGAATCGACACGTCGCACTTTCGCAGGGTCTCCCCCAACAGAGGGAAGCCCTCACCGCGACGCAGTCGTCCGGAACAGGTTCTCACCATGCGACCAGGGGGCAGCCCACGCCCGGACCCCGTACAGCTCAGGCGCATCTTGATCGAGATCGGGATGCCGTATCGCTGCGCGGGATGTAGGATCGAGGGCGCCTGGCAGGGCCGGGCATTGACACTGCACGTCGACCACATCAATGGCGACCGGCTGGACAACAGAAAAGAAAACCTGCGATTCCTCTGCCCCAATTGCCATTCACAGACAGAGAATTTCGCAGGAAAGAATAGGGGTCGTAGCCCAACGGTAGAGGCGGCGATTTTAGGTGTCGTACAGAGCGGGTTCGAATCCCGTCGACCCCACAAAACAATTAAGAATCGCCCGGTCGAAATAAAGTCGATAGACACCAGCGTAACGATATCGGCCCAGGATTCGTTCTTCATAGAATACTGCCGGATCGAGAAACGCTTCGCGTCGAGGTCCGCGGTCATACGCAGGGCCATTCAGCTGATGCGCGAGTCCGTCCTCGAAGAGGACCGGGCCGCCACGTCCGGCGAGGTCGGCGAGACCTGAGCTGTGGTTTCGCCGTGGGGGGCGGCTCCGGCGGGTCTCCAGTGTGAGGTCCGGCCGTTCGCGGGGCCGGTCTCGGCGAGCCGTGTCGCCGGTCGCGCCCGCCTGTCCCAGAAGTTCCGCGCGCGTGGCTCCCTGCGCGTGGCTCCCTGCGCGTGACTCCCTGCGCGTGACTCCCTGAGCCTTCGCCGCGTTGGCGACGGCTTTCCAAGAGAGCACGTCTCCTGTCACATCGCCTCGTGTGCGCCCGGTGACGCGCTCCCTGACGACAGGCCGGGGTCTCCAGGCGGGGGAAGCGCGGTGTTCTCGTGAAGCGGGAGGCGGAGCACGAAACGCGCGCCGCGGGGGCTGTCCTCGATCCGGAGGGTGCCCCCGCTCGTCTCGGCGATCTGCCGGGCGATCGGCAGGCCCAGCCCGGTGCCTCCGGCGTCCTTGCCGCGGGCGGTGTCCAGCCGGATGAACCGCTGGAACACCAGCTCGCGCTTGTCCGGATCGATGCCCGGCCCGTCGTCGATCACCTCCAGCACCGCGGCGCCGTGCGGGAATCGCCGGCCGTCGTCGCGTCCGCCGCTCGGCGCACGCCGCACATTGATGACGATGCTGCTGTCGGCGTGCCGTTCGGCGTTGTCGATGAGGTTGGTGAGGAGGCGGCCTATCCGCAACCGGTCTCCGATCACCACCGCACCGAGTTCGAGCGAGAACTCACACCTGTTTCTCATGTGGTGGCGCATCCGGCACTCCGCGGCGACGAGTTCGGCCAGATCGATCGTGTCGTGCGCGCCAGGGCTTCCCGCGTCCAGCCGCGCGATGGTCAGCAGATCCTGCACGATCGCCTGAAGCCGCTCCAGACCGCCCAGGATGGTGCGCCCCAGTTTGGTCACATTGGTCTCCTGGGGCGCGAGCAGGGCGTCCTCCACCTCGGCGCGAATGGCGGCGATGGGGCTGCGCAGGTCGTGGGAGGCGTCCGAGGCGAACTGCCGCTGTTGTTCCACCGCGGCCTGCAGGCGGCTCAGCGTGTGGTTGACGCTGACGGCCAGGTCGTGGATCTCGTCATCGCCGAGCGGTACGGGCGCCCGGCGGCTGAGGGAGGTCTCGTTGATCTCGTCGAGTTCCGCCCGGATGGCGGTCACCGGCTTGAGGGACGCGGTGGCGATCCGGCGGCCGAGGTAGGTGATGACCGCGGCGAGCATCACCGCGGTCCCGCCGACCAGGGCGGCCAGCAGCGGGTCGACCCATGGGGAGATCGCGGGAGAGGCGCTGTAGACGATCCAGTTGCCACCCTCCCGGTAGGCCCACTGTGCGATCACGATGTCGCATTCGCCGGAAGGAAAGACCCCGCCGCACACGACGGATTTGGCGGTGGCCTTGTTGGCGGGGGTGAATGCCGCCATGCGCGGTTTGTCCCGCAGCCTGGGGGTCGAGATGACGACCCGGCCCTGTGAGTCGACGACCTGGATATGGCGGAACGGATTCTGCGCGAGGGGGTAGGCGACCCTGTCGCGTTCCACCTGCATGGCCACCCGGCCGCCATCCGCGACGATCTCCGCGGTGAGCGACTCCGTGCCGAAACGGTGGATGGCGACCATGAGCAGTGTGGCCACCAGTGTGCACAGCAGGGTCGCCGTCACAGAGGCGAACAGGGTGATACGTGTTATCAGTGAAAAGCAGTGTCTGACGCTCATTTTGACTCCCCTGAACGGGGGGCACCTGGTGGATGAGTCCTCGGTGTTGAGGGTCCCGTGGTGGGCCGGGCTGTTTCTTTGGGTGATCGCCGGGCCGGGACGGCACCGGCGCGGTCGCGCCGCGGGCGGCGTACGGCCGGCCGAGACGTCCGGGGACAGGTTCCCGGTCGGTTCCGGTGGCTCCTGGTCCGTCAGCCTCCGTCAGCGGTGACGGCCGGCGTGCTGCTCGGGTGAATCGACTGAAACGGCTCATCCTCGGTAAGCATCGACAAGTGTCTCTTGAACCCGATTATCTAAAAAAGCGGAAAGGCCGCGACAATGTGAGGTGCGGCTTGTTGCAAAATCTTAAAAGGCTCCCCCGGCGACCACCACCCTCAGGTGGTCCGACTGTTCCCCCCAGATGGACCGAATCAGGGATGTCGGTCGGGCCACTGCGAGCCGGACAGGAGTTTCGTCCTGGTGGCCACGACCACCGCCTCGAGCTGACTGTGCGCGCCCAGTTTCACCATGACGTTCTTGATGTGGCCGCGGGCGGTGTACAGGCTCACGATGAGCTTTTCGGCGATCGCCCGGGGGCAGAGTCCCTCTCCCATCAACGCCAGTACTTCCCGTTCGCGGGCGGTGAGCCTCGCCCAGTTCGTGCCGCAGTCCATCGGTGGCGCGCCGGGCCGGATGTCCTTGAGGAGTGCGCTGAGCGTTTCGCACTCGACCATGACGATCTTCTGATCGACCGAGGCCCGGATCGCTCCGAGGATGTCCGCGAACGCGTGGTCCTTCGCGAGGAAGCCCGCGGCCCCCGCCGCCATGGAGGCCACGAAGAGGGCGGGGGTGGCGTCCTCCGCCAGAATGAGGACGCGGGCTTCCGGGCGAGACTCCTTGATCCGCCTCGTGCCTTCGATCCCGCCCTCGACTCCGTCGACGTCGGGCAGGCGGATGTCCATGAGCACGACGTCGGTGCCGGATGCCGTGGCGAGTGGCATGGCGTCCTCGACCGTTCCGAAGGTCCCCACGCAATCGAGATCCGGCTGGGCGTCGATCGCGATCTTGAGGGCGCCGGCGAGCGCCTGCTGATCCTCCACCACGAGAACCCGGATCATCGGGTGTCCCCGCTCGCCGCGAACCTCACCGCGAACGCGGGCGTTCCCCGGCCGCCGTCGTACTCCCGGCCGACGCGTCCGGTCCGGGGACGGATCGGCGGTCCGTCCGGCGATCGCCCGCGGATCCCTCGCCCTCTTCTCGCCGGCGGACGTCTTCGGCAGCCCGGGGGTATGTCTCCCGGTTGGAGGTGGCGCCGTCGCCGGTCGCGATCTGAGCGCGGTAGAGGTCTCCGGCACCGAGACGGACCGGGCCGGTGGCGGCGGCTCCGATGCCGCCGTACCCGTCCCGGCGTTTGGTGGCACGGGTGAGGAGATGTGGGCGCGGCGGGGAAGGCCGTGCCCACGGCGAGCGCGGCGACCCCCGGGGGCCCCGGTCGTGGCGGAACGTCGAGTGCCGGCGGGAGAGCGCTCCGGCCGCGCCGTGTGTCGTGGCCGCCGACTTTCCCAGGTGTGAACCCGGCATGGTCATCATCTCCCGAGAGGGATGTCGGGCCGGAGCGCCGCTTCCAGCGGGTTCGAGCATCCAGCCCTTTTGTGCCTTTTCTGCCCTTTTAACCTTTCAACATTGAAGGGGAACTTCACGTTCCGCAGTGAATGCGATACTTAGTGAAGACTGTCATCTCGGATCGAGATGGAGTCGCCGGGGGCGAATGTGGATCTACGGCAGATGGAAGTCGTCGTGGCGGTCGCCGAGGAAGGTGGATTCACCATGGCGGCGCGGCGTCTGCACGTGGTCCAGTCCGCGGTGTCCGGCACGGTGCGTGCGCTGGAACGTGAGCTGGGGACCTCGCTGTTCGACCGCACCACCCACCGGGTGACCCTGACACCGGCCGGCGAGGCGTTCGTACCGGCCGCACGCGCGGCGCTGCGGGCCGCGGACCAGGCGCGGGCGACGGTCGGCGCCGTGCGGGGGTGGGTCACGGTCGGCACGATGCAGGGTGTCTGGGCCGATCTTCACGAAGCGCTGGCCGGCCTGAGGAAGGAGCACCCGGGCGTGGTGGTCCGGCTCCGGCAGACGTCGGTGGCCGATATCCGGCAGTCGTTGCGCGAGGGCGCCGTGGACCTCGCCGTGGTGGCACTGGATCGCCAGCAGCAGCGGGGGCTGGTGACCAGGTTGCTGTCATGCGAGGAGATGGGGCTGCTGACCTTGACCGGGTCCGCACTCATCGGCGACGATCCGGTGACGCTCGCCGAGGTGGCCCGCCTGCCCCTGGTGGACTTCCCGCCCGGCTGGGCGATCCGTCACTCGGTCGACCGCGCCTTCCGCACGGCCCTCGTCGAGCGCAGCACCGCGTTCGAGGTGAACGACATCCTCGCGGCGGCCGAACTCGTCCGTCACGGTCTGGGGGTCTGCATCATGCCCGAGTCGATCGCCGCCCGGTTCCCGGACCTGCTCATGCGCCGCTTCGCCCAGCACGGGCCGAGCTGGAAGATCATGGTCGTACGGCCTCGCCGGGTGCCGTCGCCGGCGGCCGCCGCCCTGCTGAGGCACATCACCTGACGTCGGCGGAAAGACGCGTCACGCGCGGCGGGTGGTGCCACGTTGCCCGCCGGTGACAGCCACCTTCGTCTTCGGTGTACCGGACGACGTGGCCTCGACGGCGATACCGCGGACCGGCAGGGCGGGGGCGGGGGCCACTACCCGGTACGGCCGCTCGGAGCGGCTGCTATCCGGGACGGCGAGGGGAAAACGTCAGGTCGCGCGGCCGTTCTCGTGGCCGCGCGACCCGGCGTCGTTGTGATTGATCACCACAAACTGTCTCCCTTTACTCACCCCAGAGGGCGCTCCCGAAAACCATGGTGCCCCAGGGACCGTAAAGGCCGTGTAAGCCGTACCGAATGTCCGGCCCGGTGTGCGACCTGAGTCGTACACCGGGTTCCACCTTGAGGGGGAAGGTCGCTGATCCGGGCGTCCGTATCGTAGTGGTGTGTTCGGCAGACTACGCGCCTGGAGCGGGCGCCATCCCAGGATCACGGACGCCCTGTGGCTGACTCCGTTCCTGCTGGTCTCGCTGCTCAACGTCTGGACCGTCGGGGTGATCGACGTGGTGGCCTGGGGGGCGGAGAGGCTCGGGCTGTGGGGGTTCGCGGGGCTGACGTTACTGCTGTTCGTGCCTTTGTTCTGGTTGCGCGAGCGTCCCGTCGCGGTCTTCGCGATCATCTCGCTGACCTCTTTCGTCCAGTGGCTCCTCGGGGTGCAGGCCCTGTTCTTCAACGTCTCCGTGCTGGTCGCCATGTACGGCGTGGCGTCGCGGCGCCCGTTGCGCTGGGCGGTGGGGGCGGGTCTGGTGGTGGAGCTGGGGTTGTTCCTGGTGTTCGGGCGGGTGCCTCAGGGGCTCGATCCGAGTGCCTTCGCCACGGCCTCGGCGTTCGCGATCGCGATCTGGATGGCGGGGATCTACGCGAACACCCGCCGCCGTTACCTGGAGAGCCTGGAGGAGCGGGCCGAGCGGGCGGAGCGGGAGCGTGACCAGCAGGCCAGGCTGGCGGCTGCGGCGGAGCGGGCCCGGATCGCCCGTGAGCTGCACGACGTGGTCGCGCACAACGTGAGTGTGATCATCGTTCAGGCCGACGGGGCGGGGTACGCGATCGACAGCGATCCCGAGCAGGCGCGCAGGGCGATGCAGGCGGTCTCGGCGACGGGCCGCAGGGCGCTGGCGGAGATGCGGCGGATGGTGGGCGTGTTGCGGGCCGACGGCGTCCAGGAGGAGTACGCTCCGCAGCCGAGCCTGTCGCAGCTGGACGGCCTGGTGGCGCAGGTGCGCGAGTCGGGGTTGCCGGTGGAGCTGCGGGTGTCCGGCCTTCCCCGGGAGCTTCCCGAGGGGGAGCAGCTGACGGTCTACCGGATCGTGCAGGAGGCCCTCACCAACACCCTCAAGCACGGCGGCCCGGACAGCAGGGCCACGGTCGAGATGGAGTACGGCGTGCGGGAGCTGCTCTTGCGGGTGACCGACGACGGTCGCGGTGCCGCGACGCCGGAGCGGGCGGGCGGGCACGGCCTGGTCGGCATGCGGGAGCGGGTGGCGTTGTTCGGCGGGAGCGTGGAGGCGCGGCCCGTTCCGGGTGGCGGGTTCCAGGTGGTGGCGCGGCTGCCGATCGGCGACGCCGGGGCGGGGCGGGCGGCTTGACGGGGCACGCGCTGGATGACCAGGTGATCGACGGAGTGCGCGGTGGGTGACCAGGTGATCCGGGTGATGCTGGTCGACGACCAGGAGTTGCTGCGCACCGGTTTCCGGATGGTCCTCGGCGCCCAGCCCGGGATCGAGGTCGTCGCGGAGGCGGGCAACGGGGCGGCCGCGGTGGAGGCGGTGCGGACGGTCGCCGTCGACGTGGTGCTGATGGACGTGCGGATGCCGGTCATGGACGGGGTGGAGGCGACGCGGCTGATCCGTTCGGCGGCCGGTGGGCCCCGGGTGCTGATCCTGACCACGTTCGATCTGGACGAGTACGCGTTCGCGGCGTTGAAGGCGGGTGCGTCGGGGTTCCTGCTGAAGGATGTGCCGCCCGCCGATCTGGTGAGCGCGATCCAGTCGGTGCACAGCGGGGACGCGGTGGTGGCGCCAAGCACGACGCGGCGGTTGCTGGAGCGTTTCGCGGTGCACCTCCCCTCGGCGGGGGTGGCCGAGCCGGCGGTGCTGACCGGGTTGACCGCGCGGGAGCGGGAGGTGCTGGTGCTGGTGGCGAGGGGGTTGTCGAACATGGAGATCGCCGGTCGGCTGGAGCTGGCGGAGGCGACGGTCAAGACGCACCTGGGCCGGATACTGGCCAAGCTGAGCCTCAGGGATCGGGCGCAGGTCGTGGTGTACGCGTATGAATCAGGGATCGTAACTCCGCATTCCGCCGACTAGCATGATCTTATGACGCACCCTGACGGTCAGCTCCGCGCGTCGCACGCCGACCGGGACGTGGTTATCGAGCAGCTGCGCGTGGCCGCCGGAGAGGGGCGGATCACCCTGGAGGAGCTGGAGGAGCGGATCGAGCGGACGCAGGCCGCCAGGACGTACGACGACCTGAGGGTTCTCACCGCCGACCTGCCGCCGAACTCGTCGCTCGCCATGCCGGGCGGGAGCGGGGGCGGGGGCGGGGTCCTGGAGCTGCGGACGAAGCACGGGCAGGTGCAGCAGAAGGACTACTGGGTGGTGCCCGCGCGCATCGTGGCGAGTTGCACCTCGGGCAACGTGAAGATCGACTTCACCGGGGCGGTGTGCTCGCACCGCGAGGTGCTGCTGGAGGCGACCTGCGGGATGGGCAACATCGTGGTGATCGTGCCGCGCGGGTGGACGGTGTGGGTCGACTCGCTCACGACGAGCATGGGCACGATCAGCAACAAGGCCACCGAGCCGGGCCGTCCGGACGCGCCGGTGCTGCGCGTCACCGGCAGGGTCGGCATGGGCAGCCTCAAAATCAAGTACCCGCGGAAGTAGCGCCGGGCGAGGGCGAGCGCCGAGAGGCGACCCGCCGGAGGCGAAGCCCCAACCGGAGGCGAACGCCCCGGCCTCCCCCGACCGGAGGCGCACGCCCAGGCCTCCCCGAACGCCCCTGAACACCTCGGCCCCCCCAAACACCCTGACCGCTCCCGACCGCCTCGGTTTCCCCCGACCGCCTCCGACCGCCTCGGCCGCTCCCGACCGTCTCCGACCGCCCCGGCCGCTCCCGGTCGACTCGGCCGCGCTCGGTGCCTCGGCCGAACGGCCGAGGCCGCGCTACGACGGAGGTCGCGCCCGTCCTTCTCCGGGCCCCCTCCGCGGCACCGCAAGTCAGGCTCAATGCCTGATGGATCCCCCTTTCCCCGTCAATAACGTTTGGTCCGTTCATAACGCCGTACGTTGTCGAAGGAGAGCTGCCGTGACCATCACCGGAGAGGTCGGCGCGTGGGACGCGCGGGGAAGCGCGGTGCCGGCCGTGACGGCCGTGACGGCCACAGGTCTCACCAAGGTGTACGGCCGGGGGGACACCGCCGTGCACGCGCTGCGAGGGGTGGACGTCTCCTTCGCGACGGGCGCCTTCACCGCGATCATGGGTCCCTCGGGGTCGGGGAAGTCCACGCTGATGCACTGCCTGGCCGGGCTGGACACGGTGAGCGGCGGGCAGGTGCGCGTCGGGGACGTGGAGCTGACCGGGCTCAACGACAAACAGCTCACCATGCTCCGCCGCGAGCGGATCGGCTTCGTCTTCCAGGCGTTCAACCTGCTGCCGACGCTGACGGCCGAGCAGAACATCCGGCTCCCGCTGGAGATCTCCGGGCGGCTCGCCGACCCCGCGCTGTTCGACCTGGTCGTGGAGACCGTGGGCCTGCGCGACCGGCTGGGTCACCGGCCCTCGGAGCTGTCGGGCGGCCAGCAGCAGCGCGTCGCGGTCGCCCGCGCCCTGATCAGCGGGCCGCAGGTCATCTTCGCCGACGAGCCCACCGGCAACCTCGACTCGCGCAGCGGCGCCGAGGTGCTCTCCTTCCTGCGGACGTCGGTACGCGAGCTCGACCAGACGATCGTGATGGTCACCCACGACCCGGTGGCGGCCTCGTACGCCGACCGCGTGGTCTTCCTCCGTGACGGCCTGCTGGTCAGCGAGCTGACCGGGCCGACGCCGCAGTCGGTGCTGGACACGCTGATGAAGCTGGAGGCGTGAGGTGCTGAGGACGACGCTGGCCGGGTTGCGGGCGCACCGGCTGCGGCTGGTGCTGACGTCGCTGGCGATCGCGCTGGGAGTGGGCTTCATCGCGGGGACGTTCGTGATGACCGACACCGTCGACGCGGGCTTCACCGAGAAGTTCTCGGCGGCGGCCGACAGGATCGACGTCGCCGTGCTCCCCCGGCCCGAGGGGAACGAGGCTCCGGCGGCCTCCGAGGAGACCCTGGAGAGGATCCGCGCCGTGGAGGGCGTGGCCGACGCCCAGGGGCTGGTGCGGGGCACGTCCGCCCTGCTCGGCAAGGACGGCAAGGCCGCCGGTGACTTCCCCACCGCGGGCATCTCCCTGCCCGAGGGCGACCTGAACCGCACCTCGATCGTGAGCGGCGCGGCCCCGAGGGGCGCGACGCAGGCCGTGCTCGACGAGAGCACCGCCAGGACCAGGGGTTTCAGGCTCGGCGACGTCATCGCGGTGCTCGACGCGAAGAACGTCCGGCACGAGTTCACGCTGGTGGGCCTGTTCGACATCGGCCTGGACCAGGAGCTCGGCTACTTCGGCGCGGTCGGCTACACCACGGAGACGGCCAAGAAGATGACCGGGCAGCGGGGCTACCGGGAGATCGACGTCGCCGCCGCCGAGGGCGTCACCCAGGAGGCGCTGCGCGGCTCGGTCGCCGCGGCGGTCGGCGCGGGTCACGAGGTCAGGACCGGTGAGCGGTACGCGGCCGACCTGGCCAGGTCCAACGGCGCCAACAGCGACTTCCTGATGCTGGGCCTGCTGCTGTTCGGCGTGGTGGCGATGTTCGTGGCCGCGCTGGTCATCTACAACACCTTCAACATCCTGGTGGCCCAGCGGACCCGCGAGATGGCGCTGCTGCGGTGCGTCGGGGCGACGCGCGGGCAGGTCTTCGGGTCGATCGTGCTGGAGTCGGCCGTGGTGGGCCTGCTGTCGTCGGTGCTCGGCCTGCTGTTCGGCTACGGCCTGGGCGCGGGGGCGCTCGCCGTGCTGGCGGCGTTCGACGCGCCGCTGCCCTCGGCCGCCGCGACCACCCTGACGCCGCGCACCGCCGTCCTGGGCCTGGTCATCGGCCTCACGGTCACGGTCGTCGCGGCGCTGCTGCCCGCGCGGGCGGCGACGCGGGTGGCGCCGATCGCGGCGCTGCGCTCGCAGGCCGAGGAGCAGACCTTCAGGACCGGCCTGGTACGGATGATCTTCGCCGGGTTGTTCCTCGTCGCGGGCGCGGGCGTCACGGTGGCCGGGCTGTCCATGAAGCCCGGCGAGACCGCCCTCGTGGTGGTCATGGCCGGGTGCTCGTTCGTCTTCCTCGCGGTGCTGGTCCTCGGGCCGGTGATCGTCAGGCCGCTGTCCGCCTTCGCGGGGTGGGTGCCCGCCAAGCTGTTCGGCGTGCCGGGCAGGCTGGCCGTGGACAACTCCCGGCGCAACCCGAAGCGGTCGGCGACCACCACCGTGGCGCTCACCGTGGGCGTGACGCTGATGACGGTCATCTCCGTCGTCACCGGCACCGTGCGGGTGACGTACACCCAGCAGCTCGACGAGCAGTTCCCCTTCGACTACATGGTGCAGACCCAGGAGCGCGACTCGGGCCTGCCCCGCGCGATCGCCGAGGGCCTGCGGACCAGGCCCGAGCTGGCCTCGGTCATCGCCTTCCGCGAGACCACCGCCAGGCTCGCGACCGGGACCGCGCGGTACGACGTGGGAACCTTCACCCCGGCCCCGGGCTTCAAACCGCCGCTCGACGCGGGCTCGCTCGACCGGCTCGTGCCGGGCACCGCGCTCGTCGCCGAACGCGTCGCCGAACGGCTCGGGCTCGGGGTCGGCGACCGGGTCACCGTACGGACGGCGAAGGCGGGCGAGGTCGGCCTGACGGTCGTGGGCATCTCCGACGTCGACGCGAGCCTCGCCGCCCTGACGGTGCCCGAGCGGGAGTTCGACCGCTACTTCGGCGGCGAGGTCGGCGACACCAGAGTGATGATCAAGCACCGGGACGGTGTGAACCCGGACCTGGCGCTCGCGGCGGTCGAGGCGGCGACGGAGCCGTACCCGACGGCGAAGGTCGCCAGCTCGACGGCGATGCGGGGCGAGTTCGACGAGGCGCTCGACATGGTACTGATGATCATCACGGGGCTGCTCGGCCTGGCGGTGCTCATCTCCCTGCTGGGCATCGCGAACACCCTCTCCCTGTCGGTCCACGAGCGCACCCGCGAGTCCGCGCTGCTGCGGGCGCTCGGCCTGACCCGGCCCCAGCTGCGGCGGATGCTCTCGGTCGAGGCGCTGGTCCTGGGCCTCATCGGCGCGCTGGTCGGCGTGGTACTGGGCGTCGCGTTCGGCTGGGCCGCCGCGCAGACGATGACCGACAACGTCGTCTTCCAGCTGCCGGTGCCGCAGATCCTGTCGTTCGTGGCCCTGTCCGGCCTGGCCGGGGTGCTCGCCGCCGTCCTCCCCGCCCGGCGCGCGGCCCGCGCCTCGGTCGTGGGCGCCCTCGCGAGCGGCTGACCGGTTGGGGCCCGGCCCGGCCGCACGCGGGCCGGGCCCCGTGGCCGGGACGTCTCGCTATCGGGGGCGGCGTCCCGGCCACTGCTCGGCCACGGTCTCGGGGTTGAGCAGCGGCCGGATGACGATCTCGCCGGTCGCCCTGTCGATCACCACGCACCCGGAGCCGACGGTGTCGGGCAGCACGCTGGGATCGTCGGACTCGGGCTCGTTCGACCAGGCGACGTAGCCCTCGTTGAAGGCGTAGATCCTGATCTCGACGGCGGAGCCGGGGCCGCGGACCCCGTTGAAGTACTCCTCCGCCACCGCCCTCGCCTGCTCCGGGTTCACGCTGTCCTCCTCGTCTCGTGGAAAAGGCCGCAGACGTGCGAAGCCGCCAGGGAAGGTACGGAGGAAGGTACAGAGGAAGCCATCGGGTGAAGCGACGGGGAAGAGACCGGGGCGGGGATCGCGGAAAGGGGCGCGAAAGACACCGGGGAAAACACCGGGGAAGGCACCGGGAAAGGCACCGGGAAAGGCATCACAGCCGTCGTCCCTCCCTGTCGATCACGACGCAGAACACCCCGGTCACCGACTCGTACGGCGGCTCCACCGCCATGTGGCCCCGCTGCGCGTCGATCCAGATCACCTCGCCGTCGAAGTTCACCGCGTTCCAGGCGTGGCTGCCCCCGGCCGGCCAGCGGTTGACGATGACCGAGGAGGAGCCGTGCCCCCCGGCCAGCAGCGCCTGCGCGATCGGGAGGTAGGAGTGGCGGCCCTGCCCCACATACTGGAAACGCTGTCCCAGCCACCGCTCCGCCCTGGCCACTCCCCCGGCCTCCCCGCTGAGCAGCGGCTTGCCCACCCGGTCGTACTCGGGCCTGCGCGGCGCGGCCACCGCCGGAGAGCCGTACCAGGTGGAGAGGACCGACAGGGCGCAGTCGATCGCGTTGGTCGCCCGGAACGGGTCGTCGGCCGGGCCGGTCCCGTTGATCAGCCTGATCCACATGCCGCGCGGGTCGGGGAAGCGGCGCGGGGTGCCCTGCTCGGTGAGGGGTACGGCCCGCAGCATGTCCTCCTCGGTCTGCGGATCGGGCCTGGCCAGCCCGCCCGCCACCCCGTACGGCCGGCACTGGTCCAGCCGCGCCGGACCCCAGCGCATCCGTTCCCGCTCCCGCTCGCGCGGCGCGGGGGCCACGACCGGCACCTGGACCTCCAGCTCGAAGTCCCGCCAGCGCTGCCCGTCCACCGTCACCACGGGGTTGTAGACCCCCGAGGCCAAACTCCACTCGTCCACGGCTCCCCCGTCACCATCCCCTGGGAGCCAGATAGTAGGGCGGCCCTCTCCGCGACACGGAGGAGTTGACCATTTACAAGCCCGGCGACCGCCCTGGGATGGGGCGGCGGAGAAGCGTGACCGCGCCTGCTCAGGACAAGAGGTCGTCCAGCGTCGGGTGCTCCACGACCGGATAGCTCCGCGAGCCGACCCCGATGTCCTTGAACCCGCTGGAGGTCGCGACGCAGACCACCGGCCCGTCGAAGTCGCGCCGCAGCTTCCGGTACGCCGCCAGCCCCGCGACCCCCGCCAGCTCCTGCCACAGCCCCTCGTGGGCGAGGTCGTGCTGCGCCGCCCGCAGCTCCTCGTCGGTCACCAGCACCGCCTCGCCGCCGCTGTCGCGCACGGCCACCACGCCCCGGTGCCCGCCGACCGGCCCGGCGATGGAGTACGCGTCACTGTGCCCCGGTTCGACGATCGCGGCGGGCGCCCCGGTGGCCAGCGCCCGCGCGTGGGGCCCGCCCGCCGCCGGCTCGCAGGAGAACATCCGCGGCGTCCGTCCGGCCACCCCGAGCAGCCGCAGCTCCACGAAGCCCTTCCACACCCCGTACAGCAGCTCGGCGTAGCCCGTGGGCGCGAACACCGCCGCAGGCACCTCGCCGAGCTGCGAGAACAGCTCGTACGCGATCGTCTTGTAGCCCTCGGGCCCGAACGGGTGGCCGGTGTGCGTCACGGTCTGGTTGCTGACCGGGTGGTAGCCGAGCCGGTCCACGACCTCCCGCAGCAGCGGCCAGCGCCTCTCGACCGGCACGGACACGACCGTGGCGCCGTACGCCCGGGTGAACGCCTGCACGGCCGGCGGCGAGTCGGCCGAGGTCAGCACGATGGCACGCAGCCCGGCACGGGCGGCGTACGCGGCGGCCGAGGCCCCGTGGTTGCCGGACGACGCCACGACCACGCCGGGCGCCCCGCAGGCGACGGCGGCGCTGACGGTGACGCGGTTGAGCCGGTCCTTGTGCGACCAGGTGGGGTTGCGCGACTCGTCCTTGACGTAGACGTCGCCGACCTTCAGCAGCGGCGTCCCGCCCTCCCCGAGCGTGGGCGCGTCCAGCGGCGGCAGCAACGGCGACCACCGCGCGATGTCCGGCCCCGGCTCCTGGCCGAACAGGCTCGCGTCCACCCGCGCGTAGTCGTAGGTGACCTCCAGCGGGTAGGCGATCTCGCTCGTACTCGTCAGGGGACACCCCCGGGTCAACGGCGGGAACAGCGGAAACTCGGCCGAGGCGTCACCGAGCGAACGCTGGCGGAGAGCAAGCGAGGGACCGTTCACACGAACGGATCCTACTGATCACTCCCGCGCAGGCGGGGATGATCCCGTCTCCCACGTGATGTCCCGCCGCAGCCCCATGTCCACCCCGCGAACGCGGAGGACATGAATCCACCCGCCAACGGAGTCGTCGGCCGGTCAGGCGACCTCGACGGTGATGGTGTGCCAGCCGGTGGCGCCGTTCGGGGTGATGGGGGCTCGGTCGCCGGTCTGGGTGTAGCCGGTGGCGTCGGTGGCGCGGACCTCGATGGTGTGGCTGCCGGGGGTGGCGTCCCAGTCGTCGAGGACCCACTGGCGCCAGGTGTCGGCGGTGGGGGCCTCGGCGAGGCGGGTCCGGCGCCACTGGCCCTGGTCGACGCGGACCTCGACCGCGTCGATGCCCTTGTGCTGGGCCCAGGCGACGCCCGCGACGACGGTCTTGCCCGCCGGGACGGTCGAGCCGTCCCTGGGCAGGTCGATGCGCGACTCGGTCTTGATCGGCCCCTTGGCGGACCAGCCCCTCGGGGTCCAGTAGCCCTCGTCCCGGTCGAAGCGGGTGACCTTGATGTCGGTGACCCACTTGGTGGCCGACACGTAGCCGTAGAGCCCGGGGACGACCTGGCGGACCGGGAAGCCGTGGTCGACGGGGAGCGGCCGGCCGTTCATGCCGAAGGCGAGCAGGGCGTCGCGGCCGTCCATGACGACGTCGACCGGGGTCCCGGCGGTCCAGCCGTCGGCGGAGGTGCTGAGCAGCATGTCCGCGTCCTTCTGGACCCCCGCGTCGCGCAGCACCCCGGCCAGGCTGACGCCCAGCCAGCGGGCGTTGCCGATGTAGGGGCCGCCGACCTCGTTGGAGACGCAGCAGAGCGTGACGTCGGCCTCGACCACGGCGCGTTTCATCAGGTCGGCGAAGGTGAGCTCCACGGGCCTGTCGACCAGGCCGTGGATGGTGAGGGTCCAGTCGCGCGGGTCGACCTGGGGGACCACCAGGGCGGTGTCGACCCGGTAGAAGTCGTTGTCGGGGGTGACGAACGGCGACAGGCCCTTGATCCTGAAGTCGACCCCGGCGGGCAGCGCGGGGAGGGGTTTCACCGGCCGGGGCAGCGTGACGCCGCCGCGCGCCGCGCTCACCTCGGCCCGCCCCGAGAGCGCGCGCCCGGCCAGTCCCGCCACCCCGGCAAGGGCCAGGCCGCCGACCGCGCCGGTCAGCAGGCCCCGGCGGTCGAAGGCGCGCAGGTCGTTCCCGGCCCGCATGACGGGCGGCGTCGAGGGATCATGGCGCTCCCCGGATCCCGGTAGTCCCGGCAGCGGCGTCGTCCCGGTGTCGTGCACGGCCCCCGCCGCGCCCACGGCACCGGACGTGCTTCCGTACGAGACGGCCGGGGCATCGGCCGATGTGAGAGATCGGCGGATGAGCCAGCGCAGGGCGAGCATGGCGGCGCCGACCCCGGCCAGCGTCGGGACGACGTCCATGAGCCCGGAGCCGGGACGGGTCAGCACGGCGAGGACGCCGATGAGCCCGAACGCGGCCAGCCCGGCCAGTCCGTACCGGAGGTCGCGGACGGCGGCCCTTCCCAGCGCGGCGGCGATCGCGGCCAGGATCAGGAAGATCCCGGCGAGCAGCACGGTCTTGTCGCTCTCGCCGAAGGTGCGGATCGCCCACTCCTTGAGCGGGGCCGGGGTGAGGTCGACAACGGTGTTGCCGACCGCGACGACCGGGAAGGCGGCGGGTTTCACCAGGCCCGCGACGAGCAGCGACACCGCCACCGCCACCGCGCCGGACACCAGGCCGATCAGCGCCGAAGCCCACAGGGGCATGCGCCTGTTGCTCTGCATGACCTCGACGCTACGCCCCTCCGGGGCCGCAGGTTCTTACGCCCCGATTACAGCCCCGGCCGCGTGGCGAGCCGGTGGGGTCAGGCGACCACTTCGGCGATGATCGGGGCGAGTGCGCGGAAGGCGCGGCCCCGGTGGCTGATGGCGTCCTTCTCCGCTGCGGACAGCTCGGCGGTGGTCCGGGTCTCGCCCTTGGGGACGAGGATCGGGTCGTAGCCGAAACCGCCGGTGCCGCGCGGGGCGGCGATGATCACGCCGTGTAGCGCGCCCTCGGTCACCCGCTCCTCCCCCGACGGGAGGGCGAGCGCCGCCGCGCACGCGAAGTGCGCGCCCCGGTGCCCCTCGGGCACGTCGGAGACCTGCGCGAGCAGCAGGGCGAGGTTGGCCGGGTCGTCGCCGTGCCGTCCCGACCAGCGGGCGGAGAAGATGCCGGGCATGCCGTTCAGGGCGTCGACGCAGAGGCCGGAGTCGTCGGCGATCGCGGGCAGCCCTGACTGCTGGGCGACCGCGTGCGCCTTGAGCAGGGCGTTCTCCGCGAAGGTCAGGCCGGTCTCGGCGACGTCGCCGATCTCGGGGAACTCCTCGAGCCCGACGATCTCCACCGGGATCGAGGCGTCGGCCAGGATCCGGCGCAGCTCGGCGATCTTCCCTGCGTTCCGGGTGGCGAGGACCACCCGGGCCCCGGGCGCACCGGATCCGGCCGCGCCGGTCCCGGTCTCGTTCTCGGTCGCACCGGACTCGCTCATGCCGGCCCCCTCAGTCCAGAACTGCTCGCACGGAAGCTCATGCCAGGGCCTCCCGCTGGAGGCGGGTGAGCTCGGCGCATCCGGCCGCGCCCAGGTCGAGCAGCTCGTCGAGGGCGGCGCGGTCGAACGGCTTGCCCTCGGCGGTGCCCTGGACCTCGACGAACTCGCCGGAGCCGGTCATCACCACGTTCATGTCCGTCTCGGCGGCGACGTCCTCGGTGTAGCAGAGGTCGAGCAGCGCCGTGGAGCCGACGACGCCGACGGAGACGGCCGCGACCGAGTCGACCAGCGGGTCCCCGCCGCACATCTTGCGCTTGCGCATCCAGGCGACCGCGTCGACCAGTGCCACGTACGCCCCGGTGATGGCGGCGGTGCGGGTGCCGCCGTCGGCCTGGAGCACGTCGCAGTCGATGACGATCGAGTTCTCGCCCAGCGTCTTGTAGTCGACGCAGGCGCGCAGGGAGCGGCCGATCAGGCGGGAGATCTCGTGCGTACGGCCGCCGATCTTGCCGCGGACCGACTCGCGGTCGTTGCGGGTGTTCGTGGCGCGCGGCAGCATGGCGTACTCGGCCGTGATCCAGCCCTGGCCGCTGCCCCGGCGCCAGCGCGGCACGCTGTCCTGCACGGAGGCGGCACAGAGCACCTTGGTGCCGCCGAACTCGACGAGCACCGAGCCCTCGGCGTGCGCGAGCCAGTCACGGGTGATGGTGACGGGGCGGAGTTGATCGGGAGAACGTCCATCTGCACGAGCCATGGACCTCACCCTAGGTCATACCGGACCCCGCTCCGCGCGAGTTCCATGCGCCCGCCGAACCCGCCCCGGGAGGCGTCCTCCAGGACGCGGTCGCGGTCGTTCCAGGGCACCAGATGGGTGAGGACCAGGGTGTCCACCCCGGCCCTGGCCGCGTGCTCGGCCGCCTGGCGGCCGTTCAGGTGCAGGTCGGTGGGCAGGCCCGGCTTGTCGAGGTATGACGCCTCGCACAGGAGCACGTCGGCCCCCGAGGCGAGCTTGACCAGCTCGGCGCTCTCACCGGTGTCGCCGGAGTAGGCCACCGAGCGCCCGCCGTGCGAGACCCTGAACCCGTAGGTCTCCACGGGGTGGTTCACCAGCGCGGCCGTCACCTCGAACGGGCCGATCCCGAACGTCCCCGGCGTCAGCCCCACGAAGTCAAAGGCCGTGTCGAGCGGCGGCTCGTCCGGCATCGCGTAGGCGGAGTTCAGCCTCCGACGCGCGTCGGCGGGCGCGTACACCGGCACCCGGGGCAGCGGGCCCTGCGGGGAGTAGGTGCGGACCACGTGGTACGGGCACATGTCGAGGCAGTGGTCGGCGTGCAGGTGCGACAGGCAGATCGCGTCCACGTCGTACAGGCCTATGTACTTCTGGAGGGCGCCGAGCGCGCCGTTCCCGAAGTCGAGCAGCATGCGGAACCCCTCCGCCTCCAGCAGGTAGCAGGAGGAAGGGCTGTCAGGCCCGGGGAAACTCCCCGAGCATCCGATGATCGTCAATTTCACGGCGGCCTCCTACGGTTACTGTGCGGCGCCGCGTGTCCCGGCGCGGGCGCCGGTGGCCGGTGTCCGTCCCCCTTCGTCCGCCGATCTCCGGCGCCCCCCTACAGAGCGCCCGAGCACCGTCACACGCGATGCCCGTTGTTCGGGACATCCCCTACTACCGCCACCTCGACCGCCTGGATCTCCGGCCCGAGGAACCGTCGTCCGAGGTCGGCGAAGAGGCCCGCGTCGCCGGTGGCGCGGAAACGGTGCCCGGGCGCGCCCCCTACGGCGGCCAGGCCCCGGTCGTGCAGGACGCGGTAGACGTCCTTGGCCGTCTCGTCGGCGCTGGACACCAGCGTGACGCCGTCCCCCACCACGTAGGAGATCGGCCCGGTGAGGAGCGGGTAGTGCGTGCACCCCAGGATCAGCGTGTCGCACCGGTCGGCGAGCACCGGCTCCAGGTATCCGCGGATGACGTCGATGAGCTCGTCGCTCATCGTCTCCCCCCGCTCGACGAACTCCACCAGGCGCGGCGCCGCCACCCCGGTCAGCCGGACGTCGGGAGCGGCGGCGAACGCGTCCTGGTACGCCATCGACGTGATCGTGGCCCTGGTCCCGATCACCCCGACCCTGCCGTTGCGGGTGGCCCGCACGGCACGGCGCGTCGCGGGCTGGATCACCTCGACGACCGGGACGTCGTAGCGCTCCCGGGCGTCGCGGAGCACGGCCGCGCTCGCGCTGTTGCACGCGATCACCAGCATCTTGACGTCGTGCTCGACGAGGTGGTCCATCACCTCCAGCGCGTAGGCTCGGACCTGCGCGATGCTCTTGGGGCCGTACGGCTGCCTCGCCGTGTCGGCCACGTAGAAGATCGACTCGTTGGGCAGCTGGTCGATGATCGCGCGGGCCACCGTGAGACCGCCGACACCACTGTCAAAGATTCCAATACTCGCTCGCGACACAGTTCCCAAGGCTAGGCGACCTGCGACGACCGATCACGGTAAGAATCCTCACAACGCCGAATACCAGCTCAGCCATGTATTTTTCGTGACATCTCTGATCGTACGAAGCCGGGGACCGGCGGCCTCGGACGTCAGCCCCGCCCGACGCGGGCCAGCTGGCGGGACTGTGCGACCAGGCGGCCGGTGGAGTCCCAGACCTCGACGTCCTCGTCGAACCAGCCGTCGCTGATCAGACGGCCGCCGCCGATGAGGGTGAGCCAGCCGGGGGCGGGCAGGGCGCGCAGGTGCCAGGTGAGGTCGACCGTGGGCGCCCAGCCGCGCTCCCCCGCGGAGAAGACCACCGGCGGGAGGGCGTCCACGGCCAGCGCGAGCACGTACGGGTCGGGGTCCTGCGGCTCGGCGAGCCGGAAGTAGGCGCGGGCCTCGGGCCTGCCGGTGGGCCTGCCGTCGAGCCAGCCGATGGTGGGAGGGTCGAAGACCAGCTCCATCTGGGCGTTGAGCGTCATGTTCGACTCGGCCTTGGGGGCGGGCAGCGAGACGCACTCCTCGATCGGCGGCATCGCCACCGAGGGCTCGTCCGTCCAGTCGGGGGCGGCGTCACCGAGGGTCGCGGTCGTGACGAGCCCCTCGATGAAGGATCTGCCGTCCTGGACCAGGGTCGCCCGGGTCATCGTGGCGGTGCGGCCGGTCTTGACCTGCTCCAGGCGCACCTGCGCGGGACCGGGCCTCGCCGCGCGCAGGAACTGGACGCCCGTGGTCACCGGGTGCGCGTGAGGGGAGGCGTCCACGACCGCGCGCAGCAGCACGGCCATCAGGTAGCCGCCGTTGATGGGGCCGCCGATCGAGTATCCGGTGTCGAGGCACACGTCGTAGGTGGTCTCGTCCACCCTGATGGCCGCTGTCGCCTCGTCGAACTTCGTCATCCACGCTCCCGAACCTTGTTCTAGAGAGGCCACTTTACCCATTCCGTACGGTCTTCGCCTCCCCCACCCCTGGATGACTCGCCCGCCGGGGCCGGACCGGCCTCCTGCACCCCATCCCAAAAAGCCGAGCTGGCCTCGCATAACCCGTCAGCCGGAACCGGAACGGCCCCGAGCCCCCGAAACCGACGCCGGACGGGACGGCGGAGCCCGCGGAAAGAAGCGGGAAGAGGAGGTACGGAAGAAACGGCAGCGACCTGCGGGAATAGGTCGACAAAGCCGACGATGGCCCATAAAACACTGCTGAACAGGGGCTGATCCCGCTTAGATGCACCAATCACATAGTTAGTTCAATGCAAGCGGGTTGCTAGCAATGTGCACTAACTTCTCCCTATCCGCTAAGCCCACCTTGTGAGTGATCATGCCTGCCAACAATCCCCCCGACCAGTCGCCCACGCCGGGTCAGAACCCCGACAGGACGATCGCCTACCGATGGAACGAGGGCTCACAGCACAACGACCAGCCGCACACACAGGCCTATCCGCAGAACAGCCAGCCCGGATACCCACAGCCCTCCGGCGGCTACCAGCAGGGGCAGCCCTACCCGCAGCAGGGCCAGCCCTACCAGCAGCAGAACCCCCAGCAGGGCTACGGCCAGCAGCCCCAGCAGCAGCCGTACGGCCAGCAGAACTACGGCCAGCAGGCCGGTCAGCAGGGCTACGGCCAGCCGCAGGGCCAGCAGGGTTACGGCCAGCCGTCAGGTCAGCCGTACGGCCAGCAGCAGCCCGGCTACCAGCAGCAACAGCAGCAGAACTACGGCCGGCAGGCGTACGCGCAGCAGGGCGGGAACTGGCAGCAGGGTCCCGACTTCCTGACCGCCGGGCCGCCCGCCGGACCCCCCGCGCGCAAGGGCGGCGGTAAGGGCTGGCTGCTCGCGGCGATCGCCGCGCTGGTCGTGGCCCTCGTGGGCGGCGGCGGCTTCTTCGCGGTCAACCTGCTCAGCGGCGGCGGCGCGCAGCCGCACGACGTGCTGCCCGGCAACGCCATCGGCTACGTGCGCCTCGACCTCGACCCGGCCGCGAACCAGAAGGTGGCGCTGTTCAACATCGCCAGGAAGTTCACGGTCACCAAGGACTCCTTCACCGGTGAGGACCCGCGTCAGGCGATCTTTGACCTGATCAAGAAGGACACCGAGAGTCTCGGCAAGGTCGACTACGCCGCCGACATCGAGCCGTGGCTCGGCGTCCGCGTCGGCGTGGCCGCGCTGCCCCCGGCCAAGGCCGGCGCCGAGCCCGGCGCCGTGGTGGCCGTCCAGGTCACCGACCAGGACAAGGCCACGGCGGGCATTGCGAAGCTGATGGGCGAGGAGAAGTACGGCATCGCGTTCCGCGACGACTACGCGCTGCTCGCACCGACCCAGGCCGAGGCCGACAGGGCCGTCGCCGCCGAGCCGCTGTCGGGGAACGCCAACTTCTCCGACGACCTGAGCGCCCTCGGCGAGACCGGCGTGCTCTCCTTCTGGGCGGACGCGGGCAGGCTCGCCGGGCTCGCTCCCGAGCTGGCGACCCAGGACCCCGCCACCCTCGCCCAGATCAAGAACGTCCGCGTGGCGGGCGCCCTTCGCTTCGACGGCGAGTACGTCGAGCTCGCGGGCATCAGCCGCGGCGCCGAGAGCCTGGACATGGGCACCCCCGAGGCCTCCAAGATCGGCACCCTTCCGGCCTCCACCGCCGGAGCCATCTCGATCTCCGGTCTCGGCGAGGTGATCGGCAAGCAGTGGGCGCAGGTCATGAAGTCGGCCGACCAGGCCGCGGGCGGCGGCGTCCAGCAGTTCGCCGACCAGGCCAAGCAGCAGTACGGCCTGGCCCTCCCCGACGACCTGGTGACGCTGCTCGGCAAGAACATCACCCTGGCCATCGACTCCAACGGCCTCGACGGCAACCAGCCGAAGATCGGCGCGAAGATCGTCACCGACCCGGCCAAGGCGCAGGAGGTCGTCGGCAAGATCGAGAAGTTCCTGGTGGACTCCGGGACGGCCGTCCCGCAGCTCGCCAAGGTCCCCGGCGACGGCGTCTTCGTCCTGGCCAGCGCGCAGGACTACGCCGCCGAGCTCAACAAGGAGGGCGCCCTGGGCGACAGCGAGACCTTCCAGCTCGCGGTCCCCAACGCCGGCGAGGCGACCTTCGCCCTCTACGCCGACCTGGACAAGGTGGAGAACCTCTATCTCAACGGCCTCCAGGGCGAGGAGAAGGCCAACCTCCAGGTGCTCCGCGCCGTGGGCATGAGCGGCACCCAGTCGGGCAGCGAGGCGTCCTTCTCGCTGAGGCTCCTGTTCAACTGATCCAACCGGTTCGGCCGGTTCGGCCGACCGGTCCGATCCACCTGATCCACCTGATCCACCTGGCTCTTCGAAGACCTCCCCAGATCCCCGGCCGGGCTCCGGCCCGCCGGGGATCGTCCCCACCCGGGGACAACGAAGGGCGGGCGTCCCACCGGGACGCCCGCCCTTCGTCATTCGTCTTTCACTCGCCGCTCGTCACCGGCCGCTCGCCACTGGCCGGTCGCCACTCACCGTTCGCCGCTCGCGACGAGAAGCCCGAGGATTCCCGAAGGATCCCCAGGGATCGCCGAGTGTCCCGGGTCAGGCCCAGAGCTGGCCTTCGAGCCGCTCCTCGGCCTCGTCCAGCGTCCCCTCGTAGGCGCCGGTGGACAGGTACTTCCAGCCGCCGTCCGCGACCACGAACACGATGTCGGCCCGCTCGCCCGCCTTGACGGCCTTGGCAGCCATGCCGAGCGCGGCGTGCAGGGCGGCCCCGGTGGAGACCCCGGCGAAGATGCCCTCCCCGGCGAGCAGCTCCCGGGTGCGCCGGAGCGCGTCGGCCGAGGAGACCGAGAAACGCGTGGTCAGGACGTCGGCGTCGTACAGCTCGGGGATGAAGCCCTCGTCCACGTTGCGCAGCCCGTACACCAGCTCGCCGTACCGCGGCTCGGCGGCGACGATCTTCACGTCGGGGACGCGCTCGCGCAGGAACCTGCCGACGCCCATCAGCGTGCCCGTGGTGCCCAGACCGGCCACGAAGTGGGTGACGGACGGCAGGTCCTCCAGGATCTCCGGCCCCGTCGACTCGTAGTGCGAGCGCCAGTTGGCCGGGTTGCCGTACTGGTAGAGCATCACCCAGTCGGGATTCTCCGCGGCCAGGCCCTTGGCGACCCTGACCGCCTCGTTGGAGCCGCCCGCCGCGGGCGAGGAGATGATCTTCGCCCCCCACATGCGCAGCAGCTGGCGGCGCTCCTCTGAGGTGTTCTCCGGCATCACGCAGATCAGCTTGTAGCCCTTGAGCCTGGCGGACATCGCGAGCGAGATGCCGGTGTTGCCGCTCGTGGGTTCGAGGATCGTGCAGCCCGGTTGGAGGAGCCCGTCCTTCTCCGCCTGCTCGATCATCCACAGCGCCGGACGGTCCTTGATCGAACCTGTCGGGTTGCGGTCTTCGAGCTTGGCCCAGATCCGCACCTCCTCCGAGGGCGAGAGTCTGGGCAGGCCGACCAGCGGGGTCCGGCCGACCGATTCGATCAGTGAGTCAAAACGCATGGTGTACGGCTTCCGCCTCGGGTTGACCTTGTGGTGACAGACCTTTGCCGCGCGGTGACAGCCCTGAAACCGCGACGTGCGCCGCCCGCCCCGATCGTGTGGGACGGGACGGGCGGTGTCACGCTGCTAGCGGGAGCCGCCGGCCACGGCGGGCAGGACGGTGACCGTGTCGCCGTCGGCGACCGGCGTCTCCAGCCCGCCCAGGAAGCGGACGTCCTCGTCGTTCAGGTAGACGTTCACGAAGCGGCGCAGCGCGCCCTTGTCGACCAGGCGCTCCTTCAGCCCGGGGTGCCGGGCCTCCAGATCGCCGATGAGCTCCTCGAGCGTGGCGCCCTTGGCGTCGACGGCCTTGGCACCGTCGGTATAGGTGCGCAGGATGGTCGGAATGCGAACCTCGATGGCCATCGCGGGTCAATCTCCTTGTGTCGTCATGGGAGTAAAGCCCACCGGATCAGAACACCGGCGAGCACCGGAGGATTCCAGGAAAACCGGTCAGCGACAGTCGTAGACGACGACGGAGGGCGTGTGCGCGAACAGGAAGTTCTGTACGGGCGCGACACCCGCGTGCCGTGCCCGGGGGCCGGGACGCGAGAGCACGACGTCCTCCTGGCTCGGGGCGGCGGTCGGCATGCTCACCAGCTTACCCAAAGGGGCCATTCACCTCACGGCCGTACCGGCCATCGATGCCGTACGAACCCCGGAGACCCGGACACCGGGAAACGAGGCCTGGATGGCGCTTGGACGGTGAGGGCCCGGAGACCGGGGGCCGGGGACGATCACCCGGAGGTGATCGTCACCTCCTCCTCGCTCACCACGCCGTCGACGATCCGGTACGACCGGAACTCGGCCTTCTCCCCCAGCTCCTCACGGGTGGAGACCAGCACGTAGTGGGCGTTCGGCTCGGAGGCGTAGGAGATGTCGGTGCGGGAGGGGTAGGCCTCGGTGGCGGTGTGGGAGTGGTAGATGACCACCGGCTCCTCGTCGCGGTCGTCCATCTCCCGCCAGACGCGCAGCTGCTCCAGCGAGTCGAACCGGTAGAACGTCGGCGACCGCTCGGCGTTCTCCATCGCGACGAACCGTTCGGGGGAGTCGGAACCGACCGGACCGGCGATCACGCCGCAGGCCTCGTCGGGGTGGTCCGCCCGAGCGTGCGCGATGATCCTGTCGACCAGTTCCCGAGAGATCGTGAGCATGACTGGAAGTTACCAAAGGGCTTACCAAAGGGCGCGGACCAGGGTGTCCTGGAGGTAGGTCAGCCAGTCGTAGATGACGTACGCCGGATAGCGGGGGTCGTTCTCCGACATGTCGGCGATCTCGTCGTGCACCTCCTCGGTCACCTCCAGCCGGGTGCCGAGCGCGAGCCGCACGTCGTTCAGCGCGCGCATCCACGCCTGCGCCTGCTCCCTGGTCAGCTCGACCCGGCCGGGCTCGGCGCTGTCGAGCATCGTCTGGGCGTCGGCCCGCTTGCCCTCGCGCAGCGTCGCCTCGGTGTATCTGCGGAACTCGGCGGCCGCCTCGCCGTCCTCGTACGCCGAGGGGAACAGCCGGGCCAGCACCGGGTCGTTGGACTGCTCGGAGGCGCCGATGCCGAGCGCCTTCTCCAGGGGGTCGTCGCCGGTCTCCCCCGGCTCTATCAGGCCCAGGATCTGGGTGACCAGCGAGCGCAGGATCGACACCTCGGCGGCGTCGAAACCCGTGACCACGCCGCCCTCGCGGCCCGGTTTGAACCCCGAACTCATCTCTCGCCCACCGTTCCTCGCGGACCCCGCCCGAGACCCGCCCGCCGCCCGGAATCCGCCCGGACGGAGCCCGTCCGCACGGAATCCTCCCGCGCGCTCACGAATCCCGCTGGACGGTGGCCCACAGCCCGTACGAGTGCATGATCTGCGCGTCGCGCTCCATCTCCTCGCGGGTGCCGCTGGAGACCACGGCCTTGCCCTTGTGGTGCACGTCGAGCATCAACTTCTCCGCCTTCTCCTTGGAGTATCCGAAAACGGACTGGAAGACGTATGTCACATAGGACATCAGGTTGACCGGGTCGTTCCAGACGATCGTCAACCATGGCAGATCGGGCCTTACGTCGATTGACGGACGCTCGACCTCCGTTGGAGCGGTGCTACCCACATTCACCAGTCTGCCCTACCCCGGGCTTAGTCTTCGACTCGTGACAAAGAGCATGAGCACCGCGTTGCTTACCGATCACTATGAGCTGACGATGCTGGAGGCGGCGCTGAGAAGCGGGGCCTCCTCCAGGCGGGCGGTTTTCGAGGTGTTCGCGCGCCAGCTGCCCGGCGGGCGGCGCTACGGGGTCGTGGCGGGGACCGGCCGGGTGCTGGACGCGCTGGAGTCCTTCCGCTTCGAGGAGGAGTCCCTGGCGTTCCTGCGCGACAACGAGGTGGTCGACGAGCCCACCCTGGAGTTCCTCGCCGGATACCGGTTCTCCGGGAGCGTGGACGGCTACGCCGAGGGCGAGTGCTACTTCCCCGGTTCCCCGATCATGACGGTGGAGGGCACGTTCGCCGAGGCCGTGCTCCTGGAGACCGTGATCCTGTCGATCCTCAACCACGACTGCGCGATCGCCACCGCCGCCACGCGCATGATCCGCGCGGCCGGGGCGAGGCCCCTCATCGAGATGGGCTCGCGCCGCACCCACGAGGCGGCCGCCGTGGCCGCGGCGCGGGCCGCCTACCTCTGCGGGTTCTCCTCCACCTCCAACCTCATGGCCGGCCGCGAGTACGGCATCCCGACCGCCGGGACCGCGGCCCACGCGTTCACCCTGCTCCACGACTCCGAGGGCCAGGCCTTCCAGGCCCAGATCGCCTCCCTCGGCCCCGGCACCACCCTGCTCGTGGACACCTACGACGTCGCCCAGGCCGTACGGACCGCGGTGGAGCTCGCCGGGCCCTCCCTCGGGGCGGTCCGCCTCGACTCCGGCGACCTCGGCCAGGTCGCCCACGAGGTCCGCGAGCAGCTCGACGCGCTCGGCGCCCACAAGACCCGGATCATCGTCACCAGCGACCTCGACGAGTACGCCATCGCCGCGCTCGCCGCCGCCCCCGTGGACGGCTACGGCGTCGGCACGTCGCTGGTCACCGGCTCCGGTTCGCCCACCGCCGCCCTGGTCTACAAGCTCGTCGCCCGCGAGGACGCCGAGGGGATCATGCGGCCGGTGGCCAAGAAGTCGGTGGGCAAGCCCAGCCGGGGCGGGCGCAAGGACGCCTTCCGCGAGCTCGACACCGGCGGCACGGCGGTCGCCGAGCTGGTCACCGTCTCGGGCGAGACCCCCTCGGGCGCCCGCCCGCTGCAGGTCCCGCTGGTCAGGGAGGGGGAGGTCGTCGGCCGCGAGAAGCTGGACGCGGCCCGCGTCCGGCACCGCGAGGCCGTCGCCGAGCTGCCCTCGAACGCCTACCAGCTGTCCCGGGGCTACGCCGCGATCCCCACCGTGTTTGACTGACCGCATGCCAACCGCACTCATCATCGTCGACGTCCAGAACGACTTCTGCGAGGGCGGCAGCCTTCCGGTCGGCGGCGGCGCCGAGGTGGCCGCCGCGATCTCCCGGCACGCCGCCTCACACGGCTACGACCACGTCGTGGCCACCCGCGACTATCACGTCGACCCCGGCTCCCACTTCGCCGCCGAACCCGACTACGTGAGCACCTGGCCCGTCCACTGCGTCGCCGGGACCCCGGGCTCCGGCTTCCACCCCGCCCTCGACACCTCACGCGTCGAGGAGGTGTTCAGCAAGGGTGCCCACAGCGGCGCCTACAGCGGCTTCGAGGGCACCACCGCCGACGGTACGAGCCTGGCCGACTGGCTCGGCGAGCGCCGCGTGGACGCGGTGGACGTCGTCGGCATCGCCACCGACCACTGCGTGCGGGCCACCGCCCTGGACGCGGTCGCGCACGGCCTGTCCGTCCAGGTGCTGCTCGACCTCACCGCCGGGGTGGCCGCCCCGACCACCGAGGCCGCCCTCGCCGAACTCGGCTCCGCCGGGGCCCGCCTCACGGGCACCCCGGTGGTCCGCCCGGCCTGACGGTCTTCTCAGCTCTCCGGCATCCCCAGAAAGAGGATCATCCGGTCGAGCTTCCCGTCCATGGTCCGGTAGTTCTCCTTCAGCTCGCCGATGTCGCACGCCATGGTCTTCATGTCGCGCTTCACCCCGACCATGTCCTCCGCCAGGACCGCGACGTCCCGCTTCACCCCGGCCACCTCGACCTTGACCTCGGCCACCTCGACCTTGACCTCGGTCAGCTCCTCCTTGACCCCCGCCACCTCTACCCTGAGCTCGGCGACGTCCTGCTTGACCTCGGCCATGTCCACCTTGAGCTCGGCGACATCCACCTTGAGCCCGGCGACGTCTTGCTTCAGCTCGGCGACATCCTGTTTGACCTCAGCCATGTCCACCTTGAGCTCGGCGACATCCTCCTTGAGCCCGGCGACATCCTGTTTGACCTCGGCCATGTCCACCTTGAGCTCGGCGACGTCCTGCTTGACCTCGGCGACCTCCTGTTTGACCTCGGCGAGGTCTTCCTTCGTGGCGCACTTCGCCACGTCCTCCTTGGTGGCGAGGGTGTCCATCCTCGCCATGATCTGCTCGAACATCGGAGCCACATACTCCATGATCTCGTTACGGATCATCTCGGCCAACACTTGTCCTCTTTGGCGGCATCGCAGGGGGAACCCGGCGGAGGGCCCGGGATGGTTACCCCGACACGTTACCAACGACGCCTACTCTGAGCATTCGAACGATTACCGGATCGGCATGGATGGGCAAACAGAAACATCACCGGTTGCGACAGGAGTATCACGGGGAGTTGAGACTTCTTACTACCGGTGGTGACCTCATATGTTCGTGCTCGGCGTCTCCTGGCTGATCCTGACCCCGCTGTGCCTGTGGAACCTGTTTCGCGGAGGGACGCTGGTGCGGTTGACGAGCGTGCTGTCGCTGGTCGCGCTGGAGGCGGCCACGATCTGGGCCACCACCGTCGTCCAGGTTCCCGCCCGGACCCCGATCGCCGCCTCCCCGTCCACAGTGGCCCGGACCGGCTCGCCCGCGGCGGCCCGGACCGAGCTCCGGCCCCAGTCCCCGCCCCCGGTGCTCCAGCCGCCGACGCCGCTCCCCGGGGCGGCTCAGCAGGGCGCACGGGACACAAGGGGAGCACTGGCGGGACGGGCCGAGCCGCTCACCCGGGACAAGCAAGGCGAGCGGGACACCTCCTGCCGCGGCCGGATGCCGGCGCCCGAGCGGGTGCGGCTGGCTCGCCGCCAGGGCGCGCCGCGCGGCGTGACGCTCTTCTGGAAGGCCAGGGCGGACGAGTGCGACACCGCGACCGTGGTCCTGCACCACAGGAAGCGCACGATCAAGGTGTGGATGCGCGAGGACGAGGCGGAGAGCCGTTCGTCCGACGCCACCACGTGGCCCGTGAGCGTCGCCGGTGGCGTGGCCTCCCTGGAGGTGCCGCTCACGACGCCGGCGCGCGACACGGGGGCGTTCAGGGCTATCGACGGGCGGACCGGCAGGCCGATCGCCCTCATCCGGCCGGGGCGCGTACCGGAGGAACCCTCCACGGTCCGCTGATCCCGCCCGGCGGGACCGCCGGGTCACCGGGCCTGGGGGAAGGGCATCGGAACGAGGGAGCCCCCCGGCTCGGCGGGGCGGCCGGTGGAATTCGCCCTGTCCCTCCGGCCGGAGCCGCCCCGGATCCTCCGGCCCGGCGAACGGATGTGAATCACCCGGCCCGGTGACCGGATGAGGTGGGGAGCATCCGGATCGGGCGGGGGATCCGCCCGATCGCGGTGATCCGATCAATATCCAGTGACCCGATCAGTCTCCGATGCCCCGGCCGGTATCCGGTGACCCGGTCAGTGGGAGCGCTGGGTGGCCCAGTGGCGGATCTTGCCGATCCGTTCCTGGATCTGCTCGGCGGAGGCCTGCGCGATGGCGGGCCCGCCGCAGGCCCTGCGGAGCTCGGCGTGGATGACACCGTGGGGCTGGCCGGTGCGGTGGTTCCAGGCGCCGACGAGGCCGTTGAGCTCCTTGCGGAGGTTGGCGATCAGCTCGTGCGGGGCGAGCTGCGGCTCCTTGGGCTCGGGCTTGTTGCGCCTCGCCTTCAGCTGGTCGGACTGGCGCTTGCTCAGCAGGGTGCGGACCTGGTCGGGCTCCAGCAGGCCCGGCAGGCCGAGGAAGTCCTCCTCCTCGGGGGAGCCGGTCTCCGCAGCGCTGCCGAACTCGCCGCCGTCGAAGAGGACCCGGTCGAAGGTGGCGACCGCCTCCAGGGTCTCGAACGGCAGCTCGTCGCCCACGACGTCGGGGTTGTCCTTCTTGCGCTGGGCGTCCTCCAGGAGGAAGTCGTCCAGCCCCTCCTCCGGGGGCTTGCGGTCGAGCACGTGGTCGCGCTCGGCCTCCATCTCCCCCGCCAGGCCCATCAGGGTCGGCACGGAGGGCACGAAGACGGACGCGGTCTCGCCCCGCTTGCGGGCGCGGACGAAACGGCCGACGGCCTGGGCGAAGAACAACGGGGTCGAAATGCTCGTCGCGTAGACGCCGACGGCCAGGCGCGGGATGTCGACCCCTTCGGAGACCATCCGGACCGCGACCAGCCAGCGCTGCTCGGAGGCGGAGAACTCCTTGATCTTCTTGGACGCGGTGGGGTCGTCGGAGAGCACGACCGTGGCGCCCTCCCCGGTGATGGTCCGGATGTGGCGGGCGTAGGCGCGGGCGGTCTCGTGGTCGGTCGCGATGACCAGGGCCCCGGCGTCGGGCACGCCCCTGCGCACCTCGGTCAGGCGCCGGTCGGCCGCCCGGAGGACCTGGCGGATCCACTCGCCCTTCGGGTCGAGCGCGGCCCTCCAGGCCTGGCCGAGCTGGTCCTTGGTGAGCGGGGTGCCGAGGGTCGCGGCGATCTCGTCGCCCGCGCGGGTCCGCCAGCGCATCTCACCGGCGTACGCGAGGAAGATGACCGGCCGGACGACGCCGTCGGCGAGCGCCGGGCCGTATCCGTAGGAGTAGTCGGAGACGCTGCGCCGGACCCCGTCGCCGTCCTCGGCGTAGGTGACGAAGGGGATCGGGTTGACGTCGGACCTGAAGGGGGTGCCGGTCAGGGCGAGACGCCTGGCGGCCGGCTCGAAGGCCTCGCGCACGCCGTCGCCCCAGGACTTCGCGTCGCCCGCGTGGTGGATCTCGTCGAAGATCACGAGCGTCTTGCGGGCCTCGGTGCGGGCGCGGTGCAGCGCCGGGTGCATGGACACCTGGGCGTAGGTGATGGCCACCCCGATGTAGTCGCGGGAGGTGGCGCCCTGACTGTTCTTGAACTCGGGGTCGATCGCGATGCCGACCTTGCTCGCGGCGTCGGCCCACTGCTGCTTGAGGTGCTCCGTCGGTGTGACGATCGTCACAGCCCGGATGATCCCTCGTGACAGGAGGTCGCTGGCGATGCGGAGCGCGAAGGTCGTCTTGCCCGCACCCGGCGTGGCGACCGCGAGGAAGTCGCGTGGCTCACGGCTGGAGTACAGGTCAAAGGCCTCCTGCTGCCACGCGCGAAGCTTCGGCGCGGTGCCCCAGGCGGCACGGTCCGGATATGAGGGCGAGAGGTGGGATGCGGCGAAAGTGCTCACAGTGTCCCCAGGGTAATCTGCGCCGCCGACAAGACGTGCCGATCCGCCGACATCCTCGCCAAGCTCGTCTCCGCGTGATAGCGGCCGGCGAAGCCGGAAACCACGGGCTCGCGACCCGGAGGCGCGGCGCCCTGGAGGCACGGGCCCCTGGAAGCACGAGCCCCGGAGCCGGGACCACCGGCCCATGGCCCCGGAGGCGCGAACACGCGTACCCGGAGGCGCGAACTCGTGCACCCGGGACCACCGGCTCACGGACCCGGAGGCGCGAACTCGCGGAGACGGGGCCACCAGGTCACTGGCACCGGCCCCCTCAGCGCAGGCCCGCGATCACCTTGTCGATCTCGGCCCTCGACACGGGATCGTCCGGCTGGGTCATCGCGACCACGACCACCGGGCGCGCCCCGGCCCCCGCGAGGAAGACCACGCGCAGGTACGCCGGCCGGTTCACCACGTCCAGGTACTCCGCGCGCAGGGAGCGGGTGTGCCCGGTGCGCGCGCCCACGGCGATCTCCGTGTCGTCCACGACCTTCAACTCGTCGCCGTGGAGCAGGAGCCGCGCGTACAGGTCGCTGAGCTCGGTGGTGTGGGCGCGCACGTCGGTGACCGGCTCGGCGGGCATGACCATCACGGTCGTGTTGACGCCGTCGCCCGCGGCCGAGGAGAAGTCGGTGACCGGCGGCACCGTGCCGGCGAGCCAGCGTTCGGGCAGCGGGTAGCTGACCCCCGCGACCGGATCGGTCACCCGCCCCGGCGGCGGGGTGGGCAGCGCCCGCAGCGACAGCACGACCACCCCGGCGATGACACCGCCCCCCGCGGCGAGGGCGAGCAGCACGAGCAGTACGCGTCTCAGGCGCCCCGGACGCCGCTCGGGAGGCGCGATGGGCGTGCCGTACCAGCGGGCCGAGGGCGGGAGGTCGTCGCCGGGCTCGGGGATGCGGGGAGGCCACGTCAGGTTGGAGCGGGCGTCGGACGGCTCGTCCTCCGGCGGCGGCCAGGGACGGTACTCGTCGTCCTCGGGGGCCGGCCAGGGACGGCGCTCGTCGTCGAGGTCCGGATCCGACGGCCACACCTCGTTCCTGGCCGCGCGCGCGGCCCTGCGGGACCGCCGGGACCGGCGCCCACCGCCACGGCCGGGCTCGTCGGGCGGGTCCGACCGGCGAGGTCGTTCGTGCACGGGACCTCCTCCCGGCGGTGACGGTCCTACCGTCCTACCACGCATCCCACGGCGTTATCCGGCTATGGGTGATCACTGTTACGGGAGTGACCAATGAGTCATGGGATGTCCCTCATACGCCGGGCCACGACGACCCCGAAGATCCCGATGAGGGCCATCAGCACGACGATCGTGGTGTAACCGGTGGCGATGTCGTCGTGGCCGATCAGGTTGACCAGGCCCCCGCCGACGCCGATGGTGATCGCGCTGCCCAGGGTGTCGACGACCTGGAGCGCGGCGGAGTTGGCGCCCTGCTCGTCGTCGGGCGACTGGTGCATCGCGGTGACGTTGACGCTGGTCATGCCGAGCCCCATGCCGAACCCGGCGACGACCCAGGCGGGCACGGTGACCCAGCCGCCGACCCCGGGCACGAGGGCGAGCAGGGTCAGCAGGATGCCCGTGGTGATCGCCGCGGCGCCGATCCGGACCAGCAGCGGCCTGTCGTACGAGCGGCGGGTCTGCAGGTAGGAGCCGGTGCTCCAGCCCAGGGCGCCGAGGGTGAGGGCGACCCCGGCCTCGACGACGGAGAAGCCGTGCACCTCGGTGAGGAACAGCGGGATGAAGGCGTTGACCCCGAAGAACGCCGAGGCGAGCACCCCGCGCATCATGATCGTGGTGGGCAGGCCGCGGCCGAACCTGAGGGCCCGGGGCGGCAGCAGCCTCGGCAGGCCCGCGGCGAGCGCGGCCAGTCCCGCGACGGTGGCGATCCCGCCCGCTACGGGGATGTCGTGGAGGTGGCTCACCCCGTACAGCAGGATCCCGGCGCCGCACGCCGTGGCGGTGGCGGCCAGGGTCATCGCGAGCGGCCTGGAGCGGGGGCCCGTGGAGAGCGTGGGCGCCGGGGTGTGCCCGCCGATGCGCAGCGCGGGCAGGAGCATCACGAGGGCGGGGACGACCAGCGGCACGATGCCGTAGAAGACCCACCTCCATCCGACGGTCTCGGCGATGAGCCCGGTGAGGCCGGGCCCGATGATGGCGGGGAGCACCCAGGCCGCCGACAGCACGGCGAACACCCGTGGCCTGGTCGCCGGGACGTAGACCCGCGCGATCATCACGTAGATCGCCACGATGACGGCGCCGCCGCCGAGGCCCTGCACGACCCGCGCGACGATGAACAGCTCCTTGGACCCGGCGGCCCCGGCCATCGCCATACCGGCCGTGAACAGCCCCACGCCGAGCAGGAACGGCCAGGCGTGCCCCCGCCGGTCGGACCACAGCCCGGCGACGACGTTGGCGAGCAGGCAGGCGATGAGGAAGGCGGAGAGGCTCGCCCCGTACAGGTCGAGGGCGTCGAGGTCCTCGGAGACCGCGGGCATGACCGTGCTCACGGACATGCCCTCGAAGGCGATCAGCGTGACAACGAGCAGGATGCCCAGGGAGGCGGTCCGGTATTCGGGACCGAAGATCCGGGGGGATTCGTATGGAGCGTCGGCTGTCTTCGGTGCTGTCACCCGTCAAGGGTAGTGTCCGCTCCCCGGCCCCGGTAGACGGCCCACATCTCCTGCATCCTGACGGCCTGACCAGGGGTGAACCCGGACATGCAGCGGTCGTCGGAGTAGTCCATGAAGTTGTGGACCGGGTCGGGCCCGCCGCCCTTGCACGTGTCCTTGATCAGCGGGCAGCCCTCGGTGGGCTGCCCCTCGGGCTCGGTGTCGGCCACGCTGTCGCCCAGCGGCTCGCAGCCCTTCTCGAAGGTGTGCAGCAGCCCGAGCCAGTGCCCGATCTCGTGGACGCCGGTGTACCCGCGGTCGAAGTTGCGCATCGCCCCGCCGGGCAGGCTCCGCCAGTCGACGACCACGCCGTCGAGGGCGGGCTCCTTGACGTAGCCGTGGGGGTAGGTGGAGTAGCCGAGCACCAGCTCTCCGAGCTGGGCGAGATAGAGGTTGAGTGTCTCGGGTCCGCCCCTGCGCATCCGCTTGATCGCCCGCTCGTTGGTGACGGGCTCGCGGAACCAGGCCGCGTTGGCGGTACGGGTGACGCCGTCCAGCCTGAACCGGATCCCGGTGTCCGCGCCGCCGAACCTCCCTGAGTAGGCGGCGTTGAGCGTGGCGATCTGGGCGCGTACCGCGATGTCGGGCGCGCCGAGGCGGCCGTCGGTGATGACGTGCACCCAGGTGGGCACGGTGATGGCGAGCACGCGCGGGAGCGGGCTCGATCCGCGCCGCCCGCTGGCGTGCGCGGATGACGGCACGGACGACGCGAACGGCGCGGACGGCGCGGACGGCGTCAAAGGCACCGACGACACCGACGGCACCGACGGCGTCAGCGCGTGCTCCGCCGCCACGGAGCGGGCGGCCCGGGGATCATGGGATGCCCGGGAATCCTGGGCGGCGCGGGAATCCTGGGCGGCGCGGGAAGGCCAGGGGGCTTGGGAGGCCCGGGGAGCTTGGGATGCCCGGGAGGCGCGGGCGCACCCCGGTGACCCGGGCGCGGCGGCCGTCCCACCGGGTGTCTCCAGAGCAGCCGGAACGGCCGTCCCACCGGATACCTCCGGAGCGGCCGGAACCTCCGAGGCCGACGTCCTTCCAGGCACGTCCGGAGCGGCCGGAACCCTCGGAGCCACCGCCCCGCCGGGCACGTCCGGAGCGGCCGGGACCTCCGGGACGGGAGGGGCCGCGCCCATCGTGAACAGGCATGCGGACACAACGGCGATCGCACGCCCGAACATGGACTCCCCCGACAGATCCCAGACGCTGGTCGTTCGCCGCCCCCCGGCGGCATCCCGACCGTAGCCTCATCTGTGGCGATCACCCATGAGCAACACTCACTCGTTGTTGCTGTCTTCGCCCTTCGGCAGACCCGAGTAGATCTCCTTGCACTCCGGGCAGACCGGGAACTTCTGGGGGTCGCGGTTCGGCACCCAGACCTTCCCGCAGAGCGCGCGGACCGGGGTCCCGCTCAGCGCGCTCTCCATGATCTTGTTCTTCTCGACGTAGTGGGCGAAGCGCTCGTGGTCGCCGTCGCCGTGCGACAGGTCCGGGCGGACGTCGCTCTCAGGGAGAATCTTCGTACTCACCCTGGCGATTTTATGCCCGTACCACCGCGCCCGGGGCACCGGCGGCCGGTGGGTCGCGGAACACGCCCCACCGGCGCGGGTCCCGGGGACGGTCCGGGCGCGGGGAGACGGCCTCGCCCGCCCCCTGGCCGGCCGCTCGGGCGGCCTCTTCCGGGGGCGTCGTCCGGTCCCGTCCCCGGGCGGCCGGGCGGCTAGTTCATCGACGGGTCGTCGGGGCAGGTGGCCACGTAGGCGAGCTCGCCCCGCTGCCTGCGGAGCACCGCGCGCCACAGCGACTCGGGCTCGTGGTGGAAGGTGTCGCCGGGCTCCGCGTCCACGACGTACCAGGCGCCCTCGCCGATCTCGCTCTCCAGCTGGCCCGCCGACCACCCGGCGTACCCCGCGAAGATGCGCATCTGGGCGATCTCCCCGGCGAGGATCTCCGGCGGCGCGTCGAGGTCGACGGTGCCGAGCCTGGAGACGGCCGCCGTGCCCGCGTGCAACCTCCGCCAGCCGAGCGGCTCCTGCCCGCTCGGGACGGCGGCCAGCGCCAGCGCGCTGTCCGTCTGGACGGGGCCGCCCTGGAACAGCACGGACGGGCCGGTGACCATGGTGTCCCAGGTGGGGAGCACCTGGGTCACCGAGATGTCACTCGGTCTGTTGAGCACCACACCCAGGGTGCCGCCGTCGAGGTCGTGCTCCAGCACCAGGACCACGCTGCGCCGGAAGTTGGGATCCTCCAGCTGCGGGGTCGCCACCAGAAGCCCACCGACGTAGATCGCCTCCGCCATACCTCCATCATGAGGGGTGAACCCCCTTTCGCGCTGCTCCCCCCGCTCTTCCGATGGTCCGGGCCTCACGCGGCCTCACGCGCTGTCACGTGACGCGCACGCGAGGGCACTCCACGGAGCGGAGCGGGCGGCGTGGGCGGCACCGAGGGGATGCTTGGGGGATCAGGTCCTCGTCACGCCTCCGTCATGCCCGTACGGGCCCGGCCGCCGGCCGACTCGCGCACGGCCGCCGCGACGGCGCCCGACACGTCCGGGTGGAACACGCTGGGGACGATGTAGTTGGGGCCGAGCTCCTCGGCGGTCACCACGGCGGCCAGCGCCTTGGCCGCGGCGAGCAGCATCTCCTGGCTGACCACGGTGGCCTGGGCGTCGAGCAGGCCGCGGAAGACGCCGGGGAAGGCCAGCACGTTGTTGATCTGGTTCGGGTAGTCGGAGCGGCCGGTGGCGACCACGGCGGCGTACTCGCGGGCGTCGTCGGGCGAGACCTCGGGCTCGGGGTTGGCGAGCGCGAAGACCACGGCGTCCTTGGCCATCGAGGCGATGTCGTCGCCGTTGAGGATGCCCGGCGCGGACACGCCGATGAACACGTCGGCGCCCTTGACCGCGCCGCGCAGGTCGCCGGAGTATCCCTCGGCGTTGGTGTGGTCGGCGATCCACTGGAGCGAGTCGTCCAGGTCCTGGCGGCCGCGGTGCACGGCGCCCAGGTAGTCGCAGACGACCATGTTGCGGGCGCCCGCGGCGAGCAGCAGGCGCAGCACCGCCGTACCGGCCGCGCCCGCGCCCGCGAGGGCGATGCGGACCTCGCCCAGGTCCTTGCCGACCACGCGCAGCGCGTTGGTGAGCGCGGCCAGCACGCAGATCGCGGTGCCGTGCTGGTCGTCGTGGAAGACCGGGATGTCCAGCAGGTCGCGCAGCCGCCGCTCCACCTCGAAGCAGCGCGGCGCCGAGATGTCCTCCAGGTTGATGCCGCCGAAGCCCGGGGCGATGATCTGCACCGTGCGCACGATCTCGTCGACGTCCTGGGTGTCCAGGCAGATCGGCCAGGCGTCGATGTCGGCGAACCGCTTGAACAGCGCGGCCTTGCCCTCCATGACGGGGAGCGCGGCGGCCGGGCCGATGTTGCCCAGGCCGAGCACCGCCGAGCCGTCGGTGACGACGGCGACGGTGTTGCGCTTGATCGTGAGGCGGCGGGCGTCCTCGGGGTTGCGGGCGATGGCCATGGAGACCCGGGCGACGCCGGGGGTGTAGGCCATCGAGAGCTCGTCACGGTTGCGCAGCGGCACCTTCGACCGCATCTCGATCTTGCCGCCGAGATGCATGAGGAAGGTCCGGTCCGAGACCTTGTGGATGACGACGCCCTCGACGCCCTCCAGCTTGTCGACGATCGCCTGCGCGTGATCGGTGTCACGCGCGGCGCAGGTGACGTCGATGCGCAGCTTCTCGTGTCCGGCCGTGGTCACGTCGAGGGCGGTGACCACACCTCCGGCTGACTCTACGGCGTGGGTGAGCTGGCTGACGGCATTGCCGCCGGCGGGCACCTCCAGGCGCACGGTGATGGAGTACGACACACTCGGCACGGTGGCCACAGCCAATCCGCTCCTTTGCGACTGACTTTGGTTGGGATGGTTTCCATCGTGCCATCCCATGACGAGTGTGCGCGCCCGGGTCGGCGGACCTGCGCGTATAGATGCGGTCACAACGCCCCCGGGGGACGCGGTCACGTCGCGCCCCGTGCCACCCGGCCCCCGATCCGGGCCGTGAGCCGGGTGGTGAGAATGATGAGCCGGGCGCCCGGAGAACCGCTCAGAACCTCAGAACGCCCGGGGCGCTTAGAACAGGGCGCTGGCCAGGTTCCTGCGGGCCCTGCCGATGGACGGGTCGTCGCCGGGGAGCGTGTCGAACAGGCCGAGCAGGTGCACCCTGGCTGTGTCGCGGTCGGCGCCCGAGGTGCGGCGCACCACGTCGACGAGCCGGTCGAAGGCCTTGTCCACCTCACCGGCGAGCATCTCGAAGTCGGCGGCCAGGAGCTGGGCCTCGACGTCGGCGGGGTTGGCCAGGCGGCTCTGCAGGTCGGCCGGGTCGACGTCCTGGGTGCGGCGGATCAGGCCGAGGCCGGCCAAGCCCAGCTTGGCGTCCTGGTTGCTGGGCGAGCGGGCCAGCAGCCGCTCGTACGCGGCCACGGCGCCGTCGAGGTCACCGGCGTCGATGGCCTGCTCGGCGGCGAGCACGTCCGGGTCGACCGGGGGCTCCTGGGGCTGCTCCTCCTCCCCGCCGTCGGCGGCCTCCTCGCCGGGGGGCGGGAGGTACTGGGCGAGGGCCTCCATCAGCTGCGAGAGCCAGTCGCGCAGCTGCGGCTCGGTGGCGATGCCCGGGACGACGGCCACCGGCTGCCCCTGGAAGATCGCGTACAGGGCGGGCACGTTCTGCACCCGGAGCGCCTGGGCGATCTGCGGGCTGAGCTCGACGTCGACCCTGGCCAGGAGCCACCGGCCGGTGTTCTCCGCGGCCAGTTTCTCCAGCAGCAGGCTGTACTGCTTGGCCTGCTCGGCGCGGGTGACGGTGAGCTCCAGCAGCACGAGGCCGTTCATGGAGCGTTCGACGACCTCGGTCGCGAAGTTGGCGTCGTCGACGTCGATGACCGGCGCCGGAACACCGCCGGTTTCCTGCGCGGTGGTCTCCCGCCGCGCCTGTGCCTCGAGTGCCTGCTTGCGGGCGCCGAGATCGACGGCGCCGTAGAGCGATCCGGGTCGAGTGAAGTCCGCTGGGCTCATGACTCCAATCCTGCCGTATCCCGGTCGATGCCCCGACGCGCCATCGCTAGAAGCGGGCGGGTTCGGTGTAGACGCCCCATTCGTCGCGCAACGCGTCGCAGATCTCGCCCAGCGTGGCCTCGGCCCTGGCCGCGTCGAGCATCGCGGGGATCATGTTGCCCTCACCCCTGGCGACCTGCACCATCGTGGCCAGGGCGGCGTCCACGGCCGCCTGGTCGCGGGCGGCGCGGCGCTCGGCCAGGACGCGGTTCTGCTCGCGCTCGACCTCGTGGCTGACCCGGAGGATCTCCAGCGGCTCGTCGATGGAGGCCGTGTGGCAGTTCACCCCGACGATCCTCTTCTCGCCCTTCTCCAGCTTGCGCTGGTAGTCGAAGGCCGCCTCGGCGATCTCGGACATGAACCAGCCGTCCTCGATGCCGCGCAGGATGCCCGAGGTCATCGTGCCGTCCGAGCCCATGTCCCTGATCCTGGTGAAGATCGCCTCGGCCTCGGCCTCCAGCCGGTCGGTCAGCGCCTCCACGTACCAGGACCCGCCGAGCGGGTCGGCGACGTTGACGATCTCGGTCTCCTCCATGAGCACCTGCTGGGTGCGCAGCGCGATCTCCGCGGCCTTCTCCGAGGGCAGCGCGAGGACCTCGTCGAGCGCGTTGGTGTGCAGCGAGTTGGTGCCGCCGAGCACCGCCGCGAGCGCCTCGACCGCGGTCCGCACCACGTTGTTGTACGGCTGCTGCGCGGTCAGCGACACCCCGGCCGTCTGGGTGTGGAAGCGCAGCCACTGGGCCTTGTCGGTCTTCGCGCCGTAGACGTCGCGCAGCCACCGCGCCCAGATCCGCCGGGCGGCCCTGAACTTCGCGATCTCCTCGAAGAAGTCGATGTGCGCGTCGAAGAAGAAGGACAGGCCGGGGGCGAAGACGTCGACGTCCAGGCCGCGCGACAGGCCCAGCTCCACGTAGCCGAACCCGTCGGCGAGGGTGAAGGCGAGCTCCTGAGCGGCCGTGGACCCGGCCTCGCGGATGTGGTAGCCGGACACGCTGAGCGGCTTGTACGCGGGGATGTCGGTGGCGCAGTACTCCATCAGGTCGCCGATCAGCCGCAGGTGCGGCTCGGGGGCGAACAGCCACTCCTTCTGCGCGATGTACTCCTTGAAGATGTCGGTCTGCAGGGTCCCGTTGAGCTTCCCGACGGGCACCCCCTGCCGCTCGGCGGCGACGACGTACATGCAGAAGATCGGGACGGCCGGGCCGCTGATCGTCATCGAGGTGGTGGTGTCGCCGAGCGGGATGCCGTCGAAGAGCAGATCCATGTCCAGCGCGGAGTCGATCGCCACGCCGCAGTGGCCGACCTCGCCGAGCGAGCGCGGGTCGTCGGAGTCGCGGCCCATCAGCGTCGGCATGTCGAAGGCGACGCTCAGCCCGCCGCCGCCCGCGCCGAGGATCATCTTGTAGCGCTCGTTGGTCTGCCTGGCGTTGCCGAACCCGGCGAACTGCCGGATGGTCCACGCCTTGCCCCGGTAGCCGGTGGGGTGCAGGCCACGCGTGAACGGGTACTCACCCGGCCAGCCGATGCGCTCCATGCGCTCGTCGGCGCCCCCGGGCCCGTATACCGGATCCACGTCGATCCCCGAGAGGGTGCGGAACTCCGCCTCGCGCTTGCGCGCCCCGTCGAACCGCGCCTGCCAGCGCGCCCGTCCAGCCTCGACCCGCTCAGCGTCCATGGCCAACCCCCTTGTACGGCATGTGGCTTCTTATCCGGCTTGTGGCCTCATGCAGATACTAGGACGTCCTACTAATTCTTGGCCAGCATGCGGTGGCGCTAACGGGACCGGTGGAGGGGGAAGGGGACCGGGGGCGCCGCCGTCAGTGCCGGAAGTCGCCCGCGGCCACGCGGAGGGTCCTGAACAGGTCGAACATCTGCTCCAGCTTCGCCTCGTCGTACATGGGCATGGCGAAGTCGGCCTCCATCAGGTCGGCGGTCGCCCGGCGGACGGTCTCGCGGCCCCTGTCGGTGATCTCGGCGAGCACGCCCCGGCCGTCCCGGGGGTTGGGCATGCGCCGCACCAGACCGGCACGTTCCAGGCGGCTCACGGTGTTGGTCACGCTCGTGGGGTGGACCATCAGGCGCTCACCGATCTTGGAGAGCGGGAGCGCCCCCGTCTTGCTGAAGGTCAGCAGCACCAGTGCCTCGTACCGGGCGAAGGTCAAGTCATGCGGTTTGAGCAGCGTGTCCAGTTGCGACAGCAGGATCTGGTGCGCTCTCATGATCGATGTGACGGCGGCCATGGCCGAGGAGGGCCCGAAGTGAACGCGCCACGTCTCCGCGGCACGTTCGATGGGGTCAAACGGGAGATTCAGCTGACCTGTAACCACAGGGCAACGGTAGCGCGGCCTCATCCCGATTCGCCCGTATACGTAGAGTCACCGGACTGATGGCTTCACCAAGAAGCCGGACGCCAAACGTCACGCTCCGTTATGGTTCCCACATCGAATGGTGAGGCCGTGGCCAAGTGGCCGCGATGACTCAGTCCGGCTTGCGGGGGACGCGAGCCGGACCGGTGCCGAGGGGACCGGCATCCGCACATTCACGGCACGGGGGGTGCTTGATGAACGACAATCCGACGGCGTTCGAACGCCGGGCAGGCTTCGGCCGCACCGACAGGGCGTGGGTTCACACCACGCCGGCCGGTGCGTGAGCACAGGGGCGTTTCACGCGAGGAACTCCAGCAGAGCGGGTTGATGGCCGTCGCCATCCTGCTCGTGCTCGGGGTGGTCGCGGCGTGGAGCGTCCTGGTTCCCGGTGTCAGCGCGTGGGAGAACATCGTCGTCGCGGTGATCGGCTCGCTCCGGCTCACCGGCCCGGTGGCGGCCGCGTTCGCCGCCTGGGTGGCGGTGCGAAGACGGCGCGGGACACGCGGGCGGTCGATGACCCCGTGGCAGGCGGTGCGGGCGCCGCTCGCGATCCTGGTGGTGACGGGAGGCGCGTTCACCGCCACCGTCGTGGTCCTGGCGGTCAGGATCATGATCACGGAGCAGGCCGGGCGGCTGCTGCCCAGCGGCCTGGTGATGGGCGCGGCCGGGCTGGCGCTGTACGTCGTCATCGGCTGGGTGATCGGCTGGCTGCTGCCGTGGACGATCACCCCGGTGCTGGCCGGGCTCGGCTGCTACAGCCTGTTCACCTGGCTGAGCCAGGGCCCGGCCTGGGGCGACCGGCTCGCCCCCGCGACGCGGGAGCCGTACGACCCGTTCCAGGGGCTGAACGCGGCGGCGTTCACCGACCAGACGCTCTGGCTGGTGGGGATCAGCGCGGCGCTGCTGCTCGGCTGGGCGGCGGTCGTGACCCGCCAGGCGCTGGTGCTGGCCGCCGCGCTGATCGCGGTGCTGGCCGCGGGGACCGGCATGGCCCGGCTGTTCACCGAGCAGCAGCCGGTCTCGGCCCAGCAGGTCGTCTACAGCTGCCAGGAATGGCCGATCATGGTCTGCGTGCACCCGGGGATGCGCGCCGGGCTGCCCGAGCTGGGCTCGGAGTTCATCAAGATCGCGTCCCGGCTGGCGGGGACGCCCGGGGAGTTCTCCCGGGTGGAGCAGCACCCCCGGCGCGACACCACCCCGGTCGCCGCGGGCGTGATCGCGATCCACGTCGACGACCTGGCGACCGGGTTCGCCGAGAAGGCGGCCGACGAGTTCGTCGACGGCCTCGCCGCCCGGTGCGACGCCACCCCCGCCGAGGGCTACCGCGACATCGTGGCCGCGTGGCTGCGCGGCGAGCCGCTGCCCGGCGGGCCGCTCCCCGAGCACCGGTACGCCGCGGCGTGGTTCTCCGGTCTCACGGACGTCCAGCGGCGCGACTGGCTGCGGCTCTACTACACCGACTTCACCGGCTGCCGGCTACAAAGCACTCACTTCGGGGGCCAGTCCGGGCAAACCCCTCAGACAGGGCAGGCCGGGCAGGGCGCGGGGGGCGCCTCGACCGGCCCCGAGCCCCGGCCCGGCACCGTCAACCAGGCACCCGGCGGAACCCCGTCCCCCGGAGTGAGCGCCCCGGGCGGCCCCTGGCGCGCACCCTTCGCCGAGGGCGGCGCGCTCCCGTCGCCACGGGGATAGGAAGATCGGCATAGGCTCCGGCGTGAGAAGGTCACCGTCCGGGGAAGGAGAGCGCTGTGAAAGCCTCCCAAGAAGCTCCGCCCGCGGCGCCCCAGGCGGCCCGTCGCGGGCGCGGCTGGCGTTTCCTCGCCGGGCTGCTCGTCGTCGTGGTCCTCCTTGTCGTGGGCGCCCGCCTCACCTGGTCGTGGCTGAACCCGTTCGGTGAGGAGACGGTCGACCGCAGCCAGCCCGTGCTGCTGGAGTCGATCCACAACCTCAGCCGCTTCGAGGCCGCCACCGGCAACTTCCAGGTCGTGGTGGACCTGGAGAAGGACGCGGCCTTCCTGCCCGACGCGGTCAAGGGCAGCCGGACGCTCTTCGTCGGCGCCGGCGGCGTCGACGCCTACGTCGACTTCGGCGGCATCGCAGGCAACGCCCTCACGGTCTCCCCCGACCGCACCGAGGTCACGGTGAGGCTGCCCCGCGCCCAGCTGGAGAAGCCGAACCTCGACAACAAGCGCTCCTACGTCTACGCCCAGCAACGCGGTCTCTTCGACCGGGTCGAGGACCTGCTGTCCTCCTCTCCCGGTGACCAGCGGGAGCTCTACATGCTGGCCGAGAAGAAGATCGCCGAGGCCGCCCAGGCCAGCGACCTGCGCAACCGGGCCGACCAGAACACCAAGATCATGCTTGAGGGTCTGCTGAAGGGCCTCGGCTTCGAGAAGGTCACCGTCAAGTTCTCCGACGAGACCTGAGCCCCGGGGGCCGGGGGCCGGGGGCCGGGGTGTCCGGGTTCCCGATGGCCCGCGCCCCCGGCGCACAGGCCCGTGGCGCCACCGCCCCGGCGCCACGAAGGCTCAAGCACCGCGAGGACCTAGGCAGTACCAAGGCTCAAGCACTGCGAAGACTCAGGCAGCACCAAGGCTCAAGCACCACCAAGGCTCAAGCACCACCAAGGCTCAAGCACCACGAAGACTCAGGCACCACCAAGGCTCAAGCACCACGAGGACTCAGGCAGCACCAAGGCTCAAGCACCACGAGGACCGGCGGCCCGGACACGGCGTACGGGCCCCGGACACATGAACAGCGATGGAGGCGCGTGAGCCTCGCTCAGCCCGCGGCGGCCAGGAGTTCGTCCGCCGCGGTGTAGGGGTCGAGGCCCGCGTCCAGGACGCGGGTGGCGAGGGCGTCGAGACGCCGGTCGCCGTGCAGGTGGGCGAAACGGGAGCGCAGGGTGGTGAGGGCGATCGCCTCGATCTCGTCCCTCGCCCTCGCGTGGCGGCGCCGGACGAGCTCGCCCGACGCCTCCAGATAGGCCAGGTGGTCGCCAAGGGCGTCGGCCACCTCCTCGCCTCCTTCACCCCGGGAGGCCACGGTCTGCACGATCGGCGGCCTCCAGGGCCGCTCGACCAGGGCGATCATGTTGCGGAGCTCGCGGACGGTGGCCTGGGTGCCCTCGCGGTCGGCCTTGTTCACCACGAACACGTCGGCGATCTCCAGGATGCCCGCCTTGGCCGCCTGGATGCCGTCGCCCATCCCAGGGGCGAGCAGCACGACGGTGGTGTCGGCCATCGAGGCGATGTCCACCTCCGCCTGGCCGACCCCGACGGTCTCGACGAGGATGACCTCGCAACCGGCCGCCTCCAGGACGCGCAGCGCCTGGGGCGTGGCCCACGACAATCCGCCCAGGTGCCCCCGGCTCGCCATCGACCTGATGAACACGTCCGGGTCGGTGGCGTGGTCCTGCATCCGGACCCGGTCGCCCAGCAGCGCACCGCCGGTGAACGGCGAGGACGGGTCGACGGCGAGCACCCCGACCCTCAGGTCCCGCTTGCGGAACGCGTGGACCAGCATCCCGGTCGAGGTGGACTTGCCGACGCCCGGAGAGCCGGTGAGCCCGATGATCCGGGCCCGGTTCGGCCGGTCCGCGCAGAGCAGGCCGGTGATCTCCCGCAGTCGCGGGGAGCCGTTCTCGACCATGGAGATCAGCCGGGCCACGGCCCGCGGCCTTCCCTCCCTGGCCATCGCGACCAGGTCGGAGACCTCCGCGGTCATGCCGAGGGGACGCGGATGATCAGGGCGTCGCCCTGCCCGCCACCACCGCAGAGACCGGCCGCGCCGAGGCCGCCGCCCCTGCGCCTGAGCTCGTGGGCGAGGGTGAGCACGATGCGGGCGCCGGAGGCGCCGATCGGGTGGCCGACGGCGATGCCGCCGCCGTTGACGTTGATCCTGTCGAGGGGGACGCCGAGCTCCTTGGCCGACTGGAGGACGACCTGCGCGAAGGCCTCGTTGATCTCCAGCAGGTCGAGGTCGGCGGCCGAGAGGCCCTGCTTGCCGAGGGCGTGCTTGATCGCGTTGGCGGGCTGGGACTGGAGCGAGTTGTCGGGGCCCGCGACGTTGCCGTGGGCGCCGATCTCGGCCAGCCAGCCGAGGCCGAGCTCCTCGGCCTTCGCCTTCGACATCACGACCACCGCGCAGGCGCCGTCGGAGATCTGCGAGGCCGACCCGGCGGTGATCGTGCCGTCCTTGGTGAACGCGGGGCGCAGCCGCGACAGGACCTCGGCGGTGGTGTCGCCGCGCACGCCCTCGTCGGCGGAGAAGACCACCGGATCGCCCTTGCGCTGCGGGATCGCCACCGGCACGATCTCGTCGTCGAGCGTCCCGTTCTTGATCGCGGCGGCGGCGAGCTCGTGGGAGCGGGCCGAGTAGGCGTCCTGCTCCTCGCGGGTGAGGCCGAGGCGCGCGTTGTGCCGCTCGGTGGACTCGCCCATGGCCACCTGGTCGTAGGCGTCGGTGAGGCCGTCGAAGGCCATCGAGTCGACGATGCCCGCGGAGCCGTACTTCACGCCCCTGCGCAGGCCGGGCAGCAGGTGCGGGGCGTTCGACATGGACTCCATGCCGCCCGCGACCACGATGTCGAACTCGCCGGCGCGGATGAGCTGGTCGGCCAGGGCGATCGCGTCCAGGCCCGAGAGGCAGACCTTGTTGATCGTCAGGGACGGCACGCTCATCGGGACGCCCGCCTTGACGGCGGCCTGGCGGGAGGGGATCTGACCGGCGCCCGCCTGGAGCACCTGCCCCATGATCACGTACTGCACGGCCTCGGGGGCGACGCCGGAACGCTCCAGCGCGGCCTTGATGGCGATGCCGCCGAGCTCGGCGGCCGACAGCCCGGACAGCGAGCCGAGCAGTCTTCCGATGGGCGTACGAGCTCCGGCGACGATGACGGAACCAGACATAAGTGGAGCCTCCCTGGCGGGCTTGGGGCGACTTTGCCACCATACCCATGAGTACATCAGCGATCGCCATGGAGGATGTCCCTATGTTCATGCGCATCGATCATGTGGGCATCGCCTGCCACGACCTGGAGGAGAAGATCGCTTTCTTCGAGCGGGTCTTCGAGCTCACGGTGGTGGCCCGTGAGGTGAACACCGAGCAGGGGGTGAAGGAGGCCATGCTGCACATCGCCGACGGCGAAGGCGGTGGATCTTATATCCAGCTTCTCGAACCGCTCGGGCCCGACACGCCGGTCGGCAAATTTCTCGCAAAGCGCGGTGAAGGCGTTCACCATGTCGCCTTCGGCGTCCCGGACGTTGTGCAGGCCCTGGAGAAGATCGGCGACCAGGGGGTCCGCCTCCTCGACAAGCAGCCGCGCCACGGTTCCCTGGGCTCCTCGATCGCCTTTCTTCATCCCAAAGACGTCGGGGGAATGCTCACCGAACTCGTACAGGCCGCGGAAAGGCAAGCCGGGGTCACCCCGAATGCAAGAAACGCTGATACGTAACAAGTCACGCATAAAGCCGGACGAGACCGCCAACTCGGCACCGGCGGAGTACGCTGGCGTACCACCGGACGTGGATCCCGCCCCGGCTCCCGCTTCGGATGCCTGAAACCCCCGTCCGGCCCGTGTAGCCGTCTCGACAACCCAGGATCGAGCCTCCATGCAGTCCGACATCGACGCCCAGCTCAACAACTTCTTTGAAGACGCCCCCGCTCGGGAATTCGACGTGGTGCTCCGTGGCTATGACCGGCACCAGGTCCACGACCACCTGAAGCAGCTCGACGGCGAGCTCCGGCAGTCCCGGGAGCAGGTTCAGGGCCTGCAGCGGGATCTGTCCGACTCCCAGCGCCAGCTTCAGGAGCAGGAGCGCCCGACCTACTCAGGGCTCGGCGCCCGCATCGAGCAACTGCTCCGCCTGGCGGAGGAGCAGGCGACCGAGCTGGTCCAGGCCGCCAGGTCCGAGGCGAACGAGATCAAGGCGGCGTCCAAGGTCGAGGCCGCCGACCTGCGCGCCGCCGCCGAGAACGAGGCGGCCGAGAAGCGCGCCCTCGCCACCCGCGAGGTCGACGAGATGCGCACCAGCGCCGAGCGCGAGGCCGAGGAGATCCGCTCGACCGCCCGCCGCGAGGCCGACGAGCTGACCGCCACCACCGAGCGCGAGGTCTCCAAGCTGCGGGCCACCGCCGACCACGAGGTGGCCGAGAAGCGCGCCGACTCCGAGCGCGAGATCGCCAAGCTGCGCACCACCACCGAGCGCGAGGTGGCCCAGCTGCGCGCCTCGACCAAGCGCGAGCGCGACGAGGTCCTCACCACCGCCAAGCGCCAGGCCGACGAGATGCGCGCCCAGGCCCAGCGGGTGCTGGAGGAGTCCGAGGCCAAGCGGGCCCAGGACGAGGCGGAGTTCGAGATCCAGCTCGCCGCCAGGCGCGAGGAGGCCGAGCGCCAGGAGGCCGAGCGCCACGCCAACGCGCAGGCCGCGGCCCAGCAGCTGACGGCCACCGCCGAGCAGCGCGCGGCCACCGCCGAGCAGCGGGCCACCAAGGCCACGCAGCAGGCCGAGCAGACCCGCCGCGAGGCCGACACGCACGCCAAGCAGCTGCTGGCCAACGCGCGCAAGAACGCCGACCAGGTCGTGTCCGAGGCCAAGTCGAGCGCCGAGTCCATCGTCTCCGAGGCGAAGGCCGAGTCCGAGCGCAGCCGCTCGGTGGCCCAGCGCCAGGTCGACGAGCTGACCCGTCAGCGCGACAGCATCACCAGCCACCTCGCGCAGCTGCGCCAGCTGCTCGGTGGCGCGCCGCTCCCGGCCGCCGAGCCGGAGCCCGCGATCGCCGCGGCACCGCCGAAGCCGGCCATCCCCGCCGCCACCAACGGCGCCGAGAAGCCGGTTCCCGCGCCCGCCAGGGCCGAGACGAAGGACGACGACGCGGAGTGGTGGCAGGAGTAGGCGGCCGCTGACTCGGGGCGTTGACGACGGCTGCGAAAGAGCCTGGCGACCTTAACGGCCGCCAGGCTCTTTTCCTGTCCCGTCCCTCTTCCCGCCGTTTTTCTGTCTGGTCTCTTCCCGTCGCCTGGCTCGTACGGGTCTGCCCGGTTCGTGCGAGTCCGCTCGGCTCGTACGGACCTGCCTGCCCCTTGGCCTCTGCCTCGCCCCCTGGCCACGGCGACCGCGCCGCGCACCCGCGAGCCGGTGCCCCCACGGCAGGCACCGCTCACCCGGGAGACGGTAACTCCACGGTAGGCACCATTCACTCGCGAGACGGTGACCCCGCGGCAGGCCCGCTCAGTCGCGGGGCGGGGATCCTCCGGCCAGCTCGGCGACGAAGCCGGACACCGCCCGGTTGAACGCCTCGGGTTGCTCGATCGCGCTGAGGTGACCGGCCTTCTCGATCACGGCGAGCCGCCCGTCGGGCACGGCCTCGACCATCGCGCCCGCCTCGGCGGGCGAGGCGATCTCGTCCTCCTCGCCCACGATCACCAGGACGGGCGTCTTGAGCGCCCGCAGCGTGTCGAAGGAGTCGGGGCGGCCCGCCATGGCCCGCTGCGCCCAGGCGACGGCCGTCGGCGGGGCCGACTGGACCAGCCCGCGCACCCGCCCGAACACCATCGCCCTGCGCCGCACGGTGGTCTGCCCGACCAGCCCGGGGAGCACCTCCCGCAGCAGGACGGACGTGCCCTCCTCCAGCACCTCGGCGGCGATCCGCTCGCGGTTGGACCTGGCGGCCTCCGGGTCGGCCCCCGCCTTGGTGTCGGCGAGGATCACCCCCAGCAGCCGGTCGGGGTGGCGGCGGCACAGGGCCATCGTCACGTAGCCGCCCATGGACAGCCCGCCGACGACAGCGCGGTCCACACCCTCGCGGTCCAGCAGGCGTACGACGTCGTCGGCCATCACGTCGAGGGAGGGCTCGTCCTCGCCCAGCACCGAGCCGCCGAAGCCGCGCAGATCGGGGGTGATGACCTTGCAGACCGCGGACAGCCCCTCCCGCTGGGCCAGCCACATGGCCGACGAGAGGGGGAACGCGTGAAGGAGGACGACCGGAAGCCCCTCTCCAGCCGACCGTGTGTACAGCTGCACGCCGTCCACCGTATTCCCGGGGCCCTCTCCTGACACCCCCGGTTCCACAACCGTTTACGACCTTGTTGTAACCGCGCCGTCAAACGAACGGGACCCGCCCGGCGATACGGCGACGAAGGTCCCGTGAGCGGTCCGAACCGGACAGGCCCCTAGGCGTCCGGGACCTCGGTGGGCAGGGGGTGGGCGGCCGGATTCACCCGCAGTACGATCCGGTCGAGGACGATGCGCACGTACGGCTCGCCGACCCACAGGTGCTTGGCGTCGTCCACCCCGACGACCTCCGCCTGGGGCACCCTGGAGAAGCGCTCGCGGGCCTGCTCGGGACGCAGGTAGTCGTCGAACTCCGGGACCATCGCGGTCAGCGGGCGCCCGAACTCCGCCCACGCGTCGAGGTCGGCGTCGGTGGCCCGGTGCAGCGGCGGGGAGAGCAGGATCGCGCCCTCCACCAGCGGGTCGCGGCCCCACTTGAGCGCCAGCTCGGTGCCGAAGGACCAGCCGAGCAGCCAGACCCGGGGCAGGTCGTGGAAGTCGGCGTACTCCAGGGCGGCGGCGACGTCCATGCGCTCGTCCTCACCTCCGCCGAAGGCGCCCTGGGAGGTGCCCCGGTCCGAGGTGGTGCCGCGCGTGTTGAACCGCAGCACGGCGAGGTCGGCGAGGGCGGGCAGCCGGTTGGCCGCCTTCTTGTAGACGTGGCTGTCCATCATGCCGCCGTGGGTGGGCAGCGGGTGCAGGCAGACCAGCGTGGCCACCGGCGGCCGGTCGGCGGGAAGGGCCAGTTCGCCGACGAGCATCAGGCCGTCGCCGGTGTGCAGCTCGATCGGCTCCCTGCGCGCGGGCAGCACCGTAGAGGCCCGAATCTCCATGTCTCTCCTCGAATCCGCTTCGGCCGCCCGGCGTCAGCGCCGGTCGTAGCCAGTCGTGCAGGTCGTAGCCGGTCGTGCCAATCGTGCTCGGTCGCGGTCAGTCATGCCGATCGCGACCGGTCGTGCAGGTCGTGCAGGTTGTAGCCAGTCATGCCAGTCATGCCGGTCTGCCGGTCGCGGTCAGTCGTGCCGGTCGTGCCGGTCGCCGGTCGGTCAGTATCTGCTTCGGCCGGGACCGCGCCTGACCCGGTTGCGCCAGCACGCGGTGTGCCAGTGCCTGCGCTCGTCCTCGCCGCCCTGCCAGGCGGGCCAGCTGACCAGGTGCGGCAGGCCGGGTCTGATCTCCTGGTCGCAGCCGGGGCAGCGGTAGACCTTGTCCGCCGCGCCGCCGGTGACCCGGCGCACCTGCCAGTCGCCGTCGGGCCACTCCTCGGTACGGTCGACGCCGGGCACGGAGCCGCCGACGGGACGGGCGTGTCCCCGGTTGCCGCCGCGGTCGAAGGGGTCGGCGCGGCGGGCCTTGCGGGGGCTCACGGCAGGTCTCGGATGCTCCGGACCCACGCCGCGCCGAGGCCGTCCGTCCCGGTCGCCCGGGTCGACCGTGCCGCCCGGGTCACCCGGATCGTCCCGGTCACCCCGGCCGCCGAGGTCGCCTCAAAAGTGCTCTTCATCGCTCTCCCGCCCTGCCCGCCAGGCCCACCCCACGTGGTGAACCGCCCTTTCCGGCATCGCAACAGTCTCCCAGAGAGGTACCGGCTACCCCAAAAGCCGGTCGGGTAGCCGAAGAGCGGACAGAAAGTACTTGAACGAGAGTTGAGTGGTAACTACTATTTGAAAACATGAGCAGAGGGGGAGACGTGAAGGACGAGCTGACACCCGAGGAAGCACTGAGGCGGATCGCCGAGGTCGACCGGCGCGCCCGGCGCCCGGCACGCGTCGTCGGCCTGCTCTACGCGGTCGTCGGCCTGGGCACGATCGTCTACTGGCCCGTCATGTTCCTCGGCCCCGCCTGGTCGCGGGCCACGGCCGGGGTGGCGTGGATCGTCCTGACCGTCCTGTTCGTCGGATACCTCGGCGGCATGAGGGTCCAGGATCCGAAGGTCACCTGGGCCAACAGGACGAACGGTCCCGTGACGATCTCGTACGTCGTCCTGGTCATGATCGTCTTCGTGTTCGGCGCGTTCTTCCAGCCCGACGACCCGGGCGGCGTTTGGAGCGCGGCGCTGATCGCGCTCTCGCTCTGCGCGAGCGTCCCGCCCCTCTACGCGGCATGGCGCGTGCTGCGGGCGGAGCGGTGAGCACGGCACACGACGCGAACGGCGACCCGCACGACACCCCGGACAGCGACACGAACGGCACGCAGGAAGCGGGCCGCCCGCGCCGTACGGGCGGCCGCGCGGGCCGGACGGCGCGCGACACGAGGAGCACAGGGAGCACGGGAAGCGCGGGAAGCGCGAAAAGCGCAGAGGGCCCCGGGGGTGGCACGGGCAGCGCCGGGGGTGGCACGGGCTCACACCCCAGGCACGACCTCGACGACGTCATCCACGCGCCCGTCCGATTGTCGATCATGGCCGCCCTGTCGGCCACCGACAGGGCCGAGTTCCGCTTCCTGCGCGACACGATCGAGATCAGCGACTCGCTGCTCTCCAAGCACGTCATCACCCTGGAGGAGGCCGGATACGTGCACGTGGAGAAGGCCTTCGTGGGTAAGCGTCCACGCACCTGGCTGGCCATGACCGACGAGGGCCGCCGGGCGTTCCATGACTACGTCTCCGTGTTGAGACGCCTCACCGAGGGATCCCCCCAATGATCGAGATAGACGACCTGCACAAACGGTACGGCGACAAGGTCGCCCTGGACGGCGTGACGTTCTCCGTGAGGCCCGGCGAGATGTTCGGCTTCGTCGGCGCGAACGGCGCGGGCAAGACCACCACCATGCGGATCCTGATGGGCGTGCTCACCGCCGACTCGGGCTCCGTGCGCCGCGACGGCAAGGGCCTGACGTTCGACGACAGGCGCCGGTTCGGCTACATGCCGGAGGAGCGCGGCCTCTACCAGAAGATGCGGGTCTTCGAGCAGGTCGAATACTTCGGCAGGCTCAGCGGCCTGACCACGGCCGGGGCGAAGAAGGCCACCGGCGAGCTGCTCGAACGGCTCTCGCTCACCGAGCGCGCGAACGACGCGGTGGACGCGCTCTCCCTGGGCAACCAGCAGCGCGTGCAGCTCGCGGTGGCGCTGGTGCACGATCCCGAGGCGCTCATCCTGGACGAGCCCTTCTCCGGGCTCGACCCGCTCGCCGTCGACGCGCTGGCCGCGGTGCTCGCCGAGCGGTGCGCCGCGGGCGTGCCGGTGCTCTTCTCCAGCCATCAGCTGGACCTCGTCGAGCGGCTCTGCGACTCGGTCGGCATCATCTCCGCGGGCCGCGTGGTGGCCAGCGGCACGGTCGAGGAGCTGCGCGACCGGGAGGGACGCGGCCTGCTCAGGGTCGTCGTCAGGGACGCCTCCCCCGGCTGGGCCGCCTCCCTGCCGGGAGAGGTCACCGAGAAGGGCGACGAGGTCCTCGTCGCGGGCGTCGACGGCGACGGCCAGGAGATCCTGCAGCTCGCGGTCAAGGCCGGAAGGGTCGAGCACTTCGGCTGGCAGCGCCCCACACTCACCGAGATCTTCAGGGAGGCCGTCGCGTGAACGGGTTGTGGCTGGTCGCGCGACGGGAGATCGTCACGCGCGGCCGTACGAAGGCGTTCGTCATCGGGCTCGTGGTCAGCGCGATCCTGGTCGCGGCCCTGGCGTTCCTGCCCAAGCTCTTCTCCGGGCCCGACTCCTACACCGTGGGACTCACCGGCGCGCAGTCGCAGGCGCTGGGACCGGCGCTGAGCGCCGCGGCGAAGGACGTGAGGCTCACCGTCAGGGAGTTCCCCGACGAGGCCTCCGCGAGCGGCGCGGTCACCGCGGGCGACGTGGACGCCGCCGTGGTGGACGGCCGCAGGGTCCTCGCCGACGGCGAGGTGGGCGGTGAGCTCGGCCTGCTGCTGGAGACCGCGAACCAGAGCGCCCAGACCCAGCGGCAGCTGTCCGAGGCGGGCCTCGACCCGGCCAAGGTGGCCGCCGCCATGCGGGTCGCCCCGCTGGAGCAGGTCTCGGTCGGCGCCGACGCCCGCTACGCGGGCGTGCGGGTGGGCATCGCGTCCCTGCTCGTCATGGTGCTGTTCTTCCTGCTCATCTACTCCTCCATGTACGTCGCCATGGGCGTGGTCGAGGAGAAGGGCAGCCGGATCGTGGAGATCCTGCTCACCTCGGTCCGTCCCTGGCAGCTGCTCGGCGGCAAGATCGCGGGACTGGGCGCGCTCGCGCTGGCCAACATGGTCGTGATCATCGTCGCCGGTCTCGGCGCGGCGGCGGCGACCGGCCTCGCGGCCGACCTGCCCCCGGGGATGACGGGGATCGTGGTGAGCGCCCTGTTCTGGTTCATCCTCGGATACGCCTTCTTCGCCGCGATGGCGGCGGCGCTCGGGTCGCTGGTGTCCAGGCAGGAGGACGCGAACAGCGTCCTGACCCCGATGACGATGCTCATGATGATCACCTATCTGGTCGCCTACTTCGCGGCGGTCCAGCCGAACAGCCCGGTGGCCAGGATCCTGTCGCTGGTGCCGCCGTTCTCCTCGATGGTCATGCCGGTCAGGATGGCCGGGGGCGAGGTGCTCCTGTGGGAGATCGCCGTGGCGGCCGTCCTGATGCTGCTGGCGACGGCGGGCACCCTCATGCTCGGCGCGCGCATCTACAGCCGCGCGGTCCTGCGCACCGGCGCCCGCGTCAAGCTCTCCGAGGCGATGCGCTGACTTCTCGGCGTGGCTCCCCGGGCTTGTACGGCCCGGGGAGCTACGTCTCCTCTCACCGGGCCACCGCTGGAGCGTCCGGACGGATCGCGGGGATCCGGGCCCCGTCCGGCCGATAGGGTTCGGTCATGCGTCTGGTCATAGCGCGGTGCAGCGTGGATTACGTCGGGAAGCTCACCGCCCATCTCCCGATGGCGCCCCGGCTCATCCTCATCAAGGCCGACAGCAGCGTCTCCATCCACGCCGACGACCGGGCCTTCAAGCCGCTCAACTGGATGAACCCGCCGTGCAAGCTCCGCGAGGAGGAGGGCACCTGGACGGTGACCCACGGCAAGACCGGTGAGAAGCTCGTCCTCACCATGGAGGAGATCATCCACGACACCAGCCACGAGCTGGGCGTGGACCCGGGCCTGATCAAGGACGGGGTCGAGGCCCACCTGCAGGAGCTGCTCGCCGAGCACATCACCACCCTGGGCGCGGGCTGGACGCTCGTCCGCCGCGAGTACATGACGGCCATCGGCCCCGTCGACATCCTCTGCCGCGACCACACGGGCGCGTCCGTCGCCGTGGAGCTCAAGCGCCGCGGGAACATCGACGCCGTGGAGCAGCTCACCCGCTACCTGGAACTGATGAACCGCGACCCCCTGCTCGCCCCGGTCGCCGGAATCCTCGCCGCCCAGAGCATCGCCCCCCAGGCCAAGACCCTGGCCGAGGACCGCGGCATCCGCTGCGTCACCCTCGACTACGACGAGCTGCGCGGCATCGAACGCAACGACACCCTCTTCTGACAGCCCGGACCTCGTCGGCCCCGGATACCGCCGGGGCTCACTGGTCCGACGACTGCCGTTACGGCGTGCCGAACTCTCCGTCCAGCACCCCGCCCAGGAACGCCGACCACTCCGCGGGCGTGAAGACCAGGGCGGGGCCGCTCGGGTTCTTGCTGTCGCGGACGGCGATGACACCGGGCAGGTTCCGTGCCACCTCGACGCAGGCACCACCCTGGCCGTTGCTGCGCGCGCTCTTGCGCCACTCGGCGCCCGACAGGTCTACAGGCTGATCGTTGACGGACATCCCCGCGTCCCTTCTCCCCGGCGATCACCGCTCAAGCTCGGCCGCGACTTTCGCCAGGAGCGTCCTTGACGCCTCTACCGGCAGTGCGGCCGCGCGCAAAATGGTCGAGCATCAGCGTATCCCGCTTGACTCCCGAAGTCTTTCACGATCAGGTAATCCGCTCATGGGGCCAATGATTCACTGGCGAGGACAGCAGAAAATGTCATCTCGTTGGTATCCCACTTGAAACCATACGGTTCGCCCGGCGCAGTCGGTATAGATGCCCCAGCGACTGGATATCGCCTCTACGAGGAAGAGACCTCGCCCTCCCTCTGCGAACATGTCCGTGCTGACTTGCGGGACGGATTCGCTGCCCTCGTCCGCGACATCGGCGTGTATGAAGTCATAGCCGTCGACGAGAGCGAGGGTGACTCTGCCGCCGTTGCGGGAATCGGAGTGGATCACGGCATTGGTGACGAGTTCCGAAACAAGCAAGGTCACATTTTCCAGGGCCGGATGACCGGCACCGAGCCTTTGCCTGACATACTCACGCGCTCGGGCCACAGACTTCGGGGAGCCGATCAAGTCGGTGACACCCAGCAGCGTTCCCTTGGTCTCGCGATCCGAGTCGCAGGTGTGACGTCTATCGCCCCCGTACTGCTCTTCTCTCGCATCCGGATTTCGCATGGGGAAACCGTATGACTGCGCGACGCCACACGACTAGATCGACTTTGTGCCACTCTGCGGAGATCGGAAAGCGAACTGACACATCTCGTGTCACTACTCAGTAGTCCAGCTGAACGAAATCTGCTAGATCGCGCATGTCGCCGGTAAGGGTGCGTCTACGGGCAAAAATACCCTTGAGGATGTCTTTCGCGTAGCCCTGGTTGACGATCCACTCTGGAGAGTCCTGTTTGATCCGGCGCAGGACGTCGAATGCCTCAACGTACTGACGTGACCGGCGATGAGCATCCGCCACATCAAGGAGATGACGATTGCGGTTGTTGGAGGTAGGAGCGAGGTCGTTGATGGAGATGGCCTGCGACATGCGCAGGACAAGGTCGGGGCGATCTTCCACCATGGCGTTCTCCGCCCGCTTCATCGCCACGGTGATCGGGCCGAAGGTACGCAGGAAGTCGCCCCCCGGAGAGATGTCACGGCTCATCGCGACGGCGGCCGTACGCGCGAGACGGATCGCGTCCTCCGCCTCCCCAGGCCTGTTGTCCCGTACGGCAGCCGCCGACGAGCGCAGAAGTAACCATCCCCAGGCCGACAGGTCTTGAGGTGTCGCACGTGAGATGCGGGGCTCGACATCGTCCGCCCACTTGATCGCCAGCTGCCGGGCCTGCTCAAGTCGTCCTTGTCGCAGGAGCAGCCAGCACCGTGTACTGACGATCGCCGCCGCTTCCAGCAGGTCGTCCGCGTCGTCGAGACCACGCAGCAAGGCAAGCTCCGCCGCTTCGAACTGCCGGGTTTGAGTGAGGAGCCAGCCCGTGAGGTGAAGCAGGCGGGCACGCACGAACCGTTGTGACCGATCGGCGCCCACGAGCGTGTCGGTGTCCGCCAGCAGCCTGGGAAGGCTCGTGGCCAACTCCGCGTACTTGTCGCTCTTCCACAACGGCATCGAAGCGTCCAACGCTGTACGGACACCCTCCACGGTCGGCGGTTCTTCGGACTGATCGCCAAGACCGTGCAACGCGCGACGGACCGTTCCCCAACGGTCGGCGGTCTCCGCGTCCGCCTGGTCACCGATACCGTCGACGATGATCATGGTGGTGGGCACGCGAAGCGCTGCGGCTATCTTGCGGGCAGTCTCCAACCTCACGTCCGAGCGGGACCCCTGCTCAAGCTTCCGGATAAGGGAGGCGGACACTCCAGAGACCGAGGCGAGCTCCGCTTGGCTCATGCCACGCCGCTTCCGGAGGTTGACGACCCGCTCGCCCATCGTGGCCATGTGACTCATGCTAAGCCGGAACGAATATCCCTGGCAGTGGGTGTACGACCCTGAGCTTGTCCCCCGTACGTCCGGTGGCGGGAGATCCGTCCCGAGGTCGTGCGCCGAGGAATGACGAAACCCCGTGTCCTTCGTTCGGTGGACACGGGGTTCCATCGAACGTTGGTGCCGCGCGGACCCCGTGAACGCGACGCTTGAGGCATGGACACAGCGGTGAGAGTGAGAGGCCTGACCAAGCGCTACGGCGAGGTCCAGGCCGTCGGGGGGATCGATCTCGACATCCACGCGGGCGAGGTGTACGCGATCCTGGGCCCGAACGGGGCCGGGAAGTCCACCACGGTGGAGATCATGGAGGGGCACCGGACCAGGGACGCCGGGGAGGTCAGCGTCCTGGGTGTCGACCCCGGCAGGCCCACCCGCGCGTGGCGTTCGCGGATCGGCATCGTGCTGCAGACGGCCAACGACGTGGCCGAGGCGACCGTACGGGAGACCGTGCGGCACTTCGCGGGTTACTACCCGGGCAGCAAGGACCCGGACGAGGTGATCGAGCAGGTCGGCCTCACGGAGAAGGCGGACCAGCGCATCCGCAAGCTCTCGGGCGGCCAGCGGCGCCGGGTGGACGTCGCGCTGGGGGTGATCGGCGACCCGGAGCTGCTCTTCCTGGACGAGCCGACCACCGGGTTCGACCCGGAGGCCCGCAGGCAGTTCTGGGAGCTGATCGCGGGCCTGGCCCGTGGCGGCACCACGATCGTGCTCACCACCCACTACCTGGACGAGGCCGAGGCGCTGGCCGACCGGGTGGCCGTGGTCGCCGGGGGGCGGATCGTGGCCGAGGGCGAGCCCAAGACCCTGGGCGGCAGGGCCGCCGCCAAGGCCCTGGTGAGCTGGTCCGACGAGGGTGGGCACCACTCCCTGGAGACGGACACGCCGACCAGGACGGTCCTGGAGCTGACCGCCCGCTTCGACGGCGAGGTCCCCGAGCTGGCCGTGACCCGTCCCACCCTGGAGGACGTCTACCTCCGCCTCATCGAGACCCCCGCCTGACCGTCTCCCGTACGAGCTTCAAAAATCCCCCGAGGTGACCAATCAGATGAGCCAGACCCTTGCCCGACCTTCCGCCCCGGCCCTCCGGGCCGGGCAACCTTCCGTGACACGACTGGGGCTGTCACGGACGGTCATCGAGAACAGGATGTTCTTCCGCGAGCGGGAAGCGGTGATCTTCACCTTCGCCCTCCCGATCATCATGCTGGTGCTCTTCGGCTCGATCTTCTCCGGTGAGATGGAGGGGACCGGCCTCACCGTCTCCCAGCTCTACGTGGCAGGGCTGATCGGGACCGCCACGATGACGGGGTTTCAGAACCTCGGCATCAACGTCGCGATGGACCGCGACGACGGCACCCTCAAACGGCTGGCGGGCACCCCGCTGCCCCGTACCTCCTATTTCATCGGCAAGGCCCTCAACACCCTGTCCGTCTCCTTCTTCCAGGTCGTCATCCTGCTGGCCATCGGGGTCACGCTGTTCGGCCTGGAACTGCCGTCGGAGGCGTCCAGGTGGGTGACCTTCACCTGGGTGTTCGTGCTCGGCGTGGTCGGCTCGTCCCTGCTCGGGGTCGCGATCAGCAGCCTGCCCAGGTCGGCCAGGAGCGCCAGCGCGGTGATCGCGATGCCGTTCGTGGTGCTGCAGTTCATCTCCGGGGTGTTCATCCCCATCGGGCAGCTGCCCGCCTGGCTGGTGAACGTCGCCTCGGTCTTCCCGCTCAAGTGGATGTGCCAGGGCTTCCGGTCGGTCTTCCTGGGTGACGCCGGAGTCACACTTGAGGTCGCGAAATCGTACGAACTCGACCGAGTCGCCCTGGTTCTGGGAGCCTGGGCGGTCGGAGGACTGGTGCTGTGCCTGATGACGTTCCGCTGGAAGAGCCGCCGCGACGGATGAGCCCCGCCGACCACGCCGAGCCCCCCGCCCGGGGGGCCGGTGCCCACGCCTGGGAGTCGCTGTGGGGCTGGGAGGTGCTCCTGGTCATCGCGATTCTCCTGCCCAGCTGGACCGCGCTCGGCATGGACATACCCGTACGCGAGAAGGTGATCGTGGCGGGCTGCCTGCTCGCGATCCTGCCGCTCTACGTCCTGCTGGGCCGTCCGGCGATCGTCGCCGAGGACCGGACGCGCAGGGCGGTCTACATCGCCCTGCTGATCACACTGTTCACCGTCCCCGGGCTCATCGCGCCGTACGCGACGTTCGCGCTGTTCGGGCTCTGCCCGCAGTGCTTCATCGTCTTCCCCGCCAGGCGGGCGATGGTCGCCGTGGTCGCGCTCAACCTCCCCCCGATGATCCGCTACCTGTTCCTGGTCGGGGATCCGGACCTGTTCAACTTCGTGATGGTCACCACCATCGTCATCTTCTTCTCCGCCATCTTCGGTGTCTGGATCGAACGGATCACCCAGCAGAGCGAGGAGCGGGCCGCGCTCATCGAGGAGCTGGAGAGCAGCCGGGCCAAGGTGTCCAGGCTCTCGGCCGAACGCGGGGCGCTGGCCGAGCGCGAGCGGCTCGCCGGGGAGATCCACGACACCCTGGCGCAGGGCTTCACCAGCATCATCATGCTGATCCAGGCGGCCGAGGCGCAGCCGGACCCGTCCCGCCACCTGGCACTGGCCATCCAGACGGCGCGGGAGAACCTGACCGAGGCCCGCCTGCTGGTCACCACGCTGAGCCCGGCGCCGCTGGACGGCTCGACCCTGGACGAGGCGCTGCGGCGGCTGACGAACCGGCTCGGCGAGGAGACGGGCCTGGCCGGCGGGTTCGAGGTGCGCGGGGAGTCCCGGCCGCTGAGCGCGCCGGTCGAGGTGGTGCTCGTCCGCGCCGCCCAGGAGGGCCTGGCCAACGTACGCAAGCACGCGGCCGCGACATCGGTCGCGGTCTCGATCGCCTACCGGGACGGCTCCGTGCGGCTGGAGGTACGCGACGACGGGCGCGGTTTCGAACCGCTCGGCGGCGAGGGGTACGGCCTGCGGGGCATGCGCGCCCGCGTGGAACAGGTCGGCGGGACCCTCACGGTGGCGGGACTCCCCGGCGGGGGGACCGCCCTCGATGTGATCGTCCCCACCGACCGGGCCGCCCTCACCACCGACGCCCCCGGCGACCAGACCGGCCGGCCCGACCAAAACCAGACCAGCCAGACCAGCCAGACCGACCGAATCGACCAGACCGACCGAATCGACCGGACCGACCAAAACCAGACCGGCCGAACAAACCAGACCGACCAGAGCAGCCGAACAAGCCAGCCCGGCCAGCCCGCTCAGAGGGTGTGACACATGCTTCGCGTGATGATCGTCGACGATCACCCGGTGGTCCGGGAGGGCCTTCGAGGCATGCTGGAGGCCGACCCCGGGATCACGGTGGTGGGCGAGGCGGCGTCCGGGGACGAGGCCGTGGTGCGCGCGGGCGAGCTCGCGCCGGACGTGATCCTGATGGACCTGCGCATGCCGGACGGGGACGGGGTGAGCGCCACCTCGCGCATCCTCACCGTCCGGCCGGAGAGCCGGGTGGTCGTGCTGACCACCTACGAGACCGACGCCGACATCGTACGGGCGGTCGAGGCCGGCGCGGCGGGCTACCTGCTGAAGGACACCTCCAGGGCCGATCTGATGGCCGCGATCCGCTCGGCGGCGCGCGGGGAGACCGTGCTGTCGCCGTCGGTGGCGACCAGGCTGGTCACCCGGATGCGCGCTCCGGTGGCCGAGACGCTGTCGCCGCGCGAGACGGAGGTGCTCTCCCTGGTGGCGAGGGGGCTGACCAACGCGGAGATCGGCAGGACCCTGTTCATCAGCGAGACCACGGTGAAGACCCACCTGCTGCGCGTCTTCGGCAAGCTCGGCGTCTCCGACCGCACCGCCGCGGTGACCACGGCCCTGGACCGGGGCCTGCTCACCCGCTGAGCAGGGGACCGCTCACCCGCTGAGCACCGGCCCGGGACCCAACGCTCCCGGATCGTCGCGAGCCGCAATCGGGATTTCCCGCTCGCCCGGAATGGGCCTAACCTCATTCGTGCGAACGGAAGGACCTTGACCGACTACTCAGACTTGTCACCTTCTTGCACCTTGAATGTAAGAAATAATACAACGACCCTTCCGCAAAAAGGATCTTGCACCCATAATGGTTGATTCCGGGGGCCAGAACCATGAGGTGGAAGTGATAAAGCGAGTATCTGTCAACCTCGCGCTGACCTGCGGGAGCTTGACATGAACGGACGGTCCTACCGGGGAATGTCGGCGGAGGAGCGACTGGCTGAACGCCGGGAGCGCCTGGTCTCCGCGGCGTACAACCTTTACGCCGACCCCGGGTTCCCGGAAACGACGATCGAGAGGTTGTGCGCCGCGGCACGCATCTCCAATCGCGCCTTCTACGAGTGTTTCTCGGGTCGCGACGAGCTGATGCAGACCGTGTACGACCGGTGCGTGCGCGAGACGCTGGAGGAGATGACGAAAGCCGTCGACCAGGCCCCCGACACCCTGGCCGCCCGGGTCAAGACGGGGGTCACCAGCTACATCAACTTCGTCACCGGTGACAGGCGCCGCGCGCGGATCATGCATCTGGAGGTACGCCGGGCGGGCGACTGCCTCACCACCTCCAGACAGTCGGCCGTGGCGTCCTTCATCAAGATGATCGAGTCGAACGTCGCCGACCTGCCGGAGGCCACGAAGGCCAACCGGCGTCTCCTCTCGCTGGGCATGATCGGAGCGGTCCAGGAACTGCTCATCGAGTGGGTCCTGGCCGACGACCCGCCTCCGGTCGACGACCTGATCGACACCGCCACGCACATCTTCCACAGGTCCTTCGTGACCTGACACCGGTGGGAGACGAGGACGGGCCCGCCAGGCCCGTCCTCCGAACGTGTTCCGGCGCCGCCGTCGCCCCGAACCCCGGCGGCCGTCCGGATCAGGCCACCGCGGCCACGGGAAGCTCGACGGTGAGGACCCGGTTGAGCCGGGTCACCGCCAGCACCCGCATCACCCTCGGCGGCACCCCCCGCAGGATGAGTCGGCGTTCCGCGCCCACGGCGCGGCGATGCGTGCCCACCAGCACCCCGAGACCGGTGGCATCGATCATTTCCAGCCTGGAAAGATCTACGATCAGGTCGCCGCGCCCGGAGTCGACCGCATCGTGCAGCCGCGGGCGTACTCGGGCCACGGTTCCCACGTCGAGACGATTGCCGACGCCGACCACCTGAGCCCGGGGGTTACCAGGGACGCGCATGCCTCCTCCTCACGCCCGGCCGCCGAAGGGCATCGGCCCGGCACAACGGCGGTGCGTCACCACAGCCGTCCGATCACGCACCGCATTCATACGATGTCAAAACGTACAAGAAGGTGCGAACCTCCCTCGGTTCCGAGGCCAACCTTCAGGCGAACATGTGAGTCCCTTGCCCGAATCAAGTGAGAAAACGCGGTTTAAAGCCAACCTTTTTGCTGGGCCGATCGGATCGCGGTGATCCGGTTGGTCGCGCCCAGTTTGGTGATGGCGCTGGACAGGTAGTTGCGGACGGTGCCCTGGGTGAGGGTGAGCGCGGCGGCGATCTCGGCGACCGAGGCCCCCTGGGCGGCCAGCGCCAGGGCCCCGCGCTCGCGCTCGGTGAGGGGGCTCTCCCCCGCCATCATCGCCGAGGCGGCCATCTCCGGGTCGAGATAGCGCCCGCCCGCGTGGACCTTGCGGATCGCCGTCGCCAGCTCGTCGGCGGAGGCGTCCTTGGGGATGAAGCCGCGCACCCCGGCCGCGAGTGCCCGCCTCAGGTGTCCCGGCCTCCCGAAGCTGGTCAGCATCAGCACCGCGTGGCCCGGCAGCGTCTCGGCGACGCTCAGCCCGTCCATCCCCGGCATCTCGATGTCCAGCACGACCACGTCGGGCCGGTGCTCCAGCACGGCCGCCGCCACCAGGTCCCCCCTGGCCACCTCGGCCACCACCTCGACGTCCGGCTCCAGCCCGAGCAGGGTGGCGATCGCCTTCCTGACCAGGTGCTCGTCGTCGGCCAGCAGCACCCGGATCACCGCGCCCCCCTCACCCCGGCCGGACCGCTCGCCCCAGCCGGACCGCTCGCCCCAGCCGGACCGCTCGCCCCAGCCGGACCGCTCGCCCCAGCCGGACGGCACGCCCCCATCGGACCGCTCACCCTGACCGTACGGCACGCCCTCACCGGACCGCTCGTCCCGACTGGACGGCCCGCTCCCCCATGACCGCTCGTCCCGACCGTACGGCACGCCCTCACCGGACCGCTCGCACCGGCCGGACCGCTCGTCCCCACCGGCCGGTCCGGCCCCGCGGCCATCGTCCGGATCATCATTCTCCCCCCAGCGGAACCGTCGCCCGCAGCCTGAACTCCCCGGGGCCGCCGGGACCCGCCGTGACGGTCCCGCCGAGGGCGGCGACCCGCTCCGACAGCCCGATGAGGCCGGTCCCGCCCCGGCCGTCCACCCCGTCCGCTCCGTCCACCCCGTCCGCTCCGTCCATCCCGTCCGCTCCGTCGGCCCCGGTCACCCTGTGCCCCCCGCCCGTCCCGTTCGATCCGCTCGTCCCCTTCACCCCGTCGTTCGTCATCACCAGCACGGCGTACCTCTCCCGGACGGTGAGCGAGATGCGGCACTCGGTGGCGGAGCTGTGCCGCAGCACGTTGGTGGTGCCCTCCCTGACCACCCAGGCCAGCAGGGTGGCCGCCCCCTCGGGGATCTGGTCGCGCGGCGTCTCCAGCGTGCAGCGGATGCCGCCCGCCTCCAGCACCGCGGTCATCGCGCGCAGCTCGGCGGCGAGGTCGACCGTACGGTAGCCGCGCACGACCGCGCGGATCTCCTTGAGCGTCTGCCGCGCCAGGACCCGTACCTCGTCCATCTCCCCGGCCGCCCGCGCGGCGTCCACCCCCGACAGCTTGGCGGCCACCTCGCTCTTGACGGCGATCGCGGAGAGGCTGTGCCCGACCAGGTCGTGCAGGTCGCGGGAGAAACGGAGCCGCTCCTCGGTGACGGCCAGCCTCGCCTGCGCCTCCTTGCCCTCCTCCGCGGCCCTCACCACTCGCCAGAACCAGAGCTGGAGCCGGTTCGCCCACGGCGACACCGCGGCCACCCCGAGGTAGGCGCTGAGGGAGGGAAGGGTGCTCTCCACGTACGGCGGCACGAAGATCTCGGCGAGCCCGGGAGAGGGATCGGTGCCCGGCGGCGCGAGCAGCAGGCTGACGGCGATCGCCACGACGGTGGCGGCGACCGTGGCCGACCTGCCCAGCAGCAGCGCGGCGCCCGACGCCCACGCCGGGCCGAGCAGTCCCCAGGTCCAGGGGTCACCGCCCTGGGTCAGCATGAGGATCACCGCGACCGCGGCCGAGCCGACGATCTCACCCGTCGCGGTGGTCCCGGCCACGGCCGCGTTGAGGATCCTCATGTAGAGGACGGTGAAGACCACCAGGCCCGGCACCCCGACGAGCAGCAGGGGGAGCCCGAGGTGCCCGTTCTCCTCCCCCAGCTCGCCGAGAGGGCCGACCCAGGCCATGACGATGCCCAGGGTCATGGTGAAGACGGTCATCCGGCGGAACCGCTGCAGGGGAGACCGCCGCTTCCCCCGGGGAACCACGGAAAAGACGAGGCGCGCGAGGCGCCTCACCCCTTTTTCACCGATATTTACTGACATTTCGTTATGAACGTTAGCCGTGCCGGGGTTCCCAGCGGAACAGCCACCGGGCCAGCAGCCCGGCCACCACGAGCCAGCCCAGCAGGATCGCGAAGGAGGGCAGCGCGGCCACCCACTGCCCGCCCACGCTCAGCGCCTCCCCGCCCCCGGAGACGTGGTCCCCGCCCAGGAAGGCGGTACGCGCGATCTCCACGACCGGGGTCGCCGGGAGCAGGGCGGAGACCCCGCCCAGCACACCGGGCAGCGCGTCGGCGGGGAAGGCGACCGGGGCGCCGACCAGCACGACCAGGAGCACCGGCAGCACCGTGACCTGGGCGAGCTCGGCGTTCGGCGTGAGACCGGAGAAGGCGGCGGCGAGCAGGCAGAACAGCGCGACCCCCAGGACGGCGACGGTCACGAGCATCGGCACGTTGGCGATCGTGGCCCCTTCGGCGCGCTGGATCCAGACGGCCAGGAGCGCCACCTGGGCGAGATAGAGCGTGAGCGCCCCGAGCGCGCTGCCGCCGAGGATCGCCGGGCCCGACGGCTGGCCCGCGCGCAGCCGCTTGAGCACCAGCTCCTCGCGCCGGGCGGTGAAGGAGTTCACCAGGTTGATGAAGACCGCGAACACCAGGATCAGCCCCGGCAACCCGGTCAGCACGAACAGCCTCCCGGCCACGCCGTCGATCCTCTCGGCGCCCACGGCCTGGGTGTACACCCAGGCCATCAGGAGCGGCAGCAGGAGCACGTTGAACAGGACCGTGGTGTTCCTGCCCACCAGGGTGAGGTCGAGCCTCGCGAGCCTGATCGCGTGCAGCACGTCGGTTCTCATCGTCACTCGCCCCTTCTCGCCGGTCCCGCCGGCCCGCCGCCGGCCCCCCGAACCGCTCCGCCCGCTCTACCCACTCCGGCAGCTCCAGCCGCTCCACCCACTCCGGCAGCTCCAGCCGCTCCGGCAGCTCCGCCCGCTCCGGTCCCCTCCCCGTCCCCGAGCGCCTCCCCGGCCACGCGCATGAAGGCGTCCTCCAGGGTCCCCCGGCGTACGGCCAGCCGTTCCAGGGTCTCGTCCCGCGCGTCGGCCCAGGCCAGGAGTTGCCGTACCGCCGCGTGCGCGCGGGTGCCGGCCTGTGAGCCGGTGAGGGTGTAGGCGACCTCCGTGGCACCGCTGTCGCCGCCGTAGGTCAGCACGGGGGCCACGCCGTCCAGCGAGGGGAGGTCGCCGAAGGCCCAGGAGATGCCGGGGAGGCGGAAGGAGATCCGGTCGCCCGACCCGGCCACCACCTCCTCGACGGTGCCCTGGAGGTGGATCCGGCCCTCGTGCATGATCGCCAGCCTGCTGGCGAGGCGCTCGGCCTCCTCCAGGTAGTGGGTGGTGAGCAGCACCGTGGTGCCGCCCGCCCGCAGGTCCTCGATCACCTTCCAGGTGGCGCGCCGCGCCTCGGGGTCCATGCCGGTGGTCGGCTCGTCCAGGAACAGCACCTCCGGCCGGGAGATCACCGCGAGCGCGAGGTCGAGCCTGCGCCGCTGGCCCCCGGAGAGCTGCCGCACCCTGGTCCTGGCCTTCCTGCCCAGCCCCGCCGCCTCCAGCGCGTCCGTGGTCCGCGAATCCGTACCCCCGCGCCGGCCTCCCGAGGACTTGACCGGGAGTCCGGCCGGGGCTTCCGCGCGGCCCGCGTCCCGGCTCAGCCCCTCCCACAGGCCGACGGTCTCGGCGACCGTGAGGTCACCGAGGAAGCCGCCCTCCTGCAGCATGATCCCCACGCGGGGCCGCAGCTTCCTGCGCTGCCCGACCGGGTCGAGCCCGAGCACGCGGACACTGCCGCCCGTGGGTGCCCGGAAACCCTCCAGGACCTCCACGGTGGTGGTCTTGCCGGCCCCGTTCGTGCCGAGCAGGGCGAACAGCTCGCCCCTCGGCACGGTGAAGGAGACGCCGCGTACCGCCTCGAAGTCCCCGTACGCCTGCCGGAGACCGCCGACCTCGATCACGTCGTCGAGGCCGGCGGTGGCGCCGGGCGGGTCCGTCACCTGTGGTGTTCTCATGGGGACAATCGTCGTCGTCCCGCGTTCGGCCAGGTAGTCGCCGATATCACCGGAAAAATGTGATCTTTGAGGTGATCCGGATGACAAATGTCAACTACGGGCGGGGCGGCAGCGCGGGACGCCTGCGGGACGGCCGGGTGGCGGGGTCGGGCGGGGTCGCCGCCGGGCGCTCGTCCAGCGCGGCGAGCACGAGCCGTACCGCCTCCTCGATCTGCGGGTCCCTGTCCCGCGCCCAGTCGTCGGGGGCGATGTCGACCTCGACGTCCGGGTCGACGCCGTAGTTCTCCACGCCCCAGCCCAGCTCCTCGAACCAGAAGGAGTACTTGGGCACGGTGATGTGCGAGCCGTCGACCAGGCGGTGGGAGTCCTCGATGCCGATGACGCCTCCCCAGGTGCGGGTGCCCACCACGGGCCCGAGCTTGTGGATCTTGAAGGCCGCGGTGACGATGTCGCCGTCGGATCCGGCGTTCTGGTTGGCGATCGCGACCAGCGGGCCGCGCGGCGCGTCCTCGGGGTAGGTGATCGGCGTCATGCCCCGGGGCAGGTCCCAGGCGATGACCCGGCGGATCAGCTTCTCGATGACCAGCTCGGAGGTGTGACCGCCCCGGTTTCCCCGTACGTCCACCACGAGGCCCTCGAAGGTCATCTCCCTGCGCAGGTCGCGGTGGAACTGCGCCCAGCCCTCGGCCACCATGTCCGGGATGTGCAGGTAGCCCAGGCGCCCGCCGCCGAGCTCCCTGACCCGCGCCCGGCATCCGGCCACCCAGTGCTGGTAACGCAGCCGCCGGTCGTCGCGGAGCGGTGTGACGACCACCCGGCGGCCACCGGCCAGGGTCAGCTCCACCGGCTTGTCGGCGGCGCCGACCAGCAGCCGCGCGGGCCCCTCGGGCGGCACCGGGCGGCCGTCGACCGCGAGCAGCGCCTCTCCCGGCTGGACCCCCGCCCCGGGACCGGCCAGCGGCGAGCGGGCGTGCACGTCGGAGGACTCGGCGGGCAGCACCCGGTCCACCCGCCAGCGGCCGTCCTCGCCCCTGGAGAGGTCGGCGCCGAGCAGCCCGATCGGCTCGGAGGCCGGGTAGCCCCAGGGAGCGGCGTCGACGTAGGCGTGCGAGCTGCCCAGCTCCCCCATGACCTCCCAGAGCAGGTCGGCGAAGTCGTCGGCGGTGGCGACCCGGTCCACCAGGGGCCGGTACTCCTCCAGCACGGCCTCCCAGTCGACGTCGGCCATGTCCTCGACCCAGAAGTCGGCGCGCATCCGGCGGCCCAGCTGGGCGTAGGCGTGCCGCCGCAGCGCCCTGGGGTCGGCGGTGATCCGGATCCTGGACAGGTCGACGGTCGTGTCGTCGCCGTTCTTGCCGCCCGGCTTGCCCCCGGCCGGGCGGACCGTGAGCGTGCCCTTGTCGCTGACGACGAGCTGCGTGCCGTCACCGCTCACCCGGTACCAGTCGAGCTTCTCGACCACTTCCTCCCACTTGCGCTTGACCAGGTCGTAGCGGTCCAGCGCCGGGCGGGGCGCCTCGCCGCCCACCTCGTCCCTGTCCTCGCCGAGCTCCCCGGCCAGCGGCTCCCGCAGCCAGACGAACCCGCCCTTGACCGCCCGCAGGTCCGAGTAGCGCCCCTCGGGCACCGGCACCTGCACGACCCTGGCGGCGATGCCCTCCAGGTCCACGGTGACCGCGCCCGTCTCCTTGCCGTCGTCGTCGCCGGAGCCCGGCCCGGAGTCGGCGGCCCGCCCCGCGGAGCTGGGCGCGAACGGGGACGGCGTGGACGCCGACAGCGGCACCAGGTAGGGCCGGTAGCCGAAGGGGAAGGACATGTCGAAGGAGTGCGCGTCGTAGACCGGGTCGAAGCCGCGCCGCGACAGGAACGCCAGATAGTCCCCCGCGAACGCGGGCGAGATGTCCACGAACCGGCCGTCGGTGACGTCGGTCACCACCCGGTCGGCCACCCTGGCCAGCCTGATCCTGCGCAGCTGGGTGCCGTCCGGGTGCGACCAGGCCAGCCAGGCCGAGTCGGGCGACCAGGTGAGGCCGTGGATCTCCCCCTCGGCCCCGGCCAGCTCCACGGCCTCGCCCGAGGCCACGTCGACCAGGAACAGCCGCCCGTTCCTGGCGGTCACCGCGATCGTGTTCGCGTCGGGCGCGACGGCCAGGTCCCCGACCTCGCCCAGCGCGCCCACGGCGATCCTGCGGCCCTCCCCGCCCCCCACCGGGACGATCTCCAGCCCCTGCGTCTCGCCGTCGTCGAAGACCCACACCACGCGGTCGTCGCCGAGGACGCGCGGCCGCCCCGCCGACAGGCCGTCGCTGAGCTGCCGCGCCGGGCCGTCCCGGTGGGTCACCCAGTGCACCGACCCCTGGACCTCCACCGCGCTGGCCCGCCCGGTCGCGTCCACGGCCAGGTCGTGCACCCGCCTGCCCGCGTGGACCTGGTACGGCTGCCGCCCGCGCAGCGGGGAGCCCGGGGTCACGTCGAGTTTGCGGGCCTCGGCGTCGAGACCGTCCAGGAGGTAGAGGTCCCCGGCGTTCTGGTAGACGATCCGGGTCCCGTCGGTGGTGGCGTGCCGGGCGTAGAAGACGTCGTGGTCGGTGTGGCGGCGCAGGCCGGTGCCGTCCGGCTCGCAGGAGTAGAGGTTGCCGACGCCCTCGTGGTCGGAGACGAAGACGAGCCGCCCCCCGACGAGCATCGGGTCGGTGAGGTGGCCGTTCAGGTCCGCCAGGATCCGGGTGAAGTCGTCGTCACCGCGCCGCACCCACAGGCGGCCCGCCGTGCCGCCCCGGTAGCGCTTCCAGACCGCCGGGTCGCGGTGCAGCCCCCCGGTGAGTAGCGCCACCGTGCCTTCCGGGTCCCCCGCGACCGCCAGGTCGTTGACCGGGCCGTACGGCAGCCGCTCGACGCGTCCCTCCCCGACCGCGTAGGCCCACGTCTGCGAGATGAACGGCTGACCGGTCGCGCTGATCGCGAGAACCTCGCCGTCCGGTGTCCAGCCGCGAGTGCGCGTCCGCGCGTCCCCCCAGTAGGTCAGCCGCTCCGCAGAACCGGAGCCGAGATCCGCCAGGTGGATCTCGGGGGCGCCGTCGCGGGCGCTGGTCCAGGCGATCTTGGTGCCGTCGGGCGAGAGGCGGGGGTGGCTCGCGGGGGCCCGGTCCGAGGAGAGGCGCCACGCCCGGCCGCCGTCGGCCGGGGCCGCCCAGACGTCGTCGTCGGCGACGAAGGTCAGCGTCTCGTGGGAGATGTGGGGGAATCGCAGGTAGAAACCAGAAACCATCGACAAATCATATTGTCCACTATCGGGTTAAACAGGAGGGTTTTTCGGCCGATACGCTGAGCCACATGACGCGAGCTGACAGAGACAAGCCGGTGGTGCTCTCGAAGATCTACACGCGCACCGGGGACGACGGCACGACCGCGCTCGGTGACATGAGCCGCACCCGCAAGACCGATCCGCGCCTGGCCGCCTACGCGGACGTCGAGGAGGCGAACGCGGCGATCGGCGTGGCCCTCGCCGCGGGGACCCTGGAGGCGGACGTCACCGCGGTCCTCGGCCGGATCCAGAACGAGCTGTTCGACGTCGGGGCCGACCTGTGCGCCCCGCTCGTGGAGAACCCCGAGTTCCCGCCGCTGCGGGTCGAGCCCTCCTACGTCGAGTGGCTGGAGGCCCGGTGCGACGAGTTCAACGAGCGCCTCGCGCCGCTGCGCAGCTTCATCCTGCCCGGCGGCACCCCGGCCGTGGCCGCGCTCCACGTCGCCAGGACCGTGGTCCGGCGGGCCGAGCGGACCGTCTGGTCGGCGCTGGAGGCCCACGACGACGTCAACCCGCTCACCGCGAGGTATCTCAACCGGCTGAGCGACCTGATGTTCATCCTCTGCCGGGTGGCCTCGGGCGGCGACGAGATCCTCTGGAAGCCCGGCGGCACCCGCTGAGAGACCAAGGAAAGGCCAGGCGCCGAACGCGGTCACTGCCAGTCAGGCGACGTCGAGACAGCCGCTGAGCGGGGCCGACTCCGGTCAGACGATCATCGAAGTAGGCGCCGAGCGCGGCCGGCTCCGGTCGGGCACCGAGACAGGCGCCGAGCCCGGCTGGGGAAAGGTCAGGCGACGTCGAGATAGGCGCTGGGCGGGGCCGACTCCAGCCAGGCGACGAACCCGGTGAGGGCCCGGTACCCCATGGCGAGCTCGAAGGCGTCCTGCCCGTTGCGGCACTCGATCGCCGTCACGCCCTCGATGAACCCGAAGAACTCCCCGGACCCGACCCGGCGACGCCCGGAAACGACAAGGCCGCGCCTCACGATGACGTGGCGCGGCCTTGGGAGCAAGCCTATGAGCGGGATCCAGTTGAGGTGGCCGTCGGCGTAGCGGGCCACACCGACCCGCCAGCCTCGCTCCTTCGACAGGGAGCGCAGGCAACAGAGCACCGATCCCCGGGAGCGGGTCAGTATCAGGACCCGCAGTCCCAGGAGGGCGACGAGCAGCCCCAGCACGATGAGAACATCCACCACCATGTCTGCTCGCCCCCCAAAAGCGCGTACAGCCTAAGAAGCAGAATTTATCCGACTTCTTCCCCGGCCGCGCGCAACCGGGCCCTGGCGCGCTTGGCCTCGGCGGCCGCGTCCGCGTCCTCCTGGTCGGACTCGACCGAGGCCTGAGCCCGCTCCAGCGCGCTCTTCGCGCGGGCGACGTCGACCTCGGAGCCCAGCTCGGCCAGCTCGGCGAGGATCGACACCTCGTCGTCGGCCACCGAGAGGAATCCTCCGTGGACGGCGGCGACGAGGTCGGACTCACCGCCGCCTCGCTTGATCTTCAGCAGACCGCCCTCGACGAGAACGCCGAGCACGGGCGCGTGCTTAGGCATGATACCGATCTCGCCGTCGACGGTCTTGGCAATCACCATGTCGGCCTCACCGGACCAGATCTCACGCTCCGGGGAGACGACGCCTACTCGCAGCTTCGCCACTTTCTCTCCAGTTCCTTATCGAACCAGGCGCCGGTACGGCCGCGTGACCGTACCGGCGCCGAAGGCGACTAGCGGGCGAGTTCCTTGGCCTTGGCCACGGCCTGGTCGATGCCGCCGACCATGAAGAACGCCTGCTCGGGCAGGTGGTCGTAGTCGCCGGCGCACAGGCCCTTGAACGAGGCGATGGTCTCGTCCAGCGGGACGTTCTCACCGGGCTGGCCGGTGAAGGCCTCGGCGGCGTACATCGGGTGCGACAGGAAGCGCTCGATGCGACGGGCCCGGTTGACGGTGACCTTGTCCTCTTCCGAGAGCTCGTCGATACCGAGGATCGCGATGATGTCCTGCAGCTCCTTGTACTTCTGCAGGATCCGCTTGGTCTCCTGGGCCACGCGGTAGTGCTCCTCGCCGACGATCAGCGGGTCGAGGATCCGCGAGGTGGAGTCGAGCGGGTCCACCGCGGGGTAGATGCCCTTCTCCGAGATCGGCCGCGACAGAACGGTCTGCGCGTCGAGGTGCGCGAACGCGTTGTGCGGGGCCGGGTCGGTGATGTCGTCCGCGGGGACGTAGATCGCCTGCATGGAGGTGATCGAGTGACCGCGGGTCGAGGTGATGCGCTCCTGGAGGACACCCATCTCGTCGGCCAGGGTCGGCTGGTAACCCACCGCGGACGGCATACGGCCGAGCAGGGTGGACACCTCGGAACCGGCCTGGGTGAACCGGAAGATGTTGTCGATGAACAGCAGCACGTCCTGCTTCTGGACGTCGCGGAAGTACTCCGCCATGGTGAGCGCGGAGAGCGCGACGCGCAGACGGGTGCCCGGGGGCTCGTCCATCTGGCCGAAGACGAGGGCGGTGTCCTTGAGGACGTTCGCCTCCTCCATCTCCAGCCAGAGGTCGTTGCCCTCACGGGTGCGCTCGCCGACGCCGGCGAACACCGAGGTGCCACCGAAGTTGCGGGCGACCCGGCGGATCATCTCCTGGATCAGGACGGTCTTGCCCACGCCCGCGCCGCCGAACAGGCCGATCTTGCCGCCCTGCACGTACGGGGTGAGCAGGTCGATGACCTTGATGCCGGTGGTCAGCATCTCGGTGCGCGACTCGAGGGTGTCGAAGGCGGGCGACGGGCGGTGGATGCCCCAGCGCTCGTTGATCTGGAGCGAGGAGGTCTCGACGTCCAGCGACTCGCCGAGGGTGCTCCACACGTGGCCCTTGACGACGTCGCCGACGGGGACCGAGATGGCCGCGCCGGTGTCGGTCACCGGGGCGCCACGGGTGAGGCCGTCGGTGGGCTGCATGGAGATCGCGCGGACGAGGTTGTCACCCAGGTGCTGGGCGACCTCCAGGGTGAGGACCTTGGCCTCGCCCTGCAGCTCGACGTCCACCTTGAGGGCGTTGTAGATCTCGGGCATCGCCTCGACGGGGAACTCCACGTCGACGACGGGACCGGTGACCCGCGCGACGCGGCCCACGCCGGTCTCAACAGTCTGTGCAGTCATTTCACTCTTTCCCCGCTGCGGAGTCAGCCAGCGCGTTCGCGCCGCCGACGATCTCGCTGATTTCCTGGGTGATCTCGGCCTGGCGGACCTGGTTCATCTGCTGGGTGAACACGCGGATGAGCTCGTTGGCGTTGTCGGTGGCCGACTTCATGGCCCGGCGGCGCGAGGCTTCCTCGGAGGCCGCCGACTGGAGCAGCGCGGTGAAGATGCGCGACTCCACGTAACGCGGCAGCAGCGAGTCGAGGACCTCGCCCGCGGTGGGCTCGAACTCGAAGTACGGCAGCGGCGTGTCGGACGGGTCCTCGGCGGTCTCCTCGACCTCCAGCGGAAGGATCCGCTTGACCACGACCTCCTGCGTCAGCATCGAGACGAACTCGGTGGAGACGATGTGGATCTCGTCCACCCCGTCCTCGGCCGAGAAGGCCTCGATGAGCGTGCCGGCGATCTTCTTGGCGTCGGAGTAGGCGGGCTTACGGGAGAACCCCGTCCACTGCCCGCCCATCTCACGGTTGCGGAAGGTGTGCCAGGCGACGCCCTTGCGGCCCGTCACGAAGGCCACGGGCTCGACGCCCCTGCCCCTGAGCAGGCTGCCGAGCGCCTCCGCCTCACGCAGGATGTTGGCGTTGAAGCCGCCGCAGAAACCGCTGTCGCTGGTGACGATCAGGACGGCGGCCCTGGCGGGCTGCTCCTTGGCCACCGTCAGCGGGTGGTCGGCGGTGGAGGTGTTGCTGACCACGCCCGTGACCGCGCGAGTGATCTCGCGCTCGTACGGCACGGCGGCCTGCATCCGCTGCTGCGCCTTGACGATGCGGGACGAGGCGATGAGCTCCTGGGCGCGGGTGATCTTCGCCGTGGACTTGACCGACTTGATCCGCCGCCGCAGCAGTCTTAGCTGGGCACCCATCGGCTACTTCTTCTCTGCCGTGCGGACTCGCTTCGTGATCTTCTCCTGGCCGACCTCGCCCTCGCCGAGCGCGGCGACCGGCTCGTCGTTGACCAGGTACTCACCGGAGGAGGTCTCGAAGCTCTTCTTGAACTCGGTGATGGCGTCCTTGAGGGCGGTCACCGCGTCGTCGGGCAGCTGGCGGGTCTCGCGGATGCCGTCGAAGATGCCCTTGTGCTCACGGCCCAGGTAGTCGAGGAACTCCGTCTCGAAGCGGCGGATGTCCTCGACCGGGACGTCGTCGAGCTCGCCGGTCGTGCCGGCCCAGACCGAGACGACCTGCTTCTCGACCGGGAACGGGCTGTACTGGGCCTGCTTGAGCAGCTCGACCAGGCGCTGGCCGCGCTCCAGCTGGGCACGGGAGGCCGCGTCCAGGTCGGAGGCGAAGGAGGCGAACGCCTCCAGGTCACGGAACTGCGACAGCGACAGGCGCAGCGTGCCGGCGACCTGCTTCATCGCCTTGATCTGCGCGGAGCCGCCGACTCGGGAGACGGAGACACCGACGTTGATGGCCGGACGCACACCCGCGTTGAACAGGTCGGTCTCGAGGAAGCACTGGCCGTCGGTGATGGAGATGACGTTGGTGGGGATGAACGCCGAGACGTCGTTGCCCTTCGTCTCGATGATCGGCAGACCGGTCATCGAGCCGGAACCCATGTCCTTGGACAGCTTCGCGCAGCGCTCCAGGAGACGGGAGTGCAAGTAGAAGACGTCGCCGGGGAACGCCTCACGGCCCGGCGGACGGCGCAGCAGCAGGGAGACGGCGCGGTAGGCGTCGGCCTGCTTGGTCAGGTCGTCGAAGACGATGAGGACGTGCTTGCCCTGGTACATCCAGTGCTGGCCGATGGCCGAGCCGGTGTAGGGCGCGAGGTACTTGTAACCGGCCGGGTCGGACGCCGGAGCGGCGACGATGGTGGTGTACTCCATCGCGCCCGCCTCCTCGAGGCGGCCCTTGACCTGGGCGATCGTGGAACCCTTCTGGCCGACCGCGACGTAGACGCAGAGAACCTGCTTCTCGGGGTCGCCGGAGAGCCAGTTCTCCCGCTGGTTGAGGATGGTGTCCACGGCGACGGCGGTCTTGCCCGTGCCACGGTCACCGATGATCAGCTGGCGCTGGCCGCGGCCGATCGGCGTCATGGCGTCGACCGCCTTGAGACCGGTCTGCAGCGGCTCCTTCACCGGCTGGCGCTGGACCACCGAGGGGGCCTGGAGTTCGAGGGCGCGCAGGCTCTCGGACTCGATCGCGCCCTTGCCGTCCAGGGGGACGCCCAGCGGGTCGACCACTCGGCCGAGGAAGCCGTCGCCGACCGGCACGGACAGGACCTCGCCCGTCCGGCGGACCGACTGGCCCTCCTCGATCTTGCTGAAGTCGCCCAGAACAACGACACCGATCTCCCGGACGTCCAGGTTCAGTGCCAGGCCACGCGTGCCGTCCTCGAACTCAAGCAGCTCGTTCGCCATCGCCGAGGGAAGGCCGGAGACATGGGCGATACCGTCGCCGCAGTCGACGACGGTCCCGATCTCCTCGCGCGCGGCACCTTCCGGCTCGTACGCCTGGACGAAGCGCTCAAGTGCGTCCCGGATCTCGTCCGGCCGGATCGTAAGCTCCGCCATCTCTCTTCAGTCTCCCTATTCGCCTAGCCGGCCAACCGGCGGCGGACTTCTTCGATTCGTCCCGCGATGGTGGTGTCGATGAGATCGTCCCCGATGTGGACCGAGAACCCTCCCAGCACCCGCGGATCCACCTCGACGTTCAGATGAACGTCGCGGCCGTACGAGGTGCGCAGCCACGTGGCGAGACGCTGCTTCTGCTCCTCTGAAAGCACGACGGCGCTGCGCACCACCGCGACGAGGCGCTGCCGCTGGGCGGCGACCAGCTTGCCGAACTCCTCGAGCCCACCGTCCAGGCTACGTCCTCTCGGATGCAGCACGAGCTGGGTGATCAGGCGCAGGGTGGTGGGGGCGACCTTCTCGGCCAGGAGGGAGCTCAGCAGCTCCCGCTTGGCCGCCTCGGGGGCCGCCGGCGCCGTCAGGGTCCGGTGCAGCTCCAGGTTCGAGGCGGTGATGCGCCCGAACCGGAACAGCTCGTCCTCGACGTCGTCGAGCCTGCTCTGCGCCTCCGCCTCGGCCGAGGCCGCGACGACGCCGAGGCGCTCCAGGGAGTCGGCCAGGTCGCCCGACCGCGCCCACTTCGCTGACACGGCCGCGGCGACCGTCTCCAGCGCGGCGTCGCTGATCTTGCCCTCCAGCAGCACCCGGACGATCTGCGCCTTCTGGGCCGCGGGCCGTGCCGGGTCGGAGAGGTTGCGACGGAGCCCGTGTTCGTGGTCGAACAGGGCGGCGACCGAGAAAAGCTCGTCGGCCAGCGTGCCGAGGTCCGCGCTTCCCGCGACGGCGTTGAAGCGCTCTTCGACCTCGGCCAGCGAGGCCCTGCTCAGGCCCCTCATCAGCCGCTCACCGACACTCGCGCGTCACGCCTGGTTCGCCGTGTCATCAGCGGACCGCCGCGTTGCTCGACTCGAGCTCCTCGAGGAACCTGTCGACGGTACGGCGCTGGCGCGCCTCGTCCTCCAGGGACTCGCCGACGATGCGGCCGGCGAGCTCGATCGACAGGCGGCCGAGCTCCGTGCGGAGCTGGGCGAACGCCTGCTGGCGGTCGGCCTCGATCTGCAGGTGCGCGGCCTCGACCAGGCGGCGGGCCTCGGCCTGAGCCTCCTCGCGGAGCTCGGCCTTGATCTGCGCGCCCTGCTCACGGGCCTCCTCACGCAGCCGCGAGGCTTCGTGACGGGCTTCGGAGAGCTGGTCCTTGTACTGCTTGAGCAGCGCCTGGGCCTCGGCCTGCGCGTCCTCGGCTCGCTTGATGCCGCCTTCGATCGCATCGGTCCGCTCGACCAGGGTCTTCTGGATACGCGGGGTGAGGATCTTACCGACGACGAAAAGGACGACGAAGAAGGCGAAGCCGCCGACGACAAGCTCGTAGGTGTGCGGGATGAGGGGGTTAGCCCCCTCCTCCGCCGCCAGGAGCGAAGCTGCCTGAATCATTTGTGCAGCCTTCCGTCAGAGGTTTTCCTGCGTCTTACTGACCGAACATGAACGGCGCGACAAGACCGATGAGGGCCAGCGCCTCGGTGAGGACGAAGCCGAGCAGCATGTTCTGGCGGATCAGGCCGTAGGCCTCGGGCTGGCGGGCGATGGCCTGCACACCCTGACCGAAGATGATGCCGACGCCGATGCCGGGGCCGATGGCGGCGAGGCCGTAGCCGATGGAACCGAGGGAGCCGGTGACCTCAGCGAGGATTCCCATTGCCATGGTGTTGTGTTTCCTTTACAGGTCGGCCGGTGAAGGCTCACCGGTCTGGATATTCGAGGGAGGTCTGTGCGTCTAGTGGTCGGCGTGGAGCGAGTTGCCGATGTACATCGCGGCGAGCATCGCGAAGAGGAACGCCTGCAGGAACTGGATGAACATCTCGAAGCCCGTCATCGCGATCGTCATGATCACGCCGATCACGCCGAGCGGGGCGCCCAGCGGGGTGAGCTTCTCGAAGAGGAACCAGAAGCCGACGAGGCTGAAGAAGGCCAGGATGATGTGGCCGGCGAACATGTTGGCGAACAGTCGCACCGCGTGCGTGAAGGGCGCGATGATCATGTTGGACAGGAACTCGATCGGGGCCAGCAGCACGTAGATCGGCTTGGGCAACCCCGGAGGGAACATCATGTTCTTGAAGTAGCCGAGCGCGCCCTGGTGCTTGACACCGAGGTAGATCTTCAGGATGTAGACACTGAGGGCGAGCACGATCGGGAAGGCGATGTGCGAGGCGACCGGGAACTGCACGACCGGGATGACGCCCATCAGGTTCCAGACCCAGACCATGAAGAACATGCTGAGCAACAGGCCCATCCACCGGTCGGCGTCCTTGCCGAGGAACGGCCGGGCGACCTGGTCGCGGACGAACATGTAGCCGATCTCACCGATGTTCTGCACGCCCCTCGGCACCAGCTTCGGGCTGCCGAAGGCCGACCAGCAGAAGCCGATGACGATGATCGTGCTCAGCAGGGCCAGCAGCACCGGCTTCGTGAACCAGGCGACGCCCGAGATGATCGGGGCGGCGTCGAAGAGTTCGAGTCCCGGAGGCGTGAACTCGTCCCCGGGAGCGAGGAGCGTCAGCGTGCTCACGCGGCGTTCCCTTCAGCGTGGTAGTTGATCGAAATTGCTTCGTCAGCGAAGCGACCGCCGCCGAAGGCTAGCGACCGTACTTCCGGTAGACCAGGTAGACGGATAGAGCGACCCCGAGAATTAATCCGATCGGGGTGAAGGCGACCACGCCAGTCCACTTGGACAGCAACCAGCCCGCACCGCCGTACAGGATCATCCCGGAGAGGAGATAGCTGGGGATCGACCAGGCGGCGCTGGCGAAGTCGCGGCCGTCGTCTTCGGGCCGGATTTTCTTTTCGCTCATCGCGGGCATGACGATAGCAGTCGCGGTGAGGACTAGTCATATCGGGCAGGGTCGTGGCCGCCAGCGAGATGATACGCCTCATCGCGGATCGCCCTGACCTGGAATCCGGGCATCGGGGTCGACGTAGAGCATTTTGAGTTTCATGAAGCCGCGCATCTCGCCGACCGTCCAGGCGATCGTGCAGGCGATGGCCGCCCACCCGAAGGCCTTGGGCTCGAACGCGGTGGCGTCCTCGAAGGCCTTGAGCAGAGCCATGATCACGAGAATCTTCACCGCGTAGCTGAGCACCGCGGCGGTCATCATCATCATGGGCGACACGCGGCTCGCGTACGAGACGGCCACGATGCCGAGGGTGAAGAAGGCGGTGACGATCACGGTCCCGATCGCGGCACCGAACGCTCCCTTGGCTCCGGCCAGCAACGCCGCGACGAGGATCACGACCAGCCCCACCAGCACCGTGGGTATCGCAGCCCCCTTCAGAAGGCGCACGTCGTTGGCGAGCATCGGCACTCCAAGTGACTGTTATCAAGCGAGCGATTGCTACCTTGCAGGTCTAGGCAGGTTCACCGTCTGCTAGTGAAAGCTATCACAAGCTCAAGGAAGAGCGCCTTTACCTGCCGTTTCAAGTAAACGATCAAGGGGCTGGCGAAAGCGCCTCAAAGGGGCGTCTCAGGGTTTGAGAAACCCTGCCGGGGAGCGCTGAGTGACAGGTCGGGCCGCACCGGAAGCGCGGCCGTGTCGTCGCCGGTGGTGGCGATCGGACGGTGACCGGGCGCCTCCGAGGGGTACGGATGGGGCCTGACCCGGCCCGGCGGCTGCTCCCCCGGCCGCGCGTGCCGTCCCGGACCCTCCGCGGGACCCGCGGGACCCGCGGGAGCGATGGGAGCCGCGGGGTCGAGCCCCCCGCGCCCCTCGGTTTCCCCGCGTCCCCCGGGCCCGCGCCCCTCGCTCCCGCCGAGGTCGCGGCGGGCGCGCCAGCGGGGCAGCGCCATCATCACCAGCACGCCGATGGCGAGCAGCACGGTCAGCGGGAACAGGACGAGCGGGACGCCCTCGATGGACAGCGCCACGACCGCGAAGGCGAACAGGAAGGTCCACGCGTACATGATCATGACGCTGCGGCGGTGCGAGTGGCCGATGTCCAGCAGGCGGTGGTGCAGGTGCCCCCGGTCGGGCGAGAACGGCGACAGGCCGTTGGACGTGCGCCGGATCACCGCCATGATCAGGTCCAGCAGCGGGAGCACCAGGATCGCGACCGGCACCAGGAGGGGAAGGATCACGGGGAAGCCGTTGATGCTGCCGGAGTCGAGCGGGGTGACCAGGATCATCGTGGAGGCGAGGACCAGGCCGATGAGCATCGCCCCCGTGTCGCCCATGAAGATCTTCGCCGGGTGGAAGTTGTGCGGCAGGAAGCCCAGGCAGATCCCGATGAGCACCGAGGCGATGACCGCCGTCGCGTTGATGCTGGTGTTGCCGAAGTCCTTCGACAGGGCCACCGAGTACGTCCACGTGGCCATCGCGGCGATGCCCACGATCCCCGCGGCCAGCCCGTCGAGCCCGTCGACGAAGTTGACCGCGTTGATCATGACGACCACGATCAGGATCGTGATCAGCGGGCTCAGCGTCGAGTCGAGGGTGGTCTGCCCGCCCAGCGCGGTCGGCAGCGGGAGCCACGGCAGGCTCACCCCGAAGGCGACGAGCACGCCCGCGGCGCCGACCTGCCCGGCGAGCTTGACGAGGGCGTCCATCCCTAGCCAGTCGTCGAGGAAGCCGGTCAGCGTGATCAGGCCGCCCGCGGCGATCAGCGCGATCACGGTCTTCCCCTGGCCCTCGGCCGCCAGCTTGCCCCCGGCGTAGGGCAGCTCGGCGGCGATCAGCAGGCCGGCGACGAGACCGCCGTACATCGCCAGGCCACCGAGCCTGGGTGTGGGCGTGGTGTGCACGTCACGGTCGCGGACCTCGGGCATGGCGCCGATGCGGACGGCGAAGACGCGGATCAGCGGCACCAGCAGATACGTCACCGCGGCCGCGACGAGCGCCATCAGTAGATATTCGCGCACGGAACCAGTTTCGCGGATAGTCCGGCCACCTGTGACCGGAAAACGACACAGAACAGCTCATAGTTCGCTGGGATATATCCGGTGGGCTCCCGTCAGCACCGTGACGCGCTTCCGTATCTCGTCCGTGGCGTCGGGGTCGCGGATGGCCTGCGCCACCATCGAGGCCACCTCCTTCATCTCCTCGGGCCCCATTCCCTGGGTCGTGACACAGGGGGTGCCGGCCCGGATCCCGGACGTCACCGTGGGCGGCTCCGGGTCGTACGGGATCGCGTTGCGGTTCAGCGTGATCCCGGCCGCGTGGCACCGCTGCTCGGCCGTCGCGCCGGAGATCCCGACGTCGCGCAGGTCGATCAGCGCCAGGTGGCTGTCGGTGCCCCCGGAGACGGGCCGCATGCCCTCCGCGGCGAGCGCGTCGGCCAGCACCCGGGCGTTGGCCACCACCCGCCGCGCGTACTCCGCGAATTCCGGCCGCAGCGCCTCGCCGAACGCCACCGCCTTGGCCGCCACCGCGTGCATGAGCGGGCCGCCCTGCACGAACGGGAAGACCGCGCGGTCGATCCTGGGCCCCAGCTCCTTCGTGCACATGATCCCGCCGCCCCTCGGGCCGCGCAGCGCCTTGTGCGTGGTGAAGGTCACCACGTCCGCGTACGGCACCGCGGAGGGCAGCGCCCGCCCGGCCATCAGGCCGACGGTGTGCGCGACGTCGGCGAGCAGCCAGGCCCCCACCTCGTCCGCGATCCCCCGGAACGCGGCGAAGTCGATCTCCCGGGGGTAGGCGGTGGCGCCACAGATGATCATCTTGGGCTGGTGCCGCAGCGCCAGCTCCCTGACCTCGTCGTAGTCGATCAGCTCGGTGTCCCTGCGCACGCCGTACGCCACGACGTCGAACCAGCGTCCCGAGAAGTTGACCTTGGAACCGTGGGTGAGGTGGCCGCCGTGCGACAGCTCCATCGCCAGCATGGTGTCGCCCGGCTGGAGCAGGGCCGCGTAGGCCGCCAGGTTCGCCGAGGCGCCGGAGTGGGGCTGCACGTTGACGTGCTCGGCGCCGAACAGCCGCTTGGCCCGGTCGATCGCGAGCCGCTCGGCCCGGTCGACGACCTCGCACCCGGCGTAGTAACGCCTGCCGGGGTAGCCCTCGGCGTACTTGTTGGTGAGCGTCGAGCCGAGCGCGGCGAGCACGGCGGGCGAGGTGAAGTTCTCGCTCGCGATCAGCTGGACGCCCCCGCGCAGCCGGTCGAGCTCGTCGAGCAGCACGCTCGCGATCTCCGGGTCCTCGCGCTGCAGGAGACCGAAATCCGGCCCGTAGTACGGTTCTGCGCCCATGTCTCACACCCCGAAGACGACGACTCACCCCCACTGTAAGCCCGCTCTCCCCGGTTATCCCACGTCAGGGACGCGCCGGCCCCGGAGCGCGTGTCGCGGGGCGCCCTCCGGTCCCGGCTTCCCGGACGGACGCCGCCGGCCCTGGAGCGCGTGTCGCGAGGGCGACTCCCGGAGCGCGTGTCACGGAGATCGGCCCCGCAGAGCCCGTCACCGAGGTCGGCCCCGCGGAACGTGTCGCGGGGGCCGCCCCCGGAGCGCGTGCCACGGAGATCGGGCCCCGCAGAGCCCGCCACGGAGGCCGCCCCCGGAGCGCGTGCCACGGGCGTCGACCCCGGAGAGCCTGTCGCGGGAGCCGGCCCCGGAGAGTCCGCGCCGAGAGAGCGGCGCCACCCGGGGGTCACCTCACGAGAACGCGTGCGGGGCCCCGGCCTTGACCGGCACCCACCTCGGCGTGTCGGCCGCCTGGTCGCTGATCGACGTCAGGATCGCCTGCCGGTAGAGGCTCAGCCGGGTGCGCCACTCCGTCATGTCCTCGACGTAGCGGCCGGAGACGGGGGCGTCCCAGACGTCCCTGCTCCTGGCGAGCTGGTAGGCCTTGTCGAGGCTGCCGGTCAGCGTGTCGAGCACGGGGAGCACCTGCCTCCACATCATGACCAGCCGCTGGTAGTCGGGGTTGAACTCCCACGACGTGACGGCGTCCGGAGACGGCAGCCCGTTGTTGGCCGAGGCCGGCGGGGTCTCCCCCGGCTGCAGCGGCTGCGGTGCGGGTGGATCCACGAACATCACAGGCTCCTCACCCTCGCTGACACGCTCCCTGCCTCCCGCTCACTTGCCCACTCGCCGGTGCTCACGGCCTCGTGCTCACCCGCCCGCCGCGTCGTGCCCGTCCGCCCGCCGTTTCGTACCTCACCGCCCGGCACCCACCTCTTCACGCTCATGGCGCTCAAAGCACTCAAGGCGCTCACGGCCTCGCGCCCGCGTTTCGGGTGATCACCGCTTCGTGCTCACGGCGCCCACGGCCCCGCGTCCTCGTCGCGGTGATCACCGGCCACCGCCCGGGGGCGGGATCGGCCGTAGCGGGTCTCCCGGGTCCACGTCGCCCGCCGGGCCGTCGGGCCGGATGTCCATGGGTGCCCAGGCCCCCTCGCCCCAGGTCTCCCCGTCGGGCACGCTCACGCCCGGCATCTCCAGCGGTTCGATCTCGCGGGCGTTGTCGGCGAGCGTCTTGAGGGCGTCGAGGTCGAGCGGGCTCGCCTCGGCGGTGACGACGTCGCTGCCGTCGTTCGCCCACCGGGCGGCCGGACCCTCGCCCGGCTGCGCGGCCACCCCGCCGGGCGCCGCCCCCGCCGCCTGCCCGGACGTGCCCCCGGCACCCGGCGCCTCACCGGAGACCGCGTCGCCGATGGACGGCACCGGCCCCCCGGCGGGCCGGGTGGCCGCCTCGCCCGAGGTCGTGCCCGCCGTCTGGATCGCGGGCTCACCCGAGGCCGTCCCGGCGGGCCGGGGCGCGGCGTCACCGGTGGACGGCGAGTCTCCGGCTGGCCGGGGAGCCGCGGGCTCGCCGGAGGTCGTACCGGTGGGCTGGGGGGCGGTGTCGCCGCCGGTGCCCGGCGGCTGGACGGTCTGGTCCGTGGCCGGGCCCGCGGTGTCGAGGAGCGGGTACGCGGGCTTGGCGGAGTCGAGCGGCTCATGCGGCTCGACCCAGCCGGGCTGCCCGGCCGGGCCGGACACACCGTCGATCGTGGGCATCTCCAGGGGCGGGATGTCCTCGATGTTCTTCAGCAGCTCGTCGACCTCGGCCGCCGTGGGCGCGTCGAGCGGGATCTGGAGCACCTTCACCCCGTCGACCTCCACGACCTTCGCCCTGGAGTCGCCGGTCTGGTCGATGTCGTCGGGGTGGTCCTTCCTGGGGGTGTCGAGGGTGCCGTCGCCGGAGGAGCCACCCTCCTGCCTCGGCGAGCGCTCGTCGCCCTTGGAACCGGCGTCGCCCTTGGCGTCGGGATCGTTCGCGGGCGCGTTGCCGGTGGAGTCGCCGCGCGGGGTCGTCTCGTCGCCCTTGGACCCCGTGTCGCCCTTGGTGTCGGGCGCGTTGCCGGTGGAGTCACCGCGTGGCGTCGTGTCGTCGCCCTTGGACCCCGTGTCGCCCTTGGCGTCGGAGTCGTTCACGGGCACGTTGCCGGTCTGATCCTGCCCGCGCGGCGTCGTGTCGTCCGCGTTGACGATCTCCGGCCGGATGTCCTCGGCCCTGGGCGGCTCCGGCGCGGGCGCGGACTCTCCCTGCCCGGGCCCGGGGCTCGGGGTGGTGGCCTCGGGCGTACGCGGGGCGTCGGGCACCTCGCGCGGCGCGGTGTCGACCGGCTGCCCGCCCCCCTGCGGGTTCTCCCCCGGTCCGGGGACCGCGGGCCTCAGGTCCTCGGCCCTCGGCGTCTCCGGCCGCGCGTCGTCGGCCCTCGGGGCTTCCGGCGCGGGCGCGGAGTCCTGCCGGGGCGCCTCCGGAACCTGCGCGCCGTCGTTAGGTGTCCCGGGCGCGGGCGCGCCCTCGTTCGGCGTCCCCGGCACGGGCGCGCCCTGGGCGTTCGGCACCTCCGGGACGCGGTCGGGCGCGGGCGCCTCGGGCCGGCCGTCGTCGGCCCTCGGCGCGTCCGGCAGGGACGAGGAATCCGGGGTGTAGGTCTCCGGCGGGGGCTCGAAATCGCCTCTCGGGGCCTCCGGCGCGGGATCCTGGGCGGGAGGCTCGGGGATCGGCTCCTCGGCCCTCGGCGGCTCCGGGGTGGGATCGGGCCTGGGAGGCTCCGGACGCGGCTCCTCCGCCCTCGGCGGCTCCGGCGCCGGGTCGGGCTTGGGGTCGGGCCTGGGAGGCTCGGGGCGCGGATCCTCGGCCTTCGGAGGCTCCGGCGTGGGATCGGGCTTGGGGTCGGGCTTGGGGACGTCCGTCTGCTTGCCGGTCTCCTTGGGCGTCTCCCGCTCCCCCTCCCGCGGGGAGGTCTCGTCGGCCTTCGACCCCGTTTCCGGCTTGCGGTCGTCGCCTCCGGACGCCTCGGGTTTCGGCGCCTCGGGTTTCGGCGTCTCCTTACGATCGTCGCGGTTGTCGCGGTCGTCACGATCGTCGCGCGGGGAGGTCTCGTCACCCTTCGAACCCGCCTCGGGCTTGCCCTCCTCGGCCTTCGGGGCGTCGGGCTTGGTGTCGGGCTTGGTCTCTGGCTTGGAGGAGTCCGGGGAACCCGGGGAGTCCTTGGGATCGTCGCGCCGCGAGTTCTCGGCCGACTGGTCGCCGACGCGGGGTTTGTCGTCCGACCCGATGGCCGGCTTGAGGTCCTCGGCCTTCGGGCTCTCGGGCTTCGCGCCGTTCTGGGAACCGGTCTCCGGCTTCGTACCGTTCTGGGAGTCGGGCTTCGCCCCCTCGCCCTGGGAGCCCGTCTCGGGCTTCGGGTCACCGGCCTTCGGCTCGGCGGGGGGCGCCGTGACGTTCTGGTTGACCTTCTTCTCCAGCAGCGTCACGCGGGCGGAGACGTCGCGGACCATCACGTCGCACGCGTCGGCGATCTGGACGGGTCTGTGGGTCGACTGCGCGGAGAGGCCGGCCCCGCTCATCATCTGCGCGACCTTGCCCTCGACGCTCCGCATCTGCTCCGCGGCCCGCTGAACCTCGGACAACAGGTCGCGGACCAGCTTGGGGTCCATTCCTTCGAACTTGCCCATGGACGTCTCCCAGGAAGTGTCGGCCCACTTCAAGGTACCGGGGAGACAGCCCGCCGTCACGGTGATAATCAGATGGCATGGATCACGGCATATGCCGTGATCCACCGGTCAGTTGTCGGCCCCCGGGCCCGTGTCCGTCGCGACGTAGCCGATCACGCCGCGCAGCTTCTCCACGCTGATCGCCCCGCGCCGCAGCAGCCTGGGCACCGCGGTGGTCAGGTCGAGGATCGTCGAGGGGATGTCGCTCTCGCACGGCCCCGCGTCGAGGTAGACCGACACCGAGTCGCCGAGCTGCTTCTCCGCGTCGGCGGCGGTGGTGGCGGGCGGGGCACCGGAGCGGTTGGCGCTGGAGACGGCGAGCGGGCCGGTCTCCTTGAGCAGGTCGAGGGCGACCGCGTGCAGCGGCATCCGGACCGCGACGGTGCCCTTGGCGTCGCCGAGGTCCCACGACAGCGACCGGTTCACGCGGCAGATCAGCGTGAGCGGGCCCGGCCAGAAGGCGTCGACGAGATCCTGGCCGTACGGGCCGAGGTTCTCCACCAGGGCGTTGGCGGCGCGTACGGTCCCGACCAGCACCGGCACCGGCATGTCGCGGCCGCGCCCCTTGGCCGCCAGCAGGGCGGTGACCGCGGCGGGCGTGAAGGCGTCGGCGCCGACACCGTAGACGGTGTCGGTCGGGAGCACCACGAGCTCTCCCCGCTGGAGGGCGGACGCGGCCTCGATCAGGCCGGTGGCTCGCTGCTCGGTATCCATACAGTCATAACGTCGGCTCACGGCGTGCATCCTATTCCTGGCCGAATCGAGCGGTGACGAAGCGGTCCCTGCGCGTCAGGTCCTGGCGGCTGCGCACATCGCGCCAGCCGTTCTCCTCGGAGAAGATCAGATAGACCGGGGTGCCCTGCTGGTCGGCGTGTTCCACGGCGACGAACCCGCCGGGGCGCAGCAGCCTCCTGGCGGTCCGCTCGACCGCCCTGACCTCGTCGAGGCCGTCGCTGCCCGATCCGTACAGCGCGCGGTGCGGGTCGTAGTCGCGGACCTCGGGGTCGCGGGGGACCGCGCCCGGCGGGATGTAGGGCGGGTTGGAGATCACCAGGTCGGCCTGGCCGTCCAGCTCGGAGAGGGCGTCGGCCAGGTCCTCCGGGTGCAGGTGGACGCGGCCCTGGCCGTGCTCGATGATGTTGCGCTTGGCCCACGTGTAGGCGCCCGGGTCGACCTCGACCGCGTGCACGGTGGCCAGCGCGACCTCCTGGGCGATCGAGAGCGCGATGGCGGCCGAGCCGGTGCCGAGATCGACGACCACCGGCGAGGCGACGTCCATCTCCCGCAGCCGGTCGATCGCCCAGCCCGCCACGACCTCGGTCTCCGGGCGCGGCACGAAGACGCCGGGCCCGACCTCCAGGGACAGATAGCGGAAGTAGGCCCGCCCGGTGATGTGCTGGAGCGGCTCGCGCGACTCCCTGCGGGCGACGCCCTCCCAGAACAGGGCGTCGAAGTCGGAGTCCTTCACCGTGTGCAGCTCGCTGCGGCGCACGCCGTGCACACACGCGGCGATCTCCTCGGCGTCGGTGCGCGGCGACGGCACACCTGCCTCGGCGAGCCGGGCGGTGGCGAGGGCGATCTCGTCCAGCAGAAAGGTCATGGGCGCGTTCTATGAATGGGCGGCGAGCTTCTCCGCCATCTCGGCGTCGAGCAGGGACTGGATGACGGCCGAGAGGTCTCCGTCGAGCACCTGGTCGAGGTTGTAGGCCTTGAACCCGACGCGGTGATCGGAGATGCGGTTCTCGGGGAAGTTGTAGGTGCGGATGCGCTCGGAGCGGTCGACCGTGCGGATCTGGGACTTGCGCTCGGCCATGGCGGCGGCGTTCGCCTCCTCCTCGGCGATCGCCTGCAGGCGGGCCCGCAGGATGCGCATCGCCGACTCCTTGTTCTGGAGCTGGCTCTTCTCGTTCTGGCAGGAGGCGACGACACCCGTCGGGACGTGCGTGATCCGCACGGCCGAGTCGGTGGTGTTGACGCTCTGGCCGCCGGGACCGCTGGAGCGGTAGACGTCGATGCGCAGGTCGTTCGGGTCGATCTGGACGTCGACGTCCTCGGCCTCCGGGTAGACGAGCACCCCGGCGGCGCTGGTGTGGATGCGCCCCTGCGACTCGGTGACCGGGACCCGCTGGACGCGGTGCACGCCGCCCTCGAACTTGAGCCTCGACCAGACGCCCTCGTCGCCCCTCGCCTTCAGGGCGATCGTGACGTCCTTGTAACCGCCGAGGTCGGAGTGGGTGGCGTCGATCATCTCGGTCTTCCAGCCGATCCGCTCGGCGTACCGCAGGTACATCCGCAGGAGGTCCCCGGCGAACAGGGCGGACTCCTCGCCGCCCTCGCCCGCCTTGATCTCCATGATGATGTCCTTGTCATCGTTGGGATCGCGCGGGACGAGCAGATGCCTGAGCTTCTCCTCAAGCTCGGGGATCCGCGCCTCCAGCTCCTTGGCCTCCTCGGCGAAACCCTCGTCCTCCGAGGCCAGCTCCCGGGCCGTGCCGAGGTCGGACTGGACGCCCTCGAGCTCGCGGTAGGTGGCGACGATCGGGGTCAGCTCGGCGTAGCGCCTGCCGAAGGTGCGGGCCTGCTTCTGGTCGGCGTGCACGGAGGGGTCGGCGAGCTTGAGTTCCAGCTCGGCGTACTCACTGAGCAGCTCGTCGAGATTCACCGTGCGTCCTTCCTTGAAAGCCCTGGCCGTGAAAGCCCTGGTCAGCCTGCCTCATCACCACGAACGCCGACCCGGGCACCCCACGAGTGGGGTTATCCGAGCCGGCGCCGGGATGAGAGCTACTGGCCCGCGGGCTTCTTGCCGAAGCGCTTCTCGAAGCGCGCCACCCGGCCGCCGGTGTCCAGGATCTTCTGCTTGCCCGTGTAGAACGGGTGGCAGGCGGAGCACACGTCGGCGTGGATCACGCCGTTCTTGGCGGTGCTGCGGGTGGTGAAGGAGTTACCACAGGTGCAGGTCACCTGAGTGGCGTTGTACTCCGGGTGAATATCGGGCTTCATATCGCCTTTTCCTCTCCAAAACGCGGTCGCCGGGTCGCCACTGTCTCTCGCCTGTGGGGCTTGCGCGCTGAGCACACCGAGGTGCGCGCGGGCGGGAACCGGAACCGCTACGGTTCGGCTACCAGTGTGCCAGATCCTCCAACCACCCCAGGCCACAAGACATTCCCCGGCCCCGGTGACCTGCGGCTCCGGAACGGACACGGTATGCTCACGGCCCCCTGCGGGCCGCGATATCCGCGACGGGAGCACCCCCGCGAGAAAACCAGGGGCCCCAGGCCGTCACCTTCCCAGGTACGCGAGCACGGCGAGGACCCGGCGGTGGTCGTCGGCGGCGGGCTCCAGCCCGAGTTTGCCGAAGATGCTGGAGATGTGCTTCTCCACGGCGCCCTCGGTGACGAGCATCCGCCCGGCGACCGCGGTGTTGGAGCGTCCCTCCGCCATCAGGGCGAGGACCTCGCTCTCCCTGGCGGTCAGGGACTCCAGGGGGTCGCCCCTGCGCTGGCGGCTCAGGAGCTGCCCGATCACCTCGGGGTCGATCACCGTCCCCCCGGCCGCCACCCGGCGTACGGCGTCGAGGAACTCGGCCACGTCGGCGATCCGCTCCTTGAGCAGGTAGCCGACCGCCGCGGCGCCGCCGCCGATGAGCTCCGTGGCGTACTGCTCCTCGACGTACTGCGACAGGACGAGGATCGGCAGCCCCGGCCGCCGGGCCCTCGCCTCCAGGGCGGCGCGCAGCCCCTCGTCGGTGTGGGTCGGCGGCATCCGCACGTCGACGACGGCGAGGTCGGGATCGTGCTCGTCGACCACCGCGACCAGGCCTGGGCCGTCGCCCGCCACCCCGACGGTCTCGATGCCCCCGTCGGCCAGCAGCCTGGCCAGCCCCTCGCGCAACAGCACCGAGTCCTCGGCGATCACCACCCGCATGGTTCCCACGTTCCCATCGTTCGCGGGGCGACTCTCACCGTTCGCGGGGCGACTCTCACCATTCGCAGGGCAACTCCGCCCTGATCATCGTGGGGCCGCCCAGCGGGCTGTCGACGGTCAGGGTGCCGTCGATGGTCGCGGCCCGGTCGGCGAGCCCGGCGAGGCCGCTGCCCGGCCGGGGCACGGCGGCGCCGACCCCGTTGTCGTAGACTTCGACGATCACCCGCTGGTCCCGGCGGCTCACCCGGATGAACGCCTCGGTCGCCTCGGAGTGCTTGGCCAGGTTGCTCAGGCACTCGGCCACCACGAAGTACGCGATGCTCTCCACCGCGGGCGGGGGCCGGTGGGAGACCTCCACCGACAGGTCCACCCGTACGGGCGCGCGGGCGGCGAGGGACGACAGGGCCGCGCTCAGCCCCCTGTCGGTGAGGATCGCCGGGTAGATGCCCCTGGCGAGGTCGCGCAGCTCGGCGATGGCGGCCTTGGTGCCCCGGTGCGCCTGGGCCAGGAGCTCCCTGGCCTCCTCGGGGTCGGAGTCGAGCTTGGCCTGGGCCCGGCCCAGGTCCATCGCCACCGACAGCAGCCGCTGCTGGGCGCCGTCGTGCAGGTCCCGCTCGATCCGGCGCCGCTCGGCCTCGGCCGCGTCCACCCCCCGGGCCCGGCTGGCCCGCAGGTGGGCGGCGCGGGCGGCGAGCCGGTTCTTCTCGCTCGTCCCCAGCAGGGCGACGCCGAGCATGCCGTGCAGCCAGGCCATGCCCCGGGTCGCGTAGAGGGCGGCGAGGAGGAAGCCGAACCCGACCAGCGCGCACAGCAGCGCCCTCGGCACGCTGTCGATCGGCAGCCCGGCGAGGGGCGTCATCGGCTGCCCGGCCAGCAGCAGGGGCAGCGGCAGGGCCGTGAGGCCCAGCCCGAGGATCCACAGGACCGCCGTGACGGTGAACTCCGCGATCCCGATCGGCAGCAGCAGCAGGAGGTAGAGGAGATCTTTCCAGGTGGCGGGATCGACGAACATGTCCTTCCAGCGCAGGAACAGGTTGTCGCCCTCGGAGGGCCGGTAGGGGCTGGGGATGTCGACGCCGAAGGCGAGCCGCAGGAGCCGGCGCTCCAGCATCGCGGCGCCCCGCCAGGCCAGCATGGTCAGGGCGAGCAGCGGCAGCCCGACCCACACGAGCACCATCACCAGGGCGGCCGGGATCACCGACGCGAGGAACGCGAAGCAGGCGAGGCCGTAGAACACGCTGACCAGCAGGTACGGGACGGCCCGCCAGGTCATCGGGTCGACGAGCATGCCCAGGGGGCCGTTCGGGCCGAGCGGCACGCGCCGCCTGAGCGGCGTCCTGACCACGGTCGTGCCTGCCAGCGTCTCGGCCGTCATGCGCCTCCCCTGTCCCCGATAGCCCGTCGTCGCCGCCCGTGTCCCGGTCGTCCCTGCCGTCCCCGCCGTCCCTGCCGTCCCTCACGCGTCGTACGCCCTCGCGTGCCGCCCTCCTCGCGTGCCGTCCGCGCGCCGCGGGCGTCGCGGGCGCGGACCCGGGGACCGGGCGGGGGAAAGGGCGTCCTGAAGTAGGGATATCCCGAAGTGCGGGGCCGCACAAGGGACTTCGGAAACGCGAACGCCCCGGCCGGAGGGGCCGGGGCGTCCGAGGTGGGGCGAGTGATCAGTCGCGCTCGGAGCTGACCGTCGTCTTCTGCACCTGGAGCAGGAACTCCGCGTTGGACTTGGTCTCCCTCATCTTCTCCAGGAGGAGTTCGAGGGCCTGCTGCATGTCCAGGGCGTGCAGCACGCGGCGGAGCTTCCAGGTGATCTGGAGCTCGTCCTTGCCCATGAGGATCTCCTCCTTACGGGTGCCGGACGCGTCGACGTCCACCGCGGGGAAGATCCGCTTGTCGGCGAGCTGCCGGTTGAGCTTGAGCTCCAGGTTGCCCGTGCCCTTGAACTCCTCGAAGATGACCTCGTCCATCTTGGAGCCGGTCTCGACCAGCGCGGTGGCGAGGATCGTCAGCGAGCCGCCGTTCTCGATGTTGCGGGCGGCGCCGAAGAACCGCTTCGGCGGGTAGAGCGCGGTGGAGTCGACACCACCGGACAGGATGCGGCCGGAGGCCGGGGCCGCCAGGTTGTAGGCGCGGCCCAGACGGGTGATCGAGTCGAGCAGCACGACCACGTCGTGACCGAGCTCCACCAGGCGCTTGGCGCGCTCGATGGCGAGCTCGGCGACCGTGGTGTGGTCCTCGGCCGGGCGGTCGAAGGTCGAGTGGATGACCTCGCCCTTCACCGACCGCTGCATGTCGGTGACCTCTTCCGGACGCTCGTCCACCAGGACGACCATCAGGTGGCACTCGGGGTTGTTGCGGGTGATCGCGTTGGCGATCGACTGGAGCACCATCGTCTTGCCGGCCTTGGGCGGGGAGACGATGAGACCGCGCTGGCCCTTGCCGATCGGGGCCACCATGTCGATGATCCTGGTGGTCAGGATGTTGGGCTCGGTCTCCAGGCGCAGGCGCTCCTGGGGGTACAGCGGGACGAGCTTGTTGAAGTCGGGCCGCTGCCGGGCCTGCTCCGGGTCCATGCCGTTGACCGTGTCGAGGCGGACGAGCGCGTTGAACTTCTCGCGGCGCTCACCGTCGCGGGGCTGGCGGACGGCGCCGGTGACGACGTCGCCCTTGCGCAGGCCGTTGCGGCGGATCTGGGCCAGCGAGACGTAGACGTCGTTGGAACCCGGCAGGTAACCGCTGGTCCTGACGAACGCGTAGTTGTCGAGGATGTCCAGGATCCCGGCGATCGGGATGAGGACGTCGTCGTCGCCCACCACGGGCTCGTTGCTGTCGAAGCGCTCGCGGCCCCGGCGGTTGCGCTCGCGGAACCGGCCCCTGCGCCCGCGACGGTCGTCGTCGTCGCCCACGCCGTGCTGGTCGTTGCGGTCCTGCGGGCCCCGGTTCTGCGGGCCCCGGTCACCGCGGTCGCCGCGCTCGCCCCTGTCGCCGCGGTCTCCGGGACGGTCGCCGCGGTCGTTGAGGCGCTCGCCGCGGTCGTTGGACCGCTCGCCGCGCTCGCCACGGTCGTTGAGCCGGTCACCGCGCTCGCCACGGTCGCCGCGGTCGTTGAGACGCTCGCCGCGGCTCTGGCCGGCGTCGGCGGCGCGCTGGTCGGCGCGGCTGTCGCTCCGGGTGTCGGTCCGGTTCTCCGGGCGGTTGTCGCCGCGCTCGCCGCGCTCACGGCGGTCGTTGCCGCGCTCGCCGTTGCGGCCACGGCGCTCGCCGCGCTCGCGACGGCTCTCGCGCTCGCCGCGGCCCTCGGCCGGGGCGGTGTCGATGGTCTGCTGCTCCGCGACGGGCTCGGGCGCGACGACGGCGGCGGCCACGGGCTCGGGGGCGGGGGGCGCCTGCTCCACGACGGGCTCGGCGGCCACGACGGGGCGGGAACGTTCCCTGCGGGTGCGCGCCGGACGCTGCTCGGCGACCGGCTCGGCCACGACGGCCGGGGCGGCCACGACAGGAGTCTCCTTGACGGCGGCGGGAGCCTGGGCGCTCTCGGTGGAGACGCCCTGCTTCTCCTGGATGGCCGCGATCAGCTGGCTCTTGCGCATCCGCCCGGTCCCGCTGATGCCGAGGCCGGAGGCCATGGCCTGCAGCTCAGGCAGCACCATGGCGGAAAGGCCTGTGCCGGAGCGACGGCGCGGCTTGGCCGCGGGGCGGGTGGGGGTGTCGCCGGACGCCGGCGCCGTGCCGGTGACGTCGGAGAGGAGTTCGGTGGTGTCGCTCACTAATGGGTCCTTCCCAGGGGTCGGGCGTGGCCATGATCAGCCAATCGTCCCGGTGGTGCGATCGACCCGGTGGGACAGACCGGGTCGGGTTGCACGTCGCGATCCTCGGCGGCCCATGGAGAGCCGCCGCCACTGTCGGAGAAGGGCGGATCCAGGCCGTCACCATCGAGAATCGCCGACGGTGGGACTTGGAGGACACCCCCCCGGATTGCTACCGGCAACCAGATGTCGAGGTAGATCGAACGCGCATGTCCCCTAAAACGCCGCTTCTCGTTGCCCCAACCGAAATTCTGGAGCATTCGGAGGCGACGGATTCGGGGAGGCCACTGCGGCGCTCATGTCTCACCAGGTGAGACATGATGCAGCGATGTGTGGCTGACAAGCACGCACCCAACGCGGGGCACCTGGTGCGGCTATCAGCCTAACATCACCAGCGCACACAGCTATTCCCTGAAGGTCGAAGAGTCGTCAGCGTGTCTCAAGAGAAACAACGCGGGCGCCCCTGGTTTCGACTTCCAGTGGCTGGATGTGCCAGTCATTACCCACTTCCGGTGCGATCAAATCCTGCGTATTCCTCGTCGAGAACGCAAGGACCGTGGGACCCGCTCCCGAGACGACCGCGGCCACGCCCGCCCTCCGCAGCCGTCGTACCAGGTCGGCGGTGTGCGGCATCGCGGGCGCGCGGTAGTCCTGGTGGAGGCGGTCCTCCGTGGCGGCGAGCAGCAGTTCGGGCTCGGGCCTGGCGGTCAGCGCCGCGACCAGCAGCGCGGCCCGGCCGGCGTTCGCGGCGGCGTCGGCGTGCGGGACCTCCTTGGGCAGCAGCCCCCGGGCGGTCTCGGTCGACAGCCGGTGCGCGGGAACGAGGACCACGGGCCTGACGGCCTCGTGCGGGAGCAGCCGCACCAGGTGCGGCGCGCCCCCGGCGTCCGTCCAGGCGACGGTGAGCCCGCCCGCCAGGCAGGGCGCCACGTTGTCGGGGTGGCCCTCGATCTCGGTGGCCAGCGCGAGGGCTCCGTCGTCGGTCAGCCCGGGCGACGCCTCCGGCGGGTGGTCCCCGGCGTACGGGGCCGTGGCCAGCGCGCGGGCGGCGAGGATCCCGGCGCAGATCGCCGCCGAGGAGGAGCCGAGGCCGCGGGCGTGCGGGATCCGGTTGAGGCAGCGCAGCCGGATGCCGCGCGGCTGCGGGAACCCCATCCTGTCGAAGGTCGCGCGCATCGTGGCGACGACGAGGTGCCCCTCGCCCGGGTCGAGCTCACCGGCCCCCTCGCCCTCGACGGCGATCTCGACGCCGGGGGAATCGAGGATCTCGGCCTCGATCTCGTCGTGCAGGCCGAGGGCGAGGCCCAGCGTGTCGAATCCGGGGCCGAGGTTGGCCGACGTCGCGGGGACGTGGACGGTCGCCCTCGCCGTGCCGCCGGTCATCGGGGTCCCGAAGAGGCCGTGGGGGCCGCTGAGGTCCACTAGGCGAGTTCGAGGGCGGTGGCCGCGGCGTGCGCGTCGATCGGGATCGTCACCGGGGTGGGCGCGCCCGAGATGGCCCAGTCGGGGTCCTTGAGGCCGTTTCCGGTCACCGTGCACACGACGCGCTGGCCGGGCTCGACCAGGCCCTGCGCGTGGGCCTGCAGGAGGCCCGCCACGCTGGCGGCGGAGGCGAGCTCGACGAACACGCCCTCCTCCTGGGCGAGCAGCTTGTACGCGGCGGCGATCTGGCGGTCGGTGACGGCCTGGATCACCCCGCCGGACTCGTCGCGGGCGGCCTCGGCGAGCTGCCAGGAGGCGGGGTTGCCGATGCGGATCGCGGTGGCGATCGTGTGCGGGTGGGTCACCGGCGCGCCGCCGACGATCGGCGCGGCGCCGCTGGCCTGGAAGCCGAACATGCGCGGCGTCCGCGTCGCGACGCCGTCACCGGCGTACTCGGTGTAGCCCATCCAGTACGCGGAGATGTTGCCCGCGTTGCCGACCGGGATGCAGTGGATGTCGGGGGCGTCCCCGAGCGCGTCGACGATCTCGAAGGCGGCGGTCTTCTGGCCCTGGAGCCGGAACGGGTTCACCGAGTTGACCAGCGCGATCGGGTAGTTCTCCGACAGCTTCCTGGTCATCTCCAGGCAGTCGTCGAAGGACCCCTCGACCTGGAGCAGCCTGGCCCCGTGGACGAGCGCCTGGGCCAGCTTGCCCATCGCGATCTTGCCCCGGGGCACCAGCACGGCGCAGGTCAGGCCCGCGCGGACCGCGTAGGCGGCGGCGGAGGCGCTGGTGTTGCCGGTCGAGGCGCAGATGACGGCCTTCGCCCCGTCCTCGACGGCCTTGCTGATGGCCATGGTCATGCCACGGTCCTTGAAGCTTCCGGTCGGGTTGAGGCCCTCGACCTTCAGGTAGACCTCGCAGCCGGTCAGCGCCGACACCCGGTTCGCCGGGACGAGCGGGGTGCCGCCCTCCAGGAGCGTGACGACGGGCGTCGCCGTGGTCACCGGCAGTCGGTCACGGTACTCCTCGATGAGGCCACGCCACGCCCTGGTCATGATTGCTCCTCACCGCGCGCGGCCGGTCCGTGCGCGTGCTACCTGCGGTATTGGGAAACGAGTCTACGGGTAACCCGCTCGGGTCCGGGATGTGTTGTCCACCAAATGGACAAGCCGGGCGTCCTGTATCCAGGGAACTCTAAGGATCGGCCGGTATGGTCTGCGGGGCTTGACAGAGGTTGACAGACGGGGACCACGACAAGGGGTGTCACATCATGACGGGCGGCACGGCGGCGGACCTGCCACCGATCCGGCACAACGACTACTCGCCCCTGGACCCGCCCCCGCTCGGCGGGTGGGATCCGGAGCTCCCGGTGAGCGTGATCATTCCGGCCCACGGCGGGCAGCACAGGCTCGATCTCACCCTCGCCGCGCTGGCCGCGCAGACCTACCCGGACCACCTCATGGAGGTGATCGTGGTCGACGACGGCAGCGAGCCGCCGCTGCGGCTGCCGGAGATCGCCCCGGGCGGCGCCAGGATCGTGACCACCGGCTCCTCCGGCTGGGGCATCGCCCACGCGGTGAACACCGGCGCCGCCCTCGCCGAGGGGCGGATCATCCAGCGTCTCGACGCCGACATGGTCGTCTGCCGCGAGCACATCGAGGCGCTGGCCCGCTGGCACCACCTGGCCGGATACCTGGTCACGATCGGCGCGAAGAAGTTCGTGGAGGAGCCGCCGCTGACGGCCGCCCGGGTCCACGAGGGCGTGCGCGCGGGCTCGCTGGAGTCCCTCTTCGACTTGTCGGCCGCCCTGCCCAGCTCCACCGAGCAGACGATCTCCCGCACCGACGGCCTGCGGGCGAGCCGCAACCCCTACCACGTGTGCACGGGGCCGACGGTGTCGATGCGGCGCGAGATCTTCCAGGCCGTGGGCGGGGTGGACCCCGGGGTGCTGCGGGGCGAGGACACCGAGTTCGCCTACCGGCTCGCCGCGCACGGCGTGGTCTTCGTCCCCGACATGGACGCCCAGGCCGTCCATCTGGGGCTTCCCGCCCAGCGCCGCGACCCGCAGCGGGCGGTGCGCGTCGTCGCCCCCTACCTGGCCCACCGGGTGCCGCTCCGCCGTGACCTGCGCAAGGACCGGGGACGCCACTGGCTGGTGCCGTACGTGGAGGTGGTGCTCCGCGTGGACGGGCCGGAGGAGCGGGTGCGCGAGGCGGTGGGCGCCGCGCTCGACGGGTCGCTCGGCGACGTGATCGTCACCCTGGTCGCCCCCTGGTCGAAGCTGTCCGGGGACCGCAGGCCGGTGCTGGACGACCCCCTGTTCGACCTGCGGCTGCTGCGCGAGCACTTCGCCCACGACGAGCGGGTGCGGTTCGCCGACGAGGTCTCCGCCACCCCCGCCCCGATCCCGTTCCGCTACACGGGCCCGGTCTCGGTCCCGCTGGGACGCGACACGCTGGAGCGGATGATCCGGGTGATGCAGGAGAACCGCCTGGGAATGGTCGTCGCCGATCTCGGCGGCGACGGCGAGGCGACCCTGGAGCGGACCGAGGCGCTGGGCCGGGCGAGACTGCTCGGCGCGGACGACGTCGCCGCGTCGATCGGGGCCACCCACGGCGTACGGCGCGGCGACCGGCCGGAGTTCTGGCCGGCCGCTCCCAAGTCCCCCGCCCCCGCCCGGGTCCCGGCCGCGCCCAAGAGCCCGGCCCCGGCCCCCGCCCCGGCTCAGGCCCAGGGGCGGGTCACCGAACAGGAGCAGCGGCGCCGCGACTCCCTCCTCGGCAGGCTCCGCACCGCGCTCAAGAACTGAGCCGGGGGGTCGTCAGGCGGGGGCGCCCGCGCTCTCCCGGCTCTCCGGCAGGGGCGTGACACGCCGCCGTACGGCCAGCCCGAAGGCGACGACGAGCAGGCCGAGCGTGCCCGACACCACGAACGGCGCGGCCGGGCGCCAGGCGTCGTAGAGGAAGCCGCCCAGGGCGGAGACGGTGAGGATGCCGACGGCTCCGCACAAGGTCTGCACCCCGTAGGCGGAGCCGCGGACCGCGGCGGGTGCCTGCTGGGCCAGGAGGGGCCCGGCGGTGGTGATCCCGGCGATCTCCCCCAGGCCGATGAACACGGCCACCAGCATCATGCCGGAGCCGAGGGGGTCGTCGACCAGCAACGTCGACAGGTAGGACAGCGCCGCGACGGCCTGGGCGAGGATGACCACGTCCTGGCGCCGCATGCGGTCGCCCAGCCAGCCGAACAGCGGGGCGGCGACCACCGCCACGGTCTGCGCGACCCCGACCACGGCCCCGGCGCGGGCCAGGGCCTCCGCGCCGGACATGCCGCGCTCGCCCGTGGCGTAATCGACGACCCACAGGGACAGGAAGCCCACGACCACCGCGAGGTCCGCGCGGGCGACGAACGCCGCCGCGTACGACAGCGCCACGCCGGGGTCGCGGGCGAGCACGACGCCCTCCCTGACCAGGCGGGACAGCGGGACGCGCCCGGCGGCCCCCTCGGGAGGCCCGGAGACGGCGGCCTTCGACAGGGTGAACCACATCAGCGCGGCGACCGCGAGGACGGCCGCCGCGATGATCAGGAACGAGACGCGGGCGGCGGAGACCGGCGCCATCCCCGAGTCCTCGAAGACCTTGGGCAGGCGGACCAGGCCGAGCACGGCGAGCATCGCGCCCAGCCCGCTGAACAGGCCGATCATCCCGTACGACTTGCCTCGGGAGCCGTCGCGGACGTAGTCGATCGCCACCGTGGACAGCATCGCGCTGAGCGCGGCCACGCCGAGGGCGAAGATCACGCGCAGCGCGACGAGCACGGTGGTGTTCGCGGCGAACGGGAAGAGGGCGACGCCCAGCGCGCACAGCGCGAACCCGGCCACCACGACGGGCCTGCGGCCGTGCCGGTCGGCGAGCGCGCCGTACCAGGCCAGGCTCGCGATCATCGCGATCTCGGCGGCCACGCCCAGCAGGCCGACGGTCTTTCCCTGGTCGGCGCCGTCCACGCCGAGGACGCCGCCCAGGATGTACGGCTGCGCGGCGGGCAGGAAAGAGATGATCGTGGTCGAGGCGAACGCCATGGACAGGCAGGCCCACATGTTGCCGCGGCCGATGCCGTCGGCGAGCCGGAGGCCGAGCACACGGCTCGAGGGGGAGGCGGCCATGTCGCGATCCTGCCAGTCCGGTAAAGGCTTCTCCAATGTTTTGACTCGCTATGATCTACACAATTCTGGAAATGTCATTATGCGGGAGCGGCACGTGACCGACCAGATACCCAAGGGTGTCCAAACACACATTCCTAACGTCGCGCGCATGTACGACTACTACTTGGACGGCAAGGACAATTTCCCCGCCGACCGGGAGGCGGCGGAGAAGGTCCTGGAGATCATCCCCGAGATCCGGCACAGCGCTCGTTCCAACCGCGCCTTCCTGGGCCGCACGGTCGGCCTCCTCGCCGAGTCGGGGATCGACCAGTTCCTCGACATCGGCGCCGGGCTGCCCACCCAGAACAACGTGCACCAGGTCGCCCCCGGGGCGCGGGTCGTCTACGTCGACAACGACCCGACCGTCCTGGTCCACGGCAGGGCCATCCTCGGCAAGAACGAGAACGTGACCATCGTCGAGGGGGACGTCCGCCGGCCCGGGGAGATCCTGGAGCACCCGGACGTGCGCGCGACGATCGACTTCGCCCGGCCCGTCGGGATCCTCCTGCTGGCCATCATGCATTTCGTCCCCGACGCGGACGATCCCCTCGGCATCGTCGCCGCCCTGCGCGAGGCCATGGCGCCCGGCAGCCACCTCGTCCTGTCCCACGTCGCGATCGACGCCCGCCCGGAGGCCGCGGACGGGGTGGTCAAGGTCTACGACCGGGCCTCCTCGCCCTTCGTCGCCCGTACGAGCAAGGAGATCGTCCGCCTGTTCGACGGCTTCGACGTGCTCGAACCCGGCATCGTCAACCTGCCGGAATGGCGTCCGACGCCCGGCACCGCCGTGCCCTACAGGGGCATCGGCTCCTACTTCCTGGGGGGCGTGGGCGTCGTCAGCGACGGCGGATGATGGCCCGTTTCACGGAGGACAGCAGCCCGTACTGGACGACCTTCCTCGCCGCGGCCAGCTCCTTGCGCAGGGTGCCGACCTCGCGCCGCAGCTCGACCGTGCTCCTGCGCCAGCGGCCCGCCTCGTCGCGCCACCTGGCCACCTGTTCGCGGAGTCGTTCCGCCTCCTTGACGAGACGGGCCGCCTCCGCCTCCGCCTCGGCTCTGGCCCGGTAGGCGCCGCGACGGCCGGTGAGGGCACCGGCCTCGGGCACGAACCCGTAGGTCTCGCCGTCCACCCAGATCACGCCGAAGGTGTCGTTCACGGCGTCGTCGAGGTCCTCCCCCTCCGCCAGCACGATCGCGGCGCGCGCGAACGCGGCGGCACGTTCCAGGCGGGCCCTGACGACCGCCCTCCCCGAGCCCGTGCCACCCGCGCCCGCCCCGGCGATCCGCCCGGTCTCACCCTCCCCCTCGGCCAGCAGCACCGAGACCAGGCCGTACCCCTCGTCCCTGGCCAGGTCGAGCAGGCGGGCCAGGGTGTCCTCGCCGGGCACCCATCCGGCGGGCAGCCGCAGGCGGTACGGGACCGCCCAGGCGGGGCCCGAAGGCGCGGCGGGGCCGCCGGGCCGGTCGGCGGGGAGGGCCGGGACGACGGCGGGGACCTCTCCGGCGAAGCGGACCCTGGGCTCGTGGGCGTAGTGGCCGCGGATCAGCACCAGGTCCAGGTCGGGGTCCTTCAGGGGAGCGCGCCCCTCGGCCCCGACGCGATCCCACGGCCCCGCGAGGGTGACCGCGACGTCGGGCAGGGTGCCCGCGAGCACGGCGTCGACGGTGGCGCGCACCCCGTCGTAGGTGTAGCCCCCTCCCGCGGGCTCGACGACCACCTCCACGTACGGCACCTTCCACTGCCTGGCCGGGTGGGAGCGGAGCCAGCGGTAGGACGGGATCCGGTCGGCCACGAAGGCGTGGCTGACCCGGTCGATCGGGGCCTTGTCGCGCATGCGCATGGTCGGGCCCAGGTGGAAGGCGCGCGACAGCGGCTCGGGCACGAAGACGGCGCCCGCCTGGGCGAGCCGGTAGCCCATCTCGGTGTCCTGGCCGAGGATCAGGTCGGTGTCCATCGGCCCCGCGACGGCGAGCAGCGCCGCGTTGACCGAGGTCGCGCCGCCGACGTGCAGGCTGAACGCGCGGTGCGGGTTGGCGGTGAGGCCGTCGGTGCGCTCGACGAGGTCGACCAGCCAGGCGTGCGGCTCGGCGGGCTCGAAGAGCTTGGCCAGGTCGTCGGCGGCGGCGACCACCTCGGGGGCCGGCAGCGCGGCCGGGGTGAAGCGCAGGTAGCCGGTCACCACGAGATACGGGGCGGCGTGGTGCCAGCGCATGTGCGCCTCGACCGACCTGCGGTCCAGGACCACGTCGGAGTCGAGCCAGTGGATCACGTCGCCGGTGGCGGCCGCCAGCCCGGCGTTGCGGGCGTGGGCTCGGCCGGGGACGGGACAGACGATCAGGCGGGTGTTCGCCGGGCGCAGCGCGGGCAGCCGCAGCGGCGGGTCGCTGCCGTTGTCGACCACGACGACCTCGGTCAGCGCGGCGGGGTAGGTCTGCGTGGCCAGCCCGGCGAGCGTCAGGTCGAGTTTCTCCTGGTCGCCGTACGCGGGAACGACGACGCTGACCCGGAGCGAGGGGGTCCAGGAGCCCAGGGCGGGCGGCGTGAGGCTCCGGTAGTCGTTACCGGCGATCCGTGCTGTCATGAGGCTTCCAGGATCGGGTTCGGGCGGGGACCGTGCCACCGGTTCGGCGCGACGCGCGGGGAACGGGCCGTGAGGACCAGGCGAACGAAGAGCCCGGGAAGCCCGTGGAGCCCGTTGAATCCGGGGACGCGCGCCCCCGGCGCCGGCCGTGGGAGGCTCACCGGGGTGGTGGGAGGGGGCGGGGGGAGGGCGGTCGGCTGCGCGGGCACGAGCGAAGGATAGCGAGGCGGGAAGATCCCTTCTCGCCACACTTCCCACTTGACATCGAGGATCACCGCCAAAGGCTCACAGCTGTCACACAGGTCACAGGAACCTTCGAGTTTCCTATTTATCGCCATATTCGCACTTGAGGAGCAGATAACCTCATTTATCACCCACAAGGACAGGTAAAGACCGAGCGGCACGGAAGGTAAGCGCGGATGCCCACGCCCCGAAAACTGACGCTTCTGGCGGCGATACTCGGCCCGGTGTTCCTGATCGCGCTGGCGCTGCTCGCGAGCACCGGGATCGTCTCGGTCACGGCGGCCATCGTGCTCGGCGCGATCGCGACGGTCCTCGCCGTCCAGGTGCTGGCGGTCGCGACCGTACGCAGGGTCGACGGCAAGGCCCAGCGGATCGACGCCCGGGTCAAGCGCTACGAGGCGGAGCTGGCCACGGTCAAGACGGCCGCCCAGCGGCTGGACCGGCGGCTCGACGAGATCGTCGAGCTGCTCAAGGAGCACGAGCACAAGCGGGACGAGGACCTGCAGGCGATCCTGGTCTCCCTGGGAGAGGACCGGCTGGCCTCCGTACCCCGGCGCCAGGAGATCGAGGAGATCGTCCACGACCTGCTGCCGCGCCTGGCCGCGGTGGAGGCCGGGACCGGACGGGCCACGGAGGAGAAGACGGAGGGGAAGGCGTGACCGGGACTGACCTCGCCACCTCCGCCGCCGCCCCGCCCGGCCGCCCACGCGCCGACCGGGCTGATCGAACCGGCCGGACGGATCGGAGCGACCGGACGGATCAAGGCGCCCGGAGCGATCAAGACGACGGGACCGACCAGGCCGCTCGAAGCGACCGGACCGATCGGGACAGCCGGACCGACAGGACCGGCCGGGCCGCGCGAAACAGCCGGGCCGCCGTCCCGCGCGCCAGGGTCAGGCACAACGACTACGGGTCGCTGCTCCCGCCCGACCTGGGCGGATGGGAGCCCCGGCTCAGGGTGAGCGTGGTGATCCCGGCGCACGACTGCCAGGAGGCCCTGGACCGCACGCTCGCCGGGCTGGCCGCGCAGACCTACCCCGCGCACCTCATGGAGGTGGTCGTCGCCGACGACGGCAGTGACCCGCCGCTGCGCGTCCCCGAGATCACCCCGGCCAACACCCGGCTCGTCCGGGTGCCCGAGGGCCGCTGGGGACGGGGCTGGGCCCGCCAGACCGGCGCCGTCGCGGCGGCGGGCGACGTCCTGCACTGGGTCGACTCCGACATGATCCTCGACAGGGAGCACGTCGAGGCGCACATGCGCTGGCACCACCTCGCCCCCTACGCCGTCGTGATGGGCGACGTCCGCTTCACCCCCTCCGCCCACGACGGGGCCGGCCCCTCGGCCAGGGAGGTCTTCTCCGCGGTGGAGGCCGGGGACGCGGAGAAGCTGTTCGACGAGTCCGCGCCGCACGAGTGGCGGGCCGGGGTGCTGGAGGAGACCCGGTGGCTGCGGGACGCGGGCGCCGGGGCCTACCGGCTCCACTCGGGCGCCACCACCTCGGTCCCCGTGGCGCTGCTGCGCTCGGTCGGCGGGGTGAACACCACGCTGAACATGGGTGAGGACACCGACCTCGGCTTCCGTCTCGCGCAGGCGGGCGCGGTCTTCGTCCCCGACCCGCAGGCCCGCGCCTGGCACCTCGGGCCGTCCACGGTCATGATCCGGGAGAAGGAGGTGCACCGGCACAACTGGTCGGTGCTGCCCGACCTCATCCCCGACCTGCGCTGGCTGCGCACCCACCCGCGCAGGGCCTGGCTGGTGCCGTACGTGCACGTCGTCGTCGACGCCCGCGGCGCCTCCTACGAGGACGTGCGGGCGAGCGTTGACTCCGCGCTCGCGGGCACCCTCGTGGACGTCGCCGTCACCGTGGTCGGGCCCTGGACGGAGCTGCCCGCCGGGCGCCGCCCCTCCCTCGACGAGCCGCTGCTCGACCTGCGCCTGGTGCGCAACCTGTACGTCCACGAACCGCGCGTGTCCTTCACCGAGGAGGCGCCCGCGGGCTCCGCGCCCGCGCCGTTCAGGCTCACCATCCCCGCCGGATGGGCACTCGGCGCCGACAGCCTGGCCGAGCTGGTCAAACTCGCCGAACGTGAGGAGTACGGGCTGCTGAGCACGGCGCTCGACGAGGGGGCCTCGGGGGTGAGGGCGGCCAGGTTCGAGCGCACCGCGGCCTTCGCCAGGGCCGCGCTGGTGAGCGAGGGACCCGGCGGCAGCGATGAGGGCGGGCTCGACGACGCCGTCCACGAGATGTTCGGCTCGCTCTGGGTGGGCGCCGCCGAGGTCGGCGTGACGACCGCCGACGAGGCGGAGCCCGTCGCCGGGGACACCGCGAAGTGGCGGGCCGACTCCGCGCGCTGGAAGCGCGAGGCGGAGACTCTGAAGGGCGAGGTCGAGAGCCTCCGCGCCGAGACGGAACGGCTGCGGGCCGAGGCCGGGCGCCTGGCGGGCGAGCGGCGGCGCGGCCCGCTGGGAAGGATCACCTCTGTGGCCAGGCGTCGGGGGAAGACCGGCTGATGTCCTTTCTGACCGAACTGGTACGCGCCGCCCTGGAGCGGAGCGGCAAGAAACGCGTCCTCGTCTACTGCGCGGGCTTCGAGACGCTCGGCGAGCTGGAGCCGTACGGGGCGATGGACCTCGACGGCGACCTCGACGGCGTCCCGCGCGCCGAGGAGGGCGCCGCGGAGATCCTGGTGCTCGCCCGCACGGCGACCGACCTCCGCAGGGCCGCGAGCCTGCAGTCGCTGCTGCCCATGGCCCCCCGGGTGGTGGTCGCCGTACGGGAGACGCCGTACTGGTACACCGCGCCGGTGCTCTCCCCCACGCCCGCCCACCGCTGGCGCGCTCTCGTGGAGCTCCGCGTCCACCAGCCGAAACAGCACGCCTGGGTGGTCGAGGCGAGCTTCTCCAAGCCGGTGCCGGCCGGGCGGACGCTCGCCGCGACCGCGAGGGCGTTCGGCGGGCACCGGATGGACGCCGTCGCCGGGCCCGTCGGCGGCCTGGCGGGGCCGGGAGCGGCCCACTGGCGCCCCGGAGACCCGAACGCGGCCCCGGCACCCCTGACGGGCCCCGTACCCGACAGGTTCGGCGCCCGGGGCGCCGACCTGGTCGTGCGCACGGTCGGCGAGGAGCCGCCGTCCTGGAACGGCGCGGAGACCACCCGCGAGGCCGTCGGCGAGGCTGTCGGCGAGACCACGGTGGACCGCCCGGTCGCCGGGCTGATGACCTGGGAGAGGCTCGGCCGTCCCGGTGGCGGCAGGATCCTGGGGAACGGCCTGGGCGACCTGTCCGAGCCCCGGACCATCCCCCCGGTCGACGAGCGCTCGGTCAATCCCATGAACTTCGTCACCGTGCCGTCCCTCGGCACGGCCGACCTGTCCGTCGAGTCGGGCCGCTGGGCGATCACCTGCGAGGGCAGGACGCTCACCTCCTTCGACGCCTCCGGCCGCGTCACGGACGTGGACGTCAGCCGGATCAGGCAGGTCAGGGGGGTACGGGTGGACTGGCAGCGCAGCCACACCGGCCCGGCGGCCGCGCTGCGGGTCGTCACGGGGCTGGCGGCGGCCGGGGTGCCCCTGGTCTCCGAGACCGTGCCGCGCTGGGCGGGCGCCCTCGGCCCCGAGCTGACCAGGCTGATCACCTCGGTCGGCGTGCCCGCGCTCAAGGACGACCTGGAACGCGAGGAGCACAGCATCCGGCTGCGCCGCGAGGCGCTGCGCGTCCACGGGGTGCGTGCCCGCTGGGAGCAGCTGGGCGCCCCCGCCGCGCCCGTGCCGACGGTCTCGGTGCTGCTCGTCACCCGCCGCCCGGACATGGTGGGCTTCGCGCTGGAACAGCTGTCCAGGCAGCGCGGCGCCGAGTTCGAGGTGATCCTCACGCTGCACGGCGTCCCCGCGACGCATCCCGGCGTGACCGGGGCCCTGGCCTCCTTCGAGCGGCCGGTCACCGTGGTCGAGGCCGACGGCGGGACCGTTTTCGGGACCGTGCTGAACCAGGCCGCGGCGAGGGCGTCGGGGGCGTTCCTGCTGAAGATGGACGACGACGACTGGTACGGGCCCGACTTCGTCTCCGACCTGGTGCTGGCGCACTCCTACTCGGGCGCCCAGGTCGTGGGCATGGTCCCCGAGTTCGTCTATCTCGCCTCGATCGGGGTGACCGTCCACCGCGAGCAGATCACCGAGCAGATCACCAACTTCATCGCCGGGGGAACCATCTTCTCCGAACGTTCCGCCTTTCAGGCCGTGGGCGGCTTCCGCCCGATGCCCGGCACGATCGACGCCCAGTTCCAGCACGCCGTGCAGGCCGCGGGCGGGCAGATCTACCGCACCCAGGGCCTTGGCTACATCCTGCGGCGCGGCAACGCCGCCAACCACACCTGGCGCGAGCCGATCGGCACGTTCCTGCGGCGCAACAAGCGCCAGTGGCGCGGTTTCCGGCCCAGCGCGCTCATGGAACTCCCCCAGGAGGCACCGTGAGCACGCCGCGGATCCCCCCGGACGCGCCGTTCACGCCGCCGTCCTCTCACGACGCTCCTGACGCACCGCACGCGCCGCGGACCTCTCCTGACGCGCCGTACACGCCGCCGTTCTCTCCTGACGCACCGCACGCGCCGCGCATCCCGGGCAACGACTACGGGGTGCTGGCCGTGCCCGCGCCCGGCACGTGGGAGCCGCGCCTGACGGTGAGCGTCGTGATCCCCGCCAGGGGAGGCCAGGACAAACTCGACCTCACGCTGGCCGCGCTCGCCGCCCAGACCTACCCCTCCCACCTCCTCGAAGTGATCGTCGTGGACGACGGCAGCTCGCCTCCGCTCCGGCTCCCCGCGATCGCCCCGGAACACACCCGGATCGTCGGCGACCCCTCCGGCCGCCGGGGCATCGCCCACGCGCTGGAGGCCGGTACGGCCGTCGCGGGCGGCGAGGTGATCCACCGGATGGACGCCGACATCGTCTCCTACCGGGAGCACGTCGAGGCGCACATGCGCTGGCACCATCTGGCCGGTTACCTGGTGGTGATGGGGACGCTGCGCTTCACCGCGATGGCCGGCATCCCGCCCACCCCCGCGGAGGTCCAGATCGCCGTCGCCAAGGACAGGGCGGGCCTGCTCTTCGAGGAGGACCCCGAGCACGGGCACGACTGGATCGGCGAGCTCGTCGCCGCCCACCGCGACTTCCGCGACGCGCCCAGCTCCCTGCTGCACCGCGTCCACGTGGGCGCGACGGTCTCGCTGCCCGCCGCCCTGCTGAGGGAGACGGGAGGGATGGACACCTCCCTGGCCCTCGGCGAGGACACCGAGCTGGGCTACCGGCTCACCCAGGCGGGCGCGGTGTTCGTCCCCGACGCCGGGGCGCTGAGCTGGCACCTGGGCACGACGACGGCCATGCGCAGGCCCGCCGACGTCAGGCGGCACAACGACCCGTTCATCGCCGACCGGATCCCGTACCGGCGCCACCTGCGCACCGACGCGGGCCGGCAGTGGCTGGTCCCCTACGTCGAGGTCGTGGTGGACGCCGCGGGCGCCTCCTTCGAGGACGTCAGGGCGAGCGCCGACGGGGCGCTGGCCAGCACCCTGCCCGACGTGAGCGTCACCCTGACCGGGCCGTGGGCGTCGCTGACCGGCGAGCGCCCGGCACCGCTGGACGACCCGCTGCTCGACCTGCGGCTGCTGCGCGGCCAGTACGCCCACGACGGCCGCGTCTCCTTCGCCGAGCGGGTCCCCGCCACCTCGGCGCCCGCGCCGTTCCGCCTGGTCTGCCCGGCCGGGTGGGTGCCGGGGGCGGACTCGCTGGCCAAGCTGATCGAGCAGGCGGAGAAGGACGACGAGGGCCTGCTGCTCGTGGCGCTGGACGAGGACGAGTCGGGAGTCCTGGCCGCCCGCCTGGAGCGGACCTCCGCCGTGGCGAGGGCCACGCGCGTGATCCGCGAGGGCGAGCGGCTCGACGACGTCATCGCCGACCTGCACGGGGCGACCTGGCTGGACGCGGAGTCGTGGAAGTTCCGGCCCGCGGCCCGCGCGTACCCCTACTGGGCCGTGAACCGCAACCGGGAGGCCGCGCGCTGGAAGGCCGCGGCCGAGTCGCACGCGGGGGAGGCCGAGCGGGCCCAGCGGCAGGTGGCGGCCCTCAAGGCCGAGCTGAAGGAGCTGCGGGCCGCCGCCGCCAAGGGCAGCCGCGACACCGTGAGGTGGAAGGAGAAGGCCGAACAGCGCCGCCTGGAGGCCGTCGCCCTGCGCCAGGCCCAGCAGCGCTCCCTGCTCGGCCGCGCCACCCGCCGTCTCCGCCGCCTCCGCAGGCTCACCGAGGGCCCCTGACGTCCCGCCGCCGCGTCCCGCCGCCGCGTCCCGCCGCCGCGTCCCGCCGCCGCGTCCCGCCGCCGCGTCCCGCCGCCGAGGACGCTCCGGATAACCGGGCG
>NZ_JBEOWK010000019.1:0-177110 GCF_040295985.1 Streptosporangium sp. NPDC002524 | reverse complement strand
GGTCGTCACGATCGCGCCGGCCTCCGGCAGCAGGGCGCGTCCGGCGTCGTCGAGGTTGTCGCCGTGGTGGGTGTGGGAGAGCAGGATGGCGTCGAGGGGTGGCAGGTCGGTGGCCGCGACGGCGGGGCCGGTGAGCTTGCGGGAGGAGGTCCCCCAGCCGAACGCGTAGGTCCGGCCGGGGGGATCGAAGGTCGGGTCCGTCAGCAGCCGCCAGCCGTCGAACTCGATGAGGACGGTGGGGCCGCCGATGTGGGTGAACCTGACGTCCGACATGGAACGCGCTCCTCTTCCGGGGGTGTGTCAGCTGTGCTGGAGGGCCCAGGCCAGGGCGTGGTCGGCGATCTCCTCCCAGCCCTCCTGGGCGGGCATCAGGTGGGAGCGTCCGGGATACTCGACGACCTCGGTGATGGTCTTCGCCGACTTGTAGTGCTTGGCGTTGGAGTGCTGGATCTTGGGGGGCATGAGGTTGTCGTTCTCACCGGCGACGAACAGCAGGGGTTTGCGCTGGTCGTTGTGGTAGTCGACCCAGTTGTCGTCCTTGCCGGGGTGGATGTTGGCCAGGGCGCTGCCCCAGAAGATGGAGCCGGAGGCGGGGATGTGGTAGCGCTCGTAGGCGGCGCGGGCCTGGTCCTCGGGGAAGGTGTTGGTGAAGGCGTACCTCCACTGTTCGTAGGTGAAACCGACCGCCTTGTGCCGGTTGGCGGGGTTCTTCAGCACGGGGAAGGTGGCGCGGATCTGTGACAGCGGGATGACCTGGACGCCCTCGGTGGGGGCGGAGTTGATCGCCACCCCGGCGGCGCCGTGGCCGTGGTCGAGCAGGATCTGGGTGAACACGCCGCCGGCGGAGTGGCCGATGAGGATCGGCGGGGTGTCCAGGCCCTTGATCAGGGTTTCCAGCGACTCGATGATCTGCGGGACGGTGACCCGCTCGATCGGGGCGGGGTCGGCGTTGAGCGCCTCGACCTCGACCTCGAAACCGGGGTAGGCGGGCGCGAGGACCGTGTAGCCCTGGGCCTGGTAGCGGGCGATCCAGTGCTCCCAGCTGCGGGGCGTCACCCAGAAGCCGTGGATGAGGACGATCGTGTCGGGTTTCATGAGGGGATTCCTTACCGGGGTGGCGTGACAGGTAGACAGGGCAGCCGCGACGGCGGCCGAGGGCACATCGTGACGACGAGGGGCGAGCGGACCTCACCGGCCTCGCGGACCTCCCGCCCGCGCGGGAAGGTCACGCAAACGCCCCTCGAGGTCTCGAGGTCTCGAGGTCTCGAGGCTTTCAGACCTACGGCTTTCAGGCCTTGAGGAAGGCGAGCAGGTCGGCGTTGAACTCGCGCTCGAAGGCACCGGCCAGCCCGTGCGGGGCGCCCTCGTAGATCTTGAGCGTGGAGCCCTTGACCAGCCTGGCGCTCTCCAGCGCCGAGGCGACGACGGGCACGATCTGGTCGTCGTCGCCGTGCGCGATCAGGGTGGGGACGTCGAAGCGCCTGAGGTCCTCGGTGAAGTCGGTCTCGGAGAAGGCCCTGACGCAGTCGAGCGCGCCCTTGAGGCCGACCTGCATGCTCCATCGCCAGAACGCGTCGACGACGCCCTGCGACACCTGGGCGCCGGGCCGGTCGTAGCCGTAGAAGGGTACGGCCAGCTCCCTGTAGAACTGCGAGCGGTCGGCTTCGACGCCGCCCCGGATGGTGTCGAAGACCTCGATCGGCAACCCGTTGGGGTTGGCCTCGGTCCTGAGCATCAGCGGCGGCACCGCGCCCAGCAACACGGCCCCGCTCACCCGGGAGGTGCCGTGGCGGCCGATGTAGCGGGTCACCTCGCCGCCCCCGGTGGAGTGCCCGACCAGGATCGCGTCGCGCAGGTCGAGCGCGTCCAGGAGGGCGGCCAGGTCGTCGGCGTAGGTGTCCATGTCGTTGCCGTGCCAGGGCTGGCCGGAGCGGCCGTGTCCGCGGCGGTCGTGCGCCACGGCGCGGAAGCCGTGGGAGGCGACCAGGTTGAGCTGGTTGTCCCAGGCGTCGGCGTTCAGCGGCCAGCCGTGGCTGAAGACGACGGGCCGGCCGCCGCCCCAGTTCTTGTAGAAGATCTGCGTGCCGTCGGCGGCGCTCACGTAGGGCATCTCGCGGCCTTTCGGATCGGTGGGAGTCGGTGGCGGATCGGTGGCGACGGGCTTGACGCTAGATCCGCGGACCCCGGCGGCAATCGGTCAGATGACTGCACCTGTACGGACCGGCGGGCCGCTCACGGTCTCGGTCAGGCTCCGGTGGCGGGTCTCCGGGGCGAACAGGATCGCGGTGAAGGCGATCATCGAGCAGACCGCCACCAGCAGGGCGATGGGCCAGGACCCGCCGCCGGAGCCCGCGACCAGGGCGGCCGCCACGAGCGGGGCGGGGCCGCTGACCAGCGCGGCCGTCCACTCGCGGGCGATCGCGACGCCGCTGTAGCGATGGCGGGTGTCGAACAGCTCGGTCAGCAGCGAGGCCAGCACGGCGAACATCCCGGCGACGCAGACGCCGTACCCCAGCGTGACCGCGAGGATCACCAGCTCGGGGCGGCCCGTGTCGACCAGCCAGAACATCGGGAAGGCGAACACGGCGAGCAGCAGCGAGGTGCCGAGGAAGACGGGACGGCGGCCGACGCGGTCGGCCAGCAGCCCGAACAGCGGCGTGACCGCGATCGCCACCGCGGAGGAGAGCAGTTTGGCGACCAGCCCCACCGTGGCCGGCAGGCCGAGAGTCCTGGTCACGTACGACAACACGAAAACACTCAGGATGTAGGCGATCGCGCCGAAGGGGGCGTTGGCCACGAAGGCGATCAGCAGGATCCGCGGCTGCCTCCTGGCGACCTCCAGCGCAGGGAAACGGCTCACGCCCCGCGCGCGCTCGCGCTCGAAGAGCTCCGACTCCCGCACCCGGAACCTGAGGAACAGCCCCACGCCCACGCCCACGAGGCTGAACAGGAACGGCAGCCGCCACCCCCAGGTCTCGAACGACGGCAGCGCCGTGGCCGCGGTGAAGACCAGCGTGGCGGTCAGTATCCCGATCTGGACGCCCACCCCGGGAAGCGAGGCCCACAGGCCCCTCCTGCGGGGGTCGCTGGTCTCGGCCATCATGACCAGGGCGCCCGCGTACTCGGCTCCCGCGCCGAACCCCTGCGCCAGCCGGAGCAGCACCAGCAGGACGGGCGCCGCCAGGCCCACCTGGTCGTAGGTGGGCAGCAGCCCGATGCCGGTCGTGGACAGCCCCATCAGCAGCAGCGTCACGACCAGCATGGGTTTGCGCCCGGCGCGGTCGCCGAAGTGGGCGAACACCACACCGCCGATCGGGCGGGCCAGGAACCCGACCGCGAACGCGGCGAAGGAGCCGAGGGTGCCCGCGAGGGGCATGCCGGCCGGGAAGAACTGTTCGTCGAAGACGATCGCCGCCCCGAGGCCGAAGAGGGCGTGGTCGTAGAACTCGAGCGCGGTGCCGATGACAGCTGCCTTGGTCACCGGTCTGCTTGTCATGTCTGCCTCCTGTTGTCAGGGCCGGGCGCTCGGGCCGGGAAGCGTCCGGCCGGGGGGTGAGCGGTGTCCGCCCCCCGTGAGGGCGGACGTCGTCAGGCGGCGGCCTCGCGGATGAGGTCGGCGACCGCGGCGGGCTGGGAGATGTGGACGGCGTGGCTGCCGATGACCTCGACGACCCTCGCTCCGGCGCGCTCGGCCATCACGCGCTGGGCGGGCGGCGGGATCATCCGGTCCTCGGTCGCGACGAGGTACCAGCTGGGCCTGTGCCGCCAGGCCGGTTCGGTGACCGGCCCGGAGAGGGCGTCCACCCCCCACGGGACCTGGGAGTCCGCCATGAACGCGGCCACCCGGCCGGGCAGGTCGGCGGCGAACGCGGCGGCGAACCCGTCGCGGTCGAGGAGGAGGAAGCCCTCCACGGGAGGAAGGAGGGGCGGCACCGGCGCGCCGGGCGGCGAGGCGGCGATGAGGGCGCCGGCCGATTCGCCCCTGTCGGGGGCGAACGCGGCGACGTACACCAGTGACGCGACGTTGGGATGGACGCCGGCCTCGCTGATGACGACCCCGCCGTAGGAGTGGCCGACCAGGACGGCCGGGCCGTCGAGGCCGTCCAGGATCCGGCGGGTCACCGCGACGTCGTCCGGCAGCGACAGCGTGGGGTTCTGCGCGACGTGGACGCGGAACCCGTTCCCGGTCAGCTCGTCGTGGACGTCCCGCCAGCCGGATCCGTCCACGAAACCACCGTGGACGAGCACGACGTTCCCGACGGTGGTCATAGCCGCTCCTGAGCTGGGTGGACGGGCCCGGCAGTCCGTCCCGGTGCACTCCATCAAAGGCGCGCGCGCACGGCCCGGCCACGCAGAACAGCACGCAGAAGTGGCACCGCAGCGGCACCGCAGTGGCACGGCAGTGGCACGGCAGTGGCGCAGAAGTGGCGCGGCAGTGGCGCAGAAGTGGCGCGGGAGCCGTCAGGGTGCGGGAGCCGTCAGGGCGTGACGTCCGCCAGGGCGCGGCAGCGGCCGCTCGCCTCGGCGTCGCCGACGGCCTCATACACCTCGGCCGCCCGCGCGTAGGCACGGCGGCTCTCGCCGGTCCGTTCCTCGCCGGCCAGCAGGGCCGCCAGCGTCTCCAGGGTGCGGGCCTGCGGGGCGGGCATCTGAGCCCGTTCCATGAGGCCGATCGCCTCGGTGAGCTTGACGATCGCCTCGGCCCGGTGGCCGAGCAGTCCCAGGCACTCGCCGACGCGGGCCAGCGCGATCGGCCGGGTGAACGCCGCGACGCCCGGCGTCACCCCCGACCGGTCGTCCTCCAGCAGGGCCCACAGGGCGAGGTAGCGCTCCAGCGCCTCGGCGTGCTGCCCGGCGTCGCGAAGACAGGTGCCGAGGGCGCCGAGACAGTGGCAGTACCGGTCGATGTCGCCTTCGGCCTTGAAGATCTCCGCCGCCCGGGTCTCCGACGCTATGGCCTCGTCGAGCCGTCCGAGCCGTCGAAGCGCGCCGCCCGCCTGGTGGTGGGCCAGAGCGACCTGCGCGGTGGCGCCGCTGCGCGTGGCCAGGTCCATCGCCTGGGCCGTGTGGCGCAGCGTGGCCTCCAGCTCCTCTCGCGGCACCAGGTGGACCCACGCCAGCAGGTTCAGCTGCCCGGCCTGGCGGGCCGGGTCGTCCAGGGCGGCGGCGGCCTCGGCGCCGAGGGTGAAGACCTCGTGCCAGTGCGGGGCGTGCATCCACCGGTCGGAGAACCAGTGCATCGACTCGGCGCAGTCGAGGACGGCGGCGAACCGGCCGGTGCCCGCCCCGTGGCGCAACGCGCCCAGCCAGTTGTCCACGTTCGCGCGCAGCCAGTGGTCGGCCTCCTCCGGGGAGGACAGGGCGGCGAGGCCGGGGCCGGACCGGTCGGAGGGGCCGTACGCGGGCTCGAACCAGCGCCCGGCGGTGGTGGCCGTCCGCAGCAGCCACGACGTCATCGTCACGGTGAGCGCGTCGCGTTCGGCCTCGGGTTCCTCCTCCCGGAGCCGGTCGCGGGCGAACAGCCGGACCAGGTCGTGGAAGCGGTGGCGTCCCGGCGCGCTGTCCTGCAGCAGGCCGAGGTCGACGAGCTCGTCGAGGGCGTCCCAGGCCCCCTCGATCGACGTGCCGCCCACCACGGCGGCGAGTGCGGCGTCGAAGGTGCGGCCCGGCACCAGGGCGAGCCGGCGGAAGACCCGCCGCGTCGAGTCGGCCAGCTGCTCGTACGACAGCCCGAACGCGGTGGCGATCCTGAGATCGCCGGCGCTGAGCTGGTCCAGGCGGCGCTCCTCGTTCGTCAGCCGGGCGGCGAGGTCGGCGGCGTTCCAGCCGGGCCGGCTGACCAGCCGGTTTCCGGCGATCCGGAGCGCGAGGGGCAGTCCGCCGCACATCTGCGCGAGCTGCCGGACGGCCGGTCCGTCGTCGGAGGTGCCGCGGTCCTTCAGGATCCCGGCCAGCAGGCCGGCGGCCTCCAGCGGGGGCAGGGGCCCGAGGCCGAGCCTGCGCACTCCCTCCAGGCCGGCCAGCAGCCGGCGGCTGGTCACCAGCGCCTTGCCCGCGCCCCCGCCGGGCAGCAGCGGCCGGACCTGCTCCTCGGAGGCGGCGTTGTCGAGGACGATCAGCACGCGCCGGGCGCGCAGCAGGGACCGGTACAGGGACGCGCGCCCGGCGACGTCGCCGGGGATCCGCTGGTCCGTGACGCCGAGCGCGCGAAGCAGCGTGCCCAGGGCCTCGTCGGCGGGCAGGGGCCGGGAGGACATGCCGAACAGGTCGAGGAAGAACACCCCGTCGGGGAAGTCCGGCCGCAGGGCGTGGGCGGCGCGGACGGTCAGCGTGGTCTTGCCCAGCCCGGCGGAGCCGGTGACGAGCCGCACGTCCGCGGCGCCCGGCGCGTCCTCGGCGCGCACCAGCTCACCGATCCAGGCCAGTTCCGCGGTCCGGCCGGTGAAGTCGTCGACGGAGCGCGGCAGCTCGCACAGCCCGGTCGGGCGGGCCCAGTGGTCGCGCAGACGGCCCTCGCGCGCCAGCTCGACGAGCTGCCTGCGGTCGGGACCGGTCAGGCCGAGGGCGTCGGCCAGCGCGGTGACGGTCCGGTGCTGGGGACCCCTGCTGTGCCCGCGTTCCATGTCCGACAGGGTCCGGGCGCTGACTCCCGAGGCTTCGGCGAGCCGCTCCAGCGTCAGGCGTGCCGCGTGCCGATGGCGACGCAGCACCTCCGCGAAGCCGGCCGGGGTGGTGATCGGGCGCTCCTTCTCCGCGACGTCTCCGCGACGTCTCCGCGATCCGGGATGTCCCGCGATCCAGGGTGTCTCCGTGATCCGGTGGAGATCACCTAAAGCTTACGCGGAAGGCCGCCGCATCCAAGATCCCCTGGGGGGCGGACGAGAGGTCCGGCGAGACGCCGCTGAGAGGTCCGGCGAGACGCCGCGCCGCCGTCCGGAGAAGTCAAGCCGCCCGCCATTCGTCACATGACGTACTTATGCGACAATTCGATCATCGGGCTCCGGGGGAGGTGTCACGTGCTCATGCTCTTCGGGCGCGACCGTGAGGTGGCCGGGCTCGAGGGCCTCGTCGACCGCGTTCACGAGGGCGGAAACGCCCTGGTCGTGTGCGGTGCGCCGGGTATCGGCAAGTCCGCCCTGCTGGCCGTCGCCGCCGCGCGGGCCGAGGCACGCGGTGTGACGGTGTCCGGCGTCTCCGGAGTGCAGAGCGAGACGCACCTGCCGTTCGCCGGGCTCCACCAGCTGCTGCGGCCGATGCTCGGCGCCGCCGACCGGCTGCCCGCCCGCCAGCGGGAGGCCCTGCTCGGCGCCTTCGGGATGGCCGAGGTGAGCGATCCCGAACCCTTCCTGGTGGCGCTGGCCGTGCTCAACCTGCTGGGGGAGGTGGCGGCCCGCCGGCCGCTGCTGATCGTGGTGGACGACCTCCAGTGGCTGGACCGGCCCACCATCGAGGTGCTGGGGTTCGTGGCCAGGCGCGTGCGCTCGGACCCGATCGTGCTGCTGATGGCCCTGCGCGACGGCTACCCCACCAGCCTGGACGACAGCGACGTACCCCGGCTGACGCTGACCGGCCTGGATCCCGCCGCGGCGGAGGCGCTCCTGGACGCCCGGTCCGCCGGGCTCGGCGCCGGCACGCGCCGCCGCGTGCTGAGCGAGGCGGCCGGCAACCCGCTCGCCCTGGTCGAGCTGCCGCTCACGCTGGACGCCGGGACGGCCACCGCCGAGGCGCGGTTGCCGCCGCTCACCGCGCGCCTGGAGCGGGCCTTCGCCGTACGGCTGGCCGAACTCCCGCCCGGCTCCCGGAGCCTGCTGCTGGTGGCCGCCGCCAACGACGGCCACGACCTGGCCGACGCCCTCGCGGGCGGCGCGATGGTGACGGGCACCGAGCTGACCGCCGAGGCGCTGGCCCCGGCCGTGGACGCGGGACTGGTGGAGCTGCACGAGCAGACCCTCCGCTTCCGGCACCCGCTGGTGCGCTCGGCCATCTACCAGAAGGCCGGCGGCGCCGACCGCCTGGCCGCCCACGCCGCGCTGGCCCTGGTGCACGAGCGCGACCCCGACCGCAGGGCCTGGCACCGCGCCGCGGCGATCACCCACCGGGACGAGTCCGTCGCCGCCGAGCTGGAGGAGCTGGCCGCCCGGGCCCGGCAGCGCGGCGCCGTCCCGGTGGCGGTGACCGCCCTGCGCCGCGCGGCGGAGGTGAGCGAGGAGCCCACGGCCGGCGCCGAGCGCCTGCTGGCCGCCGCCGAGCTCGCCTTCGACCTCGGCCGCGGCGACCAGGCCGCCGAACTGCTCGCGCTGGCCGAGCCGTCCGTCCGCGGGGAGCTGCCGCGCGCCAGGCTCGTCCTGCTGAGCGAGGTCCTGGGGGAGGAGCGCAACGAGAGCCCCGCACGGATCCGGCGGCTGGTCACGACCGCCGAGGCGGTGGCGGCGGCCGGTGACCGCGAGCTCGCGCTCGACTTCGTCCAGGCGGCGGCCGTCCGCTGCTGGTGGAACGACCCGGGCTGGGAGCAGCGCCGGCAGGTCATCGCCCTGGCCGAACGGCTCTCCGCCGGCGACGACGACCCCAGGCTGCTGATAACCATGGCCGCCGCCGGTTCGGTGGAACGCGGGGCGGACGTCGTCGAGCGCCTGGCCAAGGCGCGCGACGCCTGGCCGGACGGGGCCATGACCCGGCTGCTGGGCGTGGCGGCGAGCACGGTCGGCGCCTTCGACCTGGTCGGCGACTTCATGGACGCCTCGATCGCCGACCTGCGGACCCAGGGCAGGCTGGGCCTGCTCACGCGGGCGCTTAGCACCCAGATGTGGCGCCAGATCTTCTGCGGGGACTGGGCCGGGGCACTACTGGTCGCCGAGGAGGCCGGGCGCCTGGCCCGCGAGACCGCGCAGCCGCACCGGCAGGCCTCGTCCCTGGCCGCGCTGGCGTTGCTGGCCGGGCTGCGCGGCGAGGAGGCACGCGGCCTGGCGCTGGCCGCCGAGGGCGAGCGCGTGCTCGGCGCCGTCACCACCAGCTCGCCCGTGGCGGTGATGCTCCAGCACGCCAGGGGCGTGATCGCGCTGTGCGCCGGGCGGCACGAGGAGGCGTTCGGGCACCTGTGGCGGCTGTTCGAGCCGGGCGACGCCGCCCACCACCAGATCTGGCGGCAGTGGGTGATCGGCGAGCTGGCCGAGGCGGCCGTCGCGGCCGGCAGACGGGAGACGGCCAGGCGGGCGGTGGCGGAACTGGAGCCGGTGGCCACCCGGGCCGCCGCCCCGCTCCTGCACGTCGGGCTCCGGTACGCGCGCGCGGTGCTGGCCGACGACGCCGACGCCGAGGCGCTCTACCACGCCGCCCTGGACGCCGACCTGTCGTCCTGGCCCACCGCGCGGGCGCGCCTGCTGCTCGCCCACGGCATGTGGCTGCGCCGCCGGCGGCGGATCCAGGAGGCGCGCGGGCCGCTGCGGGCCGCCCGCGACGCCTTCGACGTGCTGGGGCTGCTCGCCTGGGGGGAGAAGGCCCGCCAGGAGCTGCGGGCCGCGGGAGAGGCCAGCGACCTGCGCGTCCCGCCGACCGCCGAACTCCTCACCTCACAGGAGCTGCACATCGCCCGGCTGGCCGCCGCCGGGCTGTCCAACCGCGAGATCGCCCAGCAGCTCTACCTGTCGCACCGCACCGTCAGCACCCACCTGTACCGGGCCTTCCCCAAGCTCGGCATCACCTCGCGCGCGCAACTGCGCGACGCCCTGGCGGATACGTCACGCGACTGATACCCGGGTCCGTCACGCGGAACGTACCGTCGCCACGTGCCGTCATCTCGCCGGGAACTCCAGCACGAGCCCGTTCCGCCGCTCGACGCGGGTGAGCGGGGCACCGTACGGCGCCGTTCACACCCGCCCGGTCGTGAGGGTGGCGTGGCCGTAGCCGTGCCACGGACGGCCGGGACACCCGCACAGCACGCCGCCGCCGGCATGCCCGGCGACCGGCCGGACGACCGCACCGAGGAGGCGAACCACATGGACATCATCGGACGCGCGAGAGAGCTGGCCGCGCTGCGGCGGGCGATCGACCGCGCCCCCGGCGCCCCGCCCGACGTCGTGCTGCACGGCGACTCCGGCGTGGGCAAGTCCGCGCTGCTGCGGGCCGCGATCGCCTACGCCGGGGAGCGGGGGATCCGGGTGCTGGGCGGCAGCGGCTTCGAGAGCGAGGCGCGGCTGGCCTTCGCCGGGTTGCACCAGCTGCTCGCGCCGGTGCTGGAGTACCTGGACCGGGTGGAGCCGTTCCACCGCGACACCCTGCGCCGGGCGCTGGGGATGCGGGACGGGCCGGCCCCCGACCGGCTGGCGATCTCGGTGGCGTCCCTGGCCGTGCTGGCGGCCGTGGCCGAGGACGGGCCGGTGCTGATCGCCGTGGAGGACGCGCACTGGGTGGACCGGCCCACGCGCGAGGTGATGACGTTCGTCCTGCTGCGGCTGCGGGCGTACGACCTGCGCGCCGTTCTCACCCGCAGGTCGCTCACCGCCACCGAGCACGTCACGCCCGGCGTCCACACGCTGGAGGTGGGGCCGCTCGACGACGAGGCGGCCGGGCGGCTGCTGGACCTGCTCCACCCGGGCCTGCCGCCGTCGGCGCGCGAGCGGGTCCTGGCCGAGGCCGCGGGCAACCCCCTGGCGATCACCGAACTGCCGCAGAGCTTCGTCGGCGTGGAGCCGCCCGCCGGGGCGTCCCTGCGCACCCGGCTGGAGACCGGGTTCGCGAACCGGCTGCTGGAGCTGCCGCCGCGCGTCCGCACGACGCTGCTGGTCGCCGCCCTCAACGGCGACCGGTCACACCACCGGGCCGAGCTGTCGCCGTACGAGCTGCTGGAGGCCGAGCGGGCCGGACTGGTCACCCGCGACTCGACCCCGGCCGGCCTGCGGTTCCGCCACCCGCTGGTGAGGTCGGCGATCGTCAAGACGGCCTCGCCGGAGGAGACGCGCGAGGCGCACGCCGTACTGGCCGACCGGCACAGGGCCGACCCCGAGCTGCGCGTCTGGCACCTGGCGGCGGCTGCGGCCGAACCGGACGAGCGGGTGGCCGCCGAGATCGAGAAGGCCGCCCGCGCGGTGAGCCTGCGGGGCGGCGGAGGGCCGGCGGTCAAGGCGCTGCGGCGGGCGGCGGAGCTCACCCCCGACTCGGCGGCGCGCGCCGCCCGGCTGGAGCGCGCGGCCGAGCTGGCGGGCGAGTCCGGGCAGCTGACCCTGGCCCAGGACCTGCTGGACCAGGCGCGCCACCACCTCGGCGACCCGGCCGGGGCCCTGGCCACCAGGGCGCGGATCCTCATGTTGCGCGACGGCGACCTGGACGCCGCGCGCCGCCTGCCGCGCGGCACCCCCGGGGCGGGACCCCTGGTCAGGGTGATCGCCGCGTCGTACGCGCAGGATCCGAAGGAGTGGGAGGAGGTGGGCGGCGTGGTCGCCGGCTGCGACGACGAGCTCGCCCGCCTGCTGCACGACGTCTTCACCGGCCGCGGATCGGCGGCGCTCGTGCGCGCCGCGCTCGACGCGCTGCCCGCCGACGCCCCGCCGGGCCGCGTGGCCGCGCTGTGCCGGGCCGCCGCCTGGATGGACCTGCTGCCCGGCTGCCGCGACCGCGTCCGCGCCCTGATCGACGGCGGGTCCGGGCGGGGCGCGGTGACGCACGCCGCCACCGGCCACTGGCTCGCCGCGCACGACCACTTCCTGGCCGGCCGGTGGGAGGCCGCCGAGAGCGCCGCCAATACCGGGCTCGACCTGTGCGTACGCCACGACCTGGGCCTGCTCGCCCACGACCTGCGCTGCAGCCTCGGCTGGATCGCCGCGGCCCGGGGCGACGCCGACGGCGCCCGCGAGTACGGCAGGACCGTCGAGCGGTGGGCCGCGCCGCGCGGCAGCGGCCTGCACCTGTCGCTGTCGGCCCGCAACCTGGCGCTCGCGGCGACGGCGCACGGCGACTACGACAGCGCCTACGCGTACTGGACGAGCATCAGCCCGCCGGGCGTCATCCCCCCGTACGTGACCTACACGCCGTGCGCGGTCTTCGAGCTGGTGGACTCGGCGGTGCGCACCGGCAGGACGGCCGAGGCGAGGGCGCACGCCGCCGCCGCGGCCGGGCTGGCCGAGCGGGCGGCGCCCCGGCTGCGGATGCACGTCCTGGCCGCCCAGGCGCTGGTGGCGCCGGAGGAGGAGGCGGTGCCGCTGTTCAGGGCCGCGCTCGCGCTGCCCGGGACCGAGCGCAGGCCGTTCGACCACGCCCGCGTACGCCTGGCCCTGGGCGAGCTGCAGCGCAGGCGCCTGCGGCCGGGCGAGGCGCGGCCCGAGCTGCGCAGGGCGGCCGACCTGTTCGCCGGGCTCGGCGCGACCGTATGGCGGCGGCGGGTCGAACAGGAGCTGCGCGCCACCGGCGTGGCCGTGACACGGCGGCCCGGCGCCGCGCACGGCCTGACCTCCCAGCAACTGGAGGTGGCCCGCCTGGCCGCCTCGGGACTGAGCAACAAGGACATCGGCGAACGGCTGTTCCTGTCCTCCAGGACCGTCGGCGCCCACCTCTACCGGATCTTCCCCAAGCTCGGCATCACCTCCCGGGCCGCCCTGCGCGACGCGCTGCGGGGCGATGCAGTCAACTGACCGATTCGCGGCGGCACCGCGGCGGCCGATGCTCGTGCCGTGACCGACGCCCTACCGGTACGACCCCGAGGAGACACCGCCATGACCGTCCGTTCCCAGCGTCGCGGCCTGAGACTGCTGCTCAGCACGCTGACCCTGACACTCGGCCTGACCGGCACGATCGCGCCCGCCTCGGCGGCGCCGTCCGCCGCGACGGGCACGACAGGCACGGCGACAGGCACGGCGACAGGCACGGCGACAGGCACGGCGACAGGCACGGCGTCCGGCACGGAGGCGGGCACGGAGGCGGGCACGACGGGGGACACGACGGCAAAACCCACGGTCGTGCTGGTGCACGGCGTGTTCGCCGACGCCTCCGGCTGGAACGCCACCATCGCCGCCCTGCAGGCGGCCGGCTTCCCGGTGATCGCCCCCGCCAACCCGCTGCGCGACCTAACCGGTGACGCGGCCTACATCTCCAGCGTCATCGACACCATCCCCGGCCCGGTCATCATGGTCGGCCACTCCTACGGCGGCGCGGCCATCACCAACGCCGCCCGCGGCCACGACAACGTCAAGGCCCTGGTCTACGTCGCCGCCTTCGCCCCCGACGAGGGCGAGAGCCCGCTGGAGCTGGCCGAGAAGTTCCCCGGCAGCAAACTGGAGGAGGCGCTCGTGATCCGGCCCTTCCCGGGCGGAGGCTACGACGGCTACATCGACCCGGCCAGGTTCCGCGACGTGTTCGCCGCCGACCTGCCCGCCTCCCAGGCCAGGCTGATGGCGGCCACCCAGCGTCCCGGCAGCGTGGGCGGCCTGTCCGGGCACAGCGGCGTCCCGGCCTGGAAGACCGTGCCGTCCTGGTTCGTCATCCCGAGCGGCGACAACGTCATCCCGCCCGCCGTGCAGCGCTTCATGGCCGAACGGGCCGGCGGCAGGGTCAAGCAGGTTCCCGGCGCCTCGCACGTGGTGATGATGTCCCGCCCCGACACGGTCGTCCGGCAGATCCTCACCGCCCACGCCGCCACCCGCTGAGCGCGCCCGCCGAGGCCCGGTCCCCTCGCGGACCGGTGCCTTTCCGGCCGTCCCGGCACCGTTTCGCGCGGCGAACGCCTTTGCGGGACAGGGCGTGCGCGCGGAGCGTCACCCGGCCCTGCCCGAGCGTCTACTCGGCAGCCCGGCGGGCTCCCGGGTTTTCGGGCTCACCGTGAGGATGCGGCGCCTCGCGACAGCCGAGAACAAGCGCGAAACCTTGACGAATTCGGCGTGTGATCCCTAGCCTCGCGAGGCGACCGGCCGGACGCGATATCCCCGGACGAGTGCTCCTCATCACCCCGGCCGAACGCCCCGGCGGCCGGGATCGCTCCACACCTGACCCCGCCGGGACCGGCGCCGAGACGAAGACCGGGGGCACGGCGCCGGCCCCGGCCCGTACGTGAGAGGTCGTGAGCGGGATGCGGGTCGGAATCTTCCTGGTCGCGGCGGGTTTCCCCGGCAGGCCGCAGGGACGGGTGCTGCGTGACTGCGTGGAGGCGATCGAGGTCGCGGAGGAGGCGGGCTTCGACGACGCGTGGATCGCCGAGCACCACTTCATGTCGTACGGCGTCTGCCCGTCGGCGGCGACGCTGGCGGCCGTGGCGCTCGGGCGTACGCGGACGATCGGGGTGGGGACGGCCGTGAGCGTGCTGTCCACGCAGCACCCGGTGGCGCTGGCGGAGCAGGCGGCGATGTTGCACCACCTGTCCGGCGGGCGTTTCACGCTGGGGGTCGGCAGGGGCGGGCCCTGGATCGACCTGGAGGTGTTCGGCACCGGCCTGGCGAGGTTCGAGCGCGGCTTCGCCGAGTCGCTCGACCTGCTGTGCCGGGCCCTGGAGCGGCGCACGGTGTCGGCCGAGGGGGAGTTCTTCCGTTTCCGCGAGGTCGCGATGGTCCCGGCGGCGTCGATGCGGCCCGTCGTGGCGTGCACCTCGCCGGAGACGACGCGGCTGGCGGCCGGGCGGGGGCTGCCGATGCTGCTCGGCATGCACCTGGACGACGCGGGCAAGGCCGCGATGCTCGCCGACTACGACGCGACACCTCCACCCGTGACGCCTCCACCCGTGACGCCTTCCCCCGCGATGTCTTCCCCCGCCCCGGAAACAGGCGCGGAAGCGGGTGCGGCCACGACCCGGCACGCGCCCCGGCACGTGGCCGCCGTCGTCGGGCACGTGGCCGACTCGACGAGGGCGGCCATACGGGAGCTGAAGGCCGCCATGCCCCGCTGGCTGGAGCCCGGCCTGGCGGGATACGTGCCGGTGGACGGCCGGAGGCGGCCCGTGCGGGACGTGGGGGAGTACGTCGACTTCCTGACCGGTGTCCATCCGGTGGGGGACGCCGGCCGCTGCGTGGAGACGATCCGGCGCACCCGCGAGGTGACCGGGCTCGAACACCTGATCCTCATGGTCGAGGGCGCGGGCGAGCACGCCCGCACCCTGGAGAACATCCGCCGGCTGGGCGCCGAGGTGCTGCCCGGCCTCGGCGGCTGACCTCCTGCCGACGGGAACACGGCGGATGTCCCGGGCCTCCGTTTTGATCTACATTGTAAAGGCGATCGGCGGGTTGTCCAAAAACCGTAACCCGCAAAACCAAAACAACTCTCCGGGTCCGCCGAAATTCGGCGCACAGGATTCCGTGCCCCATTCACCGGCTTTCTTATAACTGTATTGAAATATCCGCCACAAAGATTTCCCTGTCGATTATCGGGATGCACGTGAAATCGCAGCACATATGCCAACAAAACATTGCTTAACGATTTTAAATTTCTTGACACGACGGAATGGAAATGACACTTTTACTTACGCTTGGCGCGCCGATCGAGGTCAGCGCCGTGCACGTTCCCAACCGCCGTCAGGGGCGCGCCCGTCAGGGGGTGCGCGGAAACCCCTGATCCCGCTCGACTCAGCTCGGAGGTGCGGTCATGCGTAACCGTTTTCGTAGGATCTCCACAACGGCCGGCATCGTGGGTGCGATGCTTCTCGCGATGTCCCAGACCTCGGCGATCGCGGTTCCGGACAGGTCCGCCCCGCCGCCCGCGCCCGCCCCGGTTCCCTCGCCCGCCCCCGCGGGCGGCGAGGCGAACTCGAGAAACTCGGGTTCCCCGGAGAACGGCCGGGCGCCCGCCGCGGTGTGCGTCTTCCAGACCAGGGGCGACTACGTCCACATCTCCGGGTCCGCCTTCGAGGCCTCCGGGCACGGCTGGTGGGTCAACGGCAACTGCAACGCCACGCTGGCGATCGTCACGGTCCAGCTGCAGCAGTATTACGCCGACGGCAGCTGGAGGAACGCCGGTACGGCGGGCACCGCGACGGTGAGGTCCGGCGGCGGGGCGGGAAACCGCGCGACCGGGCGCGGGGTCTGCACCAGCGGCAGCCTGACGGGGTGGCGTAGCGTCGTCGACGTGGACCTGGTCGGCCTGGCCGACGACCCGGGCAAGCTCTACACACCGGGGCAGAACATCTACTGCAGGCGGTAACGCGAGAGGGGCGACGTGAGTATCAGACGACCCGGCAGCACCATGTTCGTGGCTCTGTACGGCGAGCTGGAGCCGCATCCGTGGCGGGATCCTCTCGTCGCCTCCTCCGACGCCTACAGCCTGTTCGTCGCGAGGTCGTCCGCGATGGGATGGCTCACCGAGGCCGAGGAGAACGCCTCGGGCGGTCTCTGGGGGATGAACGACGCCGGGCAGGACCCGGCTCCGGCCTCGGCCTCCGAGTCGCGGCCGGCCCGTGTCGCGTGGTTCCAGGTGTCGCCGACCGGGCCGGTCCCGGCCGGGGGGCCGTCGCCGGTGCGGGCTTTCCTGTCGTGCGTGGACGACGTCGTGGCCCGCATCGGCACCGTTCGCCTGCGGGCGGTGCGGCTCCTGCTGCCCCCCGTGCGGGACTTCGGCGCGCCGGAGGGCGCGTCGTCGCCCTGGGGTGCCGTGATGCCCCTGCTCCAGGAGGCCGGCTGGTTCGCCGACGGTGACCCGCGCCTGAGAGCGCGGGTGCGGGTGACGCTGGACGGCGGGCGGGATCCGTCCATCCGCGCGGCGGCGTCCGGGATGCTGCGGTGGATGCGGCAGTTCGACCAGGACGTCTTCTCGTGCGACGAGGTCTCCGTGACCGACGGCGACGATCCGGCCTCTTCGGCGGAGGACGACGACGTGGTCCTGGAGCCCGCCGTCATCGACGAGGTGTGGTCGGGGCCCGCTCGTCACCGGGCCGTCTTCCACGGCACCCTCACCGAGTGGTCGCTGGACGCTCTGGGGTGGCTGGCCGCCTTCCTCGCCGACGCGAGTTCCCAGCACGGGGTGGACGCTCCGCTGATGCTCACGGCGAGCCGTCTCGCGGAGCCCGGCCCGCGCACCGGCTGAGTCCGGCGCGGGCCCGTGCGGACGCGGGCTTGCCGAGCAGGCGGGCTCAGTCCTCGGAGGAACGGGTGGCCGGGCCCGGTCGACGCCACCCACCCTGGACGTCGGCGTCGTATCTCGTCCCGTTTCCGGTCGGGACGACGGTGGTCCGGCCGTTCATCCGGCGCCGGAGGTGGCGTGCAGGTGCATGCGCAACCGGACGTGGGAGCGGCCGCCGCTCTGGCAGATGGTGAACTCGTCGCAGAGCCGGCCCATCAGCCACAGCCCGAACCCGCGGACCGCGCCCGGCCCCGGCCGGCGGCGGTCGGCCTGGTCGGGGGCGAGGCGTCCGGCGTCGTCGACGACATCGACGACGAGGTCCGCCTCGTCGCGCCACACGCTCACGCTGCCGGCCGCGTCGCCGTGTTCCAGCACGTTGATGACGGCCTCGTTGGCCGCCAGCAGCAGGTCGTCGCGTCGTGTCCCGACCAGGCCCATCTGGCTCATGTAGCGGTACAGATGCCGGCGCAGGCCGATCAGGTCGGTGCTGATCGGCCAGTGGCCACGCTGATCGGTGTGCATACCCGTCCCCTTACGTGAGTACCGTCTGTGGCGTTCAGCGGGGGGCTGCCGACGTGTCCGCCATGATCAGAACGGTCGCTGTGGAAGTTGTGTATGGGAACTACCCGCTCTGACCTGCTCAATCATCGATCTTGGGTGGGAGCGCTCCCTCCCCAGGTGAAGTCGTCCGGATCGCGTCGCGCCCGCGGGGCCGCCGCCCTCCTGAGGCGGGGGGACGCCGGGCGTCCGAGGCCGAGGGCGGCCCGCCGCGGGTGGAGTCTCCCGCCCCTCGGGCGCCAATCCCCCCGGCGCTGATCCCTCTCGGTGTCGATCAGCACGGGCCGTTCCCGCGTTTCTCACGTTTCGCTGTCGCCGGACGTCTTCAAGGGTGAAGGGTGGGGGCCGAGGGGGGTTCCCGCAGGGCTGGAAGGGACGAAGTGAGATGGCCATGACCCACACCGTCATCGCGTCGCCGCTGGGTGACCTGACCGCGGTCGCCGAGGACGGCGTGCTGTGCGGGCTGTACTTCGAGCGGCACCTGCGCGGCCCCGGGCCGCAGGAGCGGGGCGTCCGCAGTGATTCGGGCTTCGAGGAGGTACGGCGCCAGCTGGGGGAGTACTTCGCCGGTGAGCGGACCCGCTTCGAGCTCCCGCTGGCGCCCCGGGGGGATGAGTTCCAGCAGCGGGTGTGGAAGCTGCTGATGGAGATCCCCTTCGGTGAGACGCGCTCGTACGGGGATCTGGCGCGGCGGCTGGGGAAGGTGTCGCTGGCCCAGGCGGTCGGCGCCGCGAACGCCCGCAACCCGGTGAGCGTGATCGTGCCGTGCCACCGGGTGGTGGGCGCGGACGGCGGCCTGACCGGTTACGCGGGGGGCCTGGAGCGCAAGCGGTTCCTGCTGGACCTGGAGGAGCCGGCCGCACTGAAGGAGGCGAGGCTGTTCTGAGCGGTTCTGTTCTGAGAAGGACCGCTCTGGGTGGGGGTGTTCTGAAACGCCCCGGCCCGCCCGGACGAGACGAGCCGCAGCTCCGAGCTAACCAGGACGAACTTCGCGAACCCGGGCGAAGGCGAAGCGGCGTCAAGAACGCGTATGGATCCGTATGATTTTCTAGGCGCCCGGCGGCCGGACCGGTAGGGAATATGGCGTGTCTCGTCTTCTCCTCCGGCGATCCCTCCCGGTTCCTCCCCTCCCGGCCTCTTTCCGGCGCCCCCTCCCGGCCGCGCCGTACCGTCCCGGGCGCCTCGCCGTTCCCTCGTCGGCCGGTGGCCACCGGCCGTGCCTCCCGTGCCTCCCGTGTCTCTCGTGCCTCCCGCGCGGTCGCCGGGCACCCATCGGCCGTCCGCTCCGGGCTCGCCGCCGCAGGACGTGACCGGCGGCAGGGCGGACAGCGGCACCTGGCGGCCGATGGCGCGACAGCGCGCCGTCCCCACCCGCCAGGGGCCGGGCAACGACGTGGAGCGCAGGGAGAGGGAGAAGGAAACAGTGGCAGTTACGTCGACACCGGCACCGGCGCGCTCGGGGCTGCGGGGGTGGTTGCTGAAGGGGCTGCAACGCTCCGACCCCAGGACCAGCGGCCCGCACCACGAGGAGCCGCCCGAGCGCCAGCACTCCTGGTGGCAGGTGATGTGCCTGACGGGAGTGGACTACTTCTCCACCCTGGGCTACCAGCCGGGCATCGCCGCGCTGGCGGCCGGGGCCCTCAGCCCGCTCGCGACGTTGCTGCTGGTGGCGCTGACCCTGTTCGGCGCGCTGCCGACCTACCGGGCGGTGGCCGGGCAGAGTCCCCACGGCCTGGGGTCGCTGTCGATGCTGGAGCGCCTGCTGCCCGGCTGGCGCGGCAAGCTGCTGGTGCTGTTCCTGCTGGGGTTCGTGGCCACCGCGTTCATCGTGACCATCACCCTGTCGGCGGCCGACGCCACCGCCCACATCCTGCACAACCCGTTCGTGCCGGAGTTCCTGTCGGGCTGGCAGGTCCCGGTCACCCTGGCGCTGATCGCCGCGCTGGGCGGGGTGTTCCTGGTCGGGTTCAGCGAGGCCATCTCGATCGCCGTCGTCCTGGTCGCCGTCTACCTGGTGCTGAACGTGGTCGTCCTGGGCACGGCCCTGCGGCAGGTCCTCGCCGACCCCGCGCTGGTCACCGGCTGGGGCGAGGCGCTGACGACCGAGCACTCCAGCCCGCTCGCGATGGTCGCCGTCTCGCTGTACGTGATGCCCAAGCTCGCCCTGGGCCTGTCGGGCTTCGAGACGGGCGTGGCGGTGATGCCGCTGGTCAAGGGGGACCTTCCCCGGCGGATCGGCGGCGCGAAAAAGCTGCTGACCACCGCGGCGGTCATCATGAGCGTCTTCCTGATCACCTCCAGCTTCGCCACCACCGTGCTCATCCCGGCCGAGGAGTTCGCCGAGGGCGGCGCGGCCAACGGGCGCGCCCTGGCCTACCTGGCGCACGAGTATCTGGGTGACGGGTTCGGCACCGTCTACGACCTGTCGACCATCGCGATCCTGTGGTTCGCCGGGGCCTCGGCGCTGGCGGGGCTGCTCAACATCGTGCCGCGCTACCTCCCCCGCTACGGCATGGCCCCCGACTGGTCGCGCGCCGCCCGGCCGATGGTGCTGGTCTTCACCGCCATCTCCTTCCTCATCACCCTGTTCTTCGGCGCCGACGTGGAGTCCCAGGGCGGCGCCTACGCCACCGGGGTGCTCGCGCTGATCCTGTCGGCCGCGGTCGCGGTCACCCTGGCCGCCTGGAACGAGGGCCGCCTCCGCGCGGCGGCCTCGTTCGGGGTCATCACGCTGATCTTCGCCTACGCCACCGTCGCCAACGTCATCGAACGCCCCGACGGCCTGGTGATCGCCCTGCTGTTCGTGCTGGCCATCGTGATCACCTCGCTGATCTCCCGGGCTACCCGCTCCACCGAGCTGCGCGTCACCAAGGTCACCCTGGACGACCTGGCCCGCCGCTACGTCAGCGAGTCGGGGGAGATCCGGCTGATCGCCAACGAGCCGCACGAGCGCGACTGCAAGGAGTACGTCGACAAGGCCCGCGAGGCCTGGGAGCTGCACCGGCTGCGTACCAAGGAGGGCCTGCTGTTTTTGGAGGTGAGCGTCTCCGACGCCTCGGAGTTCGCCGGTGAGCTGCACGTCGTGGGCGAGGAGCGCCACGGGTTCCGCATCCTGCGGATGGAGAGCCCCACCATCGCCAACGCCATCGCGGCCCTGCTTCTGTACCTGCGTGACCAGACCGGCAAGACGCCGCACGTCTACTTCCACTGGGCCGCCGAGGGCAACCCGGTGGGCGCGCTGCTGCGCTATCTCGTCTTCGGCGGGGGTGACATCCCGCCGCTCACCCGCGAGGTGTTGCGCCAGGCCGAGCAGGAGACCGCCCGCCGTCCCCTGGTCCACGTCGGCTGAGGCCGGCCCCGCTCCCCTGCGGCCCGCGAGGTCGTTTCCGGTTCCGGACGAGGGCGGTGAGGCGGGCCGCGGCGGGCTGCCCGAGGAGGATGCCGAGGAGGACCAGCGCCAGCCCGCAGACCTGTCGTGCGGTGAGGGCCTCCCCGGCGATCGTCGTGCCGAGCAGCACCCCGGTCACCGGGTTCAGCAGCCCGACGAGTCCCACCGTCGCCGCCGGCAGGTGGCGCAGTCCCGAGAACCAGGCGGCGAAGGCGAGGGCCGTCGCGACGACGGTGACGTAGCCGAACCCGAGGACCGCGGGCCCGTCCAGGGCCGGTGGCGGGCCCTCCAGCGCGACGGCGAAGGGCAGCAGGACCAGGCCCCCGGCGACGAGCTGCCACGAGGTCGACGCCAGCGTGCCGGCGCCGGTGGCCCATCTCCTGGCCAGTACGTAGCCGAACGACGACATCACCATCGCCGCGACGGAGGCGAGCACGCCGAGGGCGTCGGCGGCGCCCTCGCCGGTGAGCAGCATGAGGCACACCCCCGCGATGCCGGCGCCCGCTCCGGCCAGGTGCGGGAGGCGCGGCCGTTCGGCGAGCATCGACCAGGCCAGGCCCATCATCACCAGCGGCGACGTCGCCATGATCGTCGAGGCGACGCTCGTCGGCAGCAGCTGGGCCGCCAGGTAGACGAGCGCGAAGAACGCGCTCATGTTGAGCGTCCCGAGGACGAGGGATCTCCACCACCACGGCCCGTGCGGGAGCCTCCTGCTCAGCAGCAGGAGCAGGAGGCCCGCGGGCAGTGCCCTGATGGCCGCTCCGTACAGGGGGTAGCCGGAGGGGAGGAACTGGTGGGTGACGAAGTAGGTCGTCCCCCAGGCGATCGGTGCCGTCGCCGTGACCAGTGTCCAGCGAAAGGTAGCTTCCATGGAAGGAATATAGCTTCCCGGGAAGCTATGCTGGTGCCATGAGCGAACCCCTTGACCACGTCGCCCGCATCCAGCGTGAGTGGGCCCGCGAGCGACCGGACCTGGATGTGAGCCCGCAGGGGGTGATCGGGCGCCTGCACCGCCTCGCCGGGCACCTCACCGAGCGGCTCTGCGTGGTCTACCGGCGCTACGGGCTCGGGGAGGGGGAGTTCGACGTCCTGGCCACCCTGCGGCGCGGGGGAGCGCCCTTCGAGCGCGCGCCCGGGGAGCTGGCCGCCTTCACCATGGTCACCACGGGCGCGATGACCAAGCGCGTCGACCGGCTGGAGCGCGACGGGCTCGTCACCCGCCGTCCGAACGAGAGCGACGGCCGGGGGCGGGTGGTCGCGCTCACCGCCGCGGGCAGGGAGCTGATCGACCGGGCGTTCGCCGAGCACATGCGCAACGAGCGCCGCCTTCTCGACGACCTGTCCCCCGAGGAGGCGGCGCTGCTGGAGTCGCTCCTCACCACCTGGCTGGCCCGCTTCGAGGCGCCTCACTGAATAAATCTACATTGTAAAGGCGATCGGCCGGAGTTCAAGATCATTTACAGCGGACTAAAGACTCATCACCGAAAAACAAGGCCGCCCCGGTGCGGTACGGGGGCCGGGGCGCGCTGGGTGTGTTGTTATGTGGTTTTTTGGGGGCGGAGCGCTCCGGCGGTGGCGGTCATGAAGGCGGCGAGCAGGGCGGGGATGCCCAGGGCCGCGGGCAGGCCGACGAGTTCGGGCGGCACCGATGACGGCGGGCCCGGCGACGAGGCCGGCGTAGCCGGCGGTGGGGGGTGTCAGTGGACGGAGAAGCCGCCGTCGACGCAGATGGCCTGGCCGGTGATGTAGGCGCTGGCGTCGCTCGCGAGGAGGAGGGCGATGCCGGCGAAGTCGGCGGGGTGGCCGTTGCGGCCGGTCATGGTGCGGGCGGCGAGTGCTTCGACGCGGCCGGGGATGGCTTGGGCGGGTTCGGTGAGGGGGGTGAGGACGAAGCCGGGGATGATGGTGTTGGCGCAGACGCCGTGGGGGGACCAGGCTTCGGCCTGTGAGCGGGTGAGGCCGGTGATGGCGGCTTTGGAGATGCCGTAGGCGCCGCTGTCGCCGAAGGCCTTGTGGGATTGCTGGGAGCCGATGTTGATGATGCGGCCCCAGCCGCGCCGGGCCATGCGGGGGCCGAAGTGCTGGCCGAGGAGGTAGGGGGCGGTGATGTTGACGGCCATGGTCTTTTGGTAGTCGTCGGGGGTGAGGTCCGCCATGGGGGCGCGGATGTTGTTGGCGGCGTTGTTGACGAGGATGTCGATGTCGCCGAAGTGGGTGGGGGCCTGGTGGCAGAGGCGGGTGATGTCGTCGGGGTCGGCGAGGTCGGTGGTGATGGCGGCGGCGGTGATGTTCTGGTCGTGGAGTTGGGTGAGGGCGTGGGTGAGGTGGGTGGTGCGGCGGGCGGCGATGACAATGTTGGCGCCGGCGTGGCCGAGGGTGTGGGCGATGGCGTTTCCGATGCCGGAGCTGCCGCCGGTGACGAGGGCGGTGCGGCCGGTGAGGGAGAAGAGGGTGTCGGTGGGTGCTGTCACAGCGACAGAACCTATCATCCCACCTTTTTGTGGGGGTTGTGGTTCTGCAGGGTGAGGGCGGCCTGCTGGATCTTCTCCATGACGACGGACAGGTCGTGCAGGGTGGGGGTGTCGAGGTGTTGCAGGAGGCGCCGGAACTCGGTGAGGCCGGCGTCGGCGATCTGTTCGATGAGGGCGCGTCCGGCGGGGGTGAGGCGGGCGCGGCGGATGCGGCGGTCGTGGGGGTCTTCGCGGCGGGCGACGAGGCCGTGGGCGACGAGGCGGTCGACGATGCCGGTGACGGTGCCGAGGCCGACGTCGAGGTGGGTGGCGAGGTCTTGGCCGGAGGCGGACTCCTGGCCGGAGAGGATCATGACGACTTTGAGCTGGCGCATGGTCAGGTTGGAGTCGAAGAGGGGGGACGGGGCGCGGTGCTGGGCCATGAGGCGGCCCAGGTCGCGTTGCATGGCGCCGATCTGGTCGATCAGCTGTTCGCGGTCGTCGTTCACGCTCACCTCTCGCTTCCTGAGAAGGTTATCAGGATTGGTAAGCATCGTTAAATATTCGTATGAGGCGAAGTGTTAGTGTAGGGCGAATCTTGTTGTGATATCCCTCCTTGAGGAGCCCGCCCCCATGACCTCCCTGGCCAGGTTGAGCCTCGCCAACCGCAGCCTCGTCATAATGATCGCGCTGGTGTTGAGCGCGTTCGGCCTGTTCGCGATTCCCTCGCTGAAGCAGCAGCTGCTGCCCTCGCTGTCGTTCCCGGGGGCGTTCGTGGCGGCCTCCTACCCGGGTGCCTCTCCTGAGATCGTCGAGGAGCAGGTGACCGAGCCGATCGAGAACAGCTTCCAGGGGCTGGAGGGGGTCTCGGAGGTGACCTCGACGTCCCGGGAGGGGATGGCGCAGGTCCAGGTGGCGTTCGAGTACGGCACCGACATCGACGCGGCGGTCGCGGAGATGCAGCAGGCGATCTCGCGGATCGAGGCGCAGCTGCCCGAGGGGGTCGATCCGCAGGTGTTGTCGGGCGGGACCGACGACATTCCGGTGATGCAGCTGGCGGTGGGCGACGGCGGTGACCAGCGGGTCATGGCCGAGCGGCTGGGGCGGCTGGTGGTGCCGGAGCTGCAGGCCGTGGAGGGGGTGCGGTCGGCGACGGTGACGGGCACCCGTGACGAGGTGGTGACGATCACTCCGGACGTCCGCAAGCTGGCGTTGCTGGGGTTGTCGCCGACGGCGGTGGCCGAGGTGCTGCGGGCCAACGGGCAGCCGGTTCCGGCGGGCAGCGTGACCGAGGACAAGGTGTCGCTCACGGTTCAGGTGGGTGAGCGGGTCTCGACGCTGGAGGAGCTGAAGGGCCTGTACCTGACGCCCGCCGCCCCGGCGGCGGCGCCGCAGCAGCAGGTGCCCTCGCAGGCGCGGCAGGCGCCGGGTGGTGGTTCGGGTGGCGGTACGGCGCAGCAGATCCAGCAGGCGCAGCGGGCCCAGGCTCAGGCGCAGCGTCCTGCGGCGGCTCCCAAGCCGGTGCGGCTGGGGGACGTGGCGACGGTGGAGCGGACGCTGGCCGAGGGGACGTCGCTGACGCGGACCAACGGGCAGCCGAGCCTGGGGTTGTCGGTGACGATGACGCCGGACGGCAACGCGGTGACGATCTCGCACGCGGTGCGCGAGAAGCTGCCGGAGCTGGTGCGGGCGATCGGGGACTCCTCGGAGATGACGGTGATCTTCGATCAGGCGCCGTACGTGGAGCGGTCGATCGAGGACCTGACGACCGAGGGCCTGCTGGGCCTGGCGTTCGCGGTGCTGGTCATCCTGATCTTCCTGTTGTCGGTGCGTTCGACGCTGGTGACGGCGGCGTCGATCCCGCTGTCGGTGGTCATCGCGCTGATCGCCCTGTGGGTGGGGGACTACTCGCTGAACCTGCTGACGCTGGGCGCGCTGACGATCGCGGTGGGCCGGGTGGTCGACGACTCGATCGTGGTCTTGGAGAACATCAAGCGTCATCTGGGTTACGGGGAGGCCAAGCGCAAGGCGGTGCTGGCCGGGGTGCGCGAGGTGAGCGGCGCGGTGACGGCCTCGACGCTGACGACGGTGGCGGTGTTCCTGCCGATCGCGGTGGTGGGCGGCATGGTGGGGCAGCTGTTCGCGCCGTTCGCGATCACGGTGACGGTGGCGTTGCTGGCGTCGCTGCTGGTGTCGCTGACGGTGGTGCCGGTGCTGGCGTACTGGTTCCTGAAGGCGCCGGTTTTGTCGCCGGAGCAGGCGCGGGTGGTGCGTGAGGAGGCCGAGGCCAAGGAGATGCGCAGCCCGCTGCAGCGGGCGTACCTGCCGGTGCTGCGGTTCGCGACGCGGCGGCGGCTGGTGACGGTGCTGATCGGCGTGGTGGTGTTCGCCGCGACGATGGGCCTGGCCGGGCGGCTGGAGACCAACTTCATCGACTCCTCCGGCCAGGACACGGTGTCGATCAGCCAGCGGATGCCGGCCGGGACCGATCTGGCGACGACGGACGCGGCGGCCAAGAAGGTCGAGGAGGTCCTGGCGTCGCTGAAGGGCGTGCGCGACTACCAGGTGAACGTGGGCGGTGGCGGCGGTTTCCTGGGGACGGGCGGCGGTGGCGGTGACCGGGCCTCGTACTCGGTGACGATCGCCGAGGAGACCGACAGCGCGGCGCTGGAGGAGGAGCTGCGCGGGCGGCTGAAGGAGCTGCCCGAGGCGGAGATCGGCGAGGTCACCGTGGGCGGCGGCCAGGGTGGCCCCGGTGGCGGGGCGACCGACCAGCTGCAGGTGATCGTGCAGGCGCCGGATGTGGCGACGCTGCGGACGGCGACCGAGACGGTCCGCGCCGCGATGGCCGACATGGGCGGGCTGCGGGACGTGACCTCGAACCTGGCGGCCGGTGCCGAGCGGGTCGAGGTGCGGGTTGACCGGGAGAAGGCGGCGGCCAGGGGGCTGACGGAGACGCAGATCGGGCAGCTGGTGGCGCAGCAGTTCCGGGGGGCGCCGCTGGGTGAGCTGACGCTGGACGGCCGTTCGGGCGCGGTGGTGCTGCGGACGGCGGACGCGCCCGAGGACGTCAAGGCCGTGGGCGCGCTGAAGCTGCCGACGGCGACGGGCACGGTGAAGCTGTCGCAGGTGGCGGAGGTCTCCACGGTGGCCGGCCCCACGCAGGTGACGCGGATCGACGGTGAGCGCAGCGCGACGGTGTCGGGCACGGCGACCGGCAGCGACCTGGGCGCGGCGACGACGCAGCTGACGACGAAGCTGGAGGCGCTGGCGCTGCCGGCGGGGGCGAGTTTCACCATGGGCGGGGTGAGCGCGGACCAGGCCGAGGCGTTCGGGCAGCTGGGGCTGGCGATGCTGGCGGCGATCGCGATCGTCTTCATGATCATGGTGGCGGCGTTCCGGAGCTTCGTGCAGCCGCTGATCCTGCTGGTGTCGGTGCCGTTCGCGGCGACCGGCGCGATCGGGCTGCTGCTGGCGACGGGCACGCCGATGGGCGTTCCGGCCCTGATCGGCATGCTGATGCTGATCGGCATCGTGGTGACCAACGCGATCGTTTTGATCGACCTGATCAACCAGTACCGCGAGCAGGGCATGGGCGTGGTGGAGGCGGTGATCGAGGGTGGCCGCCGCAGGCTGCGGCCGATCCTGATGACCGCGGTGGCGACGATCTTCGCGTTGATCCCGATGGCGCTGGGGCTGACCGGCTCGGGCGGGTTCATCTCCCAGCCGCTGGCGATCGTGGTGATCGGCGGCCTGCTGTCGTCGACGCTGCTGACGCTGGTGTTGGTGCCGACCCTGTACGTGATGGTGGAGCGGCTCAAGGAGCGGCTGCGGCGCACGCCCAAGGACGGTGGTGAGCGGCCGCCGCTGAAGGTCTACGACAAGGACGAGCTGGCGCCGACGACGGCCCGGTAGCCGGTAGGCCGTAAGGAGCCAAGGAGCCTGCCACCCTTTCGTCGGGGGCGCGGGTGTGCGTGTGTGTGTCCGCGGGGCGCCCGCGCGGGCGACCGGCTCTCACGCTTCCCCGAGCGGCCGTCCCGGGCTTCCCTGGTCCGGCGGGGCTTCTTGGCGGGCGCCCCCTGGTCGGGGCGGGCGAGGGCGGCGGAATATACTGACGCAACGTGACTGCCAAGCCGCGTATCCCCAATGTCCTTGCCGCCCGCTACGCCTCCGCGCAGCTGGCCCGCCTGTGGTCCTCCGAGTACAAGGTGGTGGCCGAGCGGCGCCTGTGGCTCGCCGTGCTGGCCGCGCAGGCCCGCCTGGGGGTGGAGGTTCCCCCCGGGGCTCCGGCCGACTACGAGAAGGTGGTCGAGCACGTCGACCTGGAGTCGATCGCGGCCCGCGAGCGCGTCACCCGCCACGACGTCAAGGCCCGCATCGAGGAGTTCAACGCGCTGGCCGGCCACGAGCAGGTGCACAAGGGCATGACCTCGCGGGACCTGACCGAGAACGTCGAGCAGCTGCAGATCCGCGACAGCCTGGTGGTGGTCCGCGACCGGTGCGTGGCGCTGCTGGCCGCGCTGGCGCGCCTGGCGGCGCAGCATTCACACCTGGTGATGGCCGGGCGCTCGCACAACGTGGCCGCGCAGTCCACGACGCTGGGCAAGCGGTTCGCCTCGGCGGCCGACGAGCTGCTGGTGGCGTTCGCCCGGCTGGAGGAGCTGATCGCCCGCTACCCGCTGCGCGGGGTCAAGGGGCCGGTCGGCACCGCCCAGGACATGCTGGACCTGCTGGGCGGCGACGCGGCCAAGCTGGCGGCGCTGGAGGACGAGGTGGCCGCGCACCTGGGCTTCGCCCACCGGCTGACCAGCGTGGGGCAGGTGTACCCGCGGTCGCTGGACTACGAGGCGGTCACCGCGCTGGTGCAGCTGGCCGCGGCCCCCTCCTCCCTGGCCAGGACGATCCGGCTGATGGCCGGGCACGAGCTGGTCACCGAGGGCTTCGCCGAGGGACAGGTCGGCTCCTCGGCGATGCCGCACAAGATGAACACCCGCTCGTGCGAGCGGGTCAACGGGCTGGCGGTCATCCTGCGGGGGTACGCCTCGATGACCGGGGAGCTGGCCGGAGACCAGTGGAACGAGGGCGACGTGTCGTGCTCGGTGGTGCGCCGGGTGGCGCTGCCGGACGCGTTCTTCGCGTTCGACGGGCTGGTGGAGACCATGCTGACGGTGCTGGAGGAGTTCGGCGCCTTCCCCGCGGTGATCGCCGCCGAGCTGGACCGCTACCTGCCGTTCCTGGCCACGACGAAGATGCTGATGGCCGCGGTGCGGGCCGGGATGGGCCGCGAGAGCGCCCATGAGCTGATCAAGGAGCACGCGGTGGCGTCGGCGCTGGCGATGCGCGAGGGCGCGGGCGGCAACGAGCTGATCGCCCGCCTGGGGGCCGACGAGCGCTTCCCGCTGGACGAGGCGGCGCTGCGGGCCCTGCTGGGCGAGCCGCTCTCCTTCACCGGCGCGGCCTCGGCCCAGGTGGAGGCGGTCGTGGCGCGGGTGGCGCAGGTCGTGACCCGCTACCCGCAGGCGGCCGCCTACCGTCCCGGGGCGATCCTCTGAACGGCACGAACACCATGAACAGCGTGAACGGCGTGAACGGCGCGCCGGTGCGGCTGAAGGACGCCGCCGAGATCGCCGAGGCCTGCTCGGGCGACGCGCTCGTCCTGTGGGGGGCCCAGGCGATGGCCCCCGGGGTGCGGGCGTGGGCGCTGGGCGAGGCGGTCGCGGTGGCCTGCCCCGACCTCAACCGCCGCGACCGCCTCACGGTGTACGGCGAACCCGGCCCGGTGAGCACCCTCGTGCGGCAGGCGCTGCAGGAGACCGGCCCGTCCTACCGGGTGACGGGGGAGCGGGCACTGGTGGAGGAGGTGGCCGCCCGGGACGCGCGGCTGCGGGTGGTGGGCACGTTCGAGTGGATGGACACCCCCGCCGGCGCCCCGGGCCCCGCGCTCACCCCGCCCCTCCCAAACCCCCTCCCGGGACGGGCGGGGTGGCTGCGTACCGCCGAGGAGGGGGAGGTGGGCGACCTGCTCGCGCGGGCCGCCCCCACCTCCTGGGCGGTACCGGGCGTGCCGGGGGTACGGCGCTGGGCCGGGGTCCGCGACGACGACGGGAACCTGGTGGCGGTGGCCGCCGACGCCTGGTCCTGCCCGGCGGTGGGATTCGTCGCCGGGGTCGCCACCGCACCGGCCCTGCGCGGCCGCGGGTACGGCGAGCGGGTGTGCCGGTTCGCCCTGGGGGAGCTGGCGGCCGCCCATGAGCGGGTCGCGCTGATGGTCGACACCGCCAACCACGCCGCCGTCTCCCTGTACGAGCGGCTGGGGCTGCGCGGGCGCCCGCTGGCCGCCGCGGGACTGGACGGCACCTGACCCTCTGAAGGGGGCCGGCCCGGGGCGGGGGAAAACCTGGTGCGGGGCGCGGCCCCGGCAGGCAGAGTGGACGAAATGATGTCCAGTTTCATACCTGGCCTGGAGCTTTCGCGTGCTTTCTACGCCCAGGTCGTGCGGCCGATCGTGGCCGACGTGCCACACAGTGCCGCGCTGATCGGCGCCGGGTCGGAGGTGCTGGCGTTCGACACCGAACGCTCCACCGACCACGACTGGGGGCCCCGGGTGGTGGTGTTCGTCGCGGCGCACCGGGCCGAGCGGGTCCGGCGCGCCGTCGGCGACCACCTGCCCGGGGACTTCCGCGGATACCGCACCACCGTGACCGGGGAGCGCCACGGCGTGCAGGTGAGCGATCCGCAGAGCTGGTTCACCGAGCGGCTCGGCTTCGACCCGCTGGGCGGGGTGAGCGTGCTGGACTGGCTGTCGACCCCCTGGCAGCGCCTGGCCGAGGTCACCAGCGGGGAGGTCTTCCACGACGGCCTGGAGGTCCTGGAGCGGGCCCGCGCCGCGCTGCGCTGGTACCCACCCGACCTGGAACGCTACGTGCTGGCCGGGCAGTGGCGGCGCCTGGCCCGGCAGGAGGCCTTCCCCGGCCGGTGCGGGGAGGTCGGCGACGACCTGGGCTCGGCCCTGGTCACCGCGGAGCTGGCCCGTGACCTGATGCGGCTGGTGGTGCTGACGCGCCGCCGCTACCCGCCGTACGCCAAGTGGCTGGGCAGCGCCTTCGCCCGCCTGCCGGGCACGGCGGAGCTGGGGGACGCGCTGTCGGCGGCGGTGGCGGCCACCGGGTGGCGCCGCCGCGAGGAGCACCTGGGGGTGGTGTACCGGCGGGTGGCGGCCCTGCACAACCGGATGGGGGTGGCCCCGGCCCTGGAGGCGACCCTGCGCCCCTACCACCGCAGACCCTTCCAGGTCATCGACGCCGGCCGGTTCGCCGACGCCCTGGGCGGCGCCATCACCGACGCCCGGGTGCGGGCGCTGCCGCCGGTGGGCTCGATCGACCAGTTCGGCGACTGCGTCGACCTGCTGACCGACCCGCGGCGCTGCCGGGCCGCCGCCCGCGCCGTCCTGGACCTCTGATCGACCTCTTGACCTCTGATCCGAGGGGTGGGGCTCAGGCGGTGACCGGCTCGCGGTGGCGGGCGAGCATGCGCCGCTCGAACCACAAGGTGGCCAGCGGCGGCACCGAGCACACCAGGCCGACGATGATCGTGCCGAGGCTCCAGCGGGCCTGGCGGGCCGCGTACAGCACCGCGGCGAGGTAGAGCACGAACAGGGCGCCGTGCACCGGGCCGAAGATCTTCACGCCGAGGTCGCCGGTGGCGGCGACGTACTTGAAGTACATGCCGACGAGCAGGCCCGCCCACGAGCACGCTTCGGCGATCGCCACGTAACGGAACAGGCGGAGTGCGGTCGGCACGGCGGGTACACCTCTCCACAAGGGGACGGCCCGCCCGAGGGGGCGGGGGCGTCCGGACCGGGGGTCAAACGGCCTCCAGCCTAGGGGGGCGGGGCACCGCCCACCCAGCCGGGCCCCGGCCCCACCCCACCCCGCCCGGGCCCGGGGCCCTGGGTCCCGTCCGGCCCGAGGCCCGGCGGGGTGGGGGAGGCGATCGTGAACGGAGGGAGACCGTGAGAGACCACGGGGGAGACGGCGGGACGGCGAAGACGGCGAAGACGCCGTCCTTGACCTGAAGTTGACTTCAGCTTCTAGGGTCGTGAGGTGGCACCACCCGCGCGCCCTCGCCCGGCGCCGGCCGGCGCCGCGCAGGACGCACGGACCGGACAGACCGTGGGCCGCGAACGGCCCGGCCGGCGATCCCCCCGCATGACGAGCACAGGAAACACGGTGATGTGTGATGAGCATGGAAATGGCGGCCTGGAACTCGCTCTACACCACGATGCACGCCCAGGACGACCGGCGGCCCTTCTCGATGGCCACGCTGCGGCGCATCGCCGCCTTCGCCCGCCCCCACCGCACCCTGCTGGTGTGGTTCCTGCTGATGAGCGTGGTGTCGGCGGTGCTGGCGGTGGCCACCCCCGTCCTGGCCGGGCAGGTGATCGACGCGATCGTCGGCGGCGCCGCGGCGGGCGTCGTGGTCAGGCTGGCCGTCCTCATCGCGGTGATCGCGCTGGCCGAGGCGGCACTGGGCCTGGTGACCCGGTGGATGTCGGCGAGCATCGGCGAGGGGCTGATCCTGCGGTTGCGCGGCGCCGTCTTCGACCACGTGCAGCGCATGCCCATCGCCTTCTTCACCCGCACCCGTACCGGCGCGCTGGTCAGCCGGTTGAACAACGACGTCATCGGCGCCCAGCGGGCCTTCAGCGACACCCTCTCGGGGGTGGCGGGCAACCTGGTGACGCTCACCCTGACCCTGGTCGTCATGATCGGCATCTCCTGGCAGCTGACCGCGCTGGCACTGGTGCTGCTGCCGTTGTTCGTGCTGCCGGCCCGGCGCGTCGGCGCCCGGCTGGCCCGGATGGAACGCGAGGCCGCCGACCACAACGCGGCGATGAGCACCCAGATGACCGAACGCTTCTCCGCGCCCGGCGCCACCCTCGTCAAGCTGTTCGGCCGCCCCGCCCAGGAGTCGGCCGAGTTCCTGGCGCGGGCCCGGCGGGTGCGTGACATCGGGGTCCGCACCGCGATGGTGCAGTCGGTGTTCGTCACCGCCCTCACCCTGGTCTCGGCGCTGGCACTGGCCCTGGTGTACGGGGTCGGCGGCTTCTACGCGCTGAGCGGGCGCCTGGAGCCGGGCGCGCTGGTGGCGCTGGCACTACTGCTGACCCGCCTGTACGCGCCGCTGACCGCGCTGGCCGGGGCGCGGGTGGAGGTGATGAGCGCCCTGGTCAGCTTCGAGCGGGTCTTCGAGATCCTCGACCTGCGGCCGCTGATCACCGACCGGGCCGACGCCCGGCCGGTGCCCGAGGGGCCGGTGACGGTGGAGTTCGACCAGGTCGGCTTCGCCTACCCCTCGGCCGAGAAGGTCTCCCTGGCCTCCCTGGAGGAGGTCGCCACGCTGGACGCGCGCGGCGGCGCGACGGTGCTGCACGAGGTGTCCTTCCGCGCCGAGGCGGGACAGATGATCGCCCTGGTGGGCTCCTCGGGGGCGGGCAAGTCGACGATCGCGCAGCTGCTGGCCCGCCTGTACGACGTCGACAGCGGCGCGGTGCGGCTGTCGGGGGTGGACGTACGCGACCTGTCGGCGGCCTCGATCCGCCAGGCCCTGGGCGTGGTGACCCAGGACGGGCACCTGTTCCACGACACGATCCGCGCCAACCTGCTGCTGGCCCGCCCCGAGGCCGGCACCGAGGAGCTGTGGCAGGTGCTGCGGCGCGCCCGGCTGGCCGACCTGGTCCAGGCGCTGCCCGACGGGCTGGACACCGTGGTCGGCGAGCGCGGCTACCGCCTGTCGGGCGGGGAGCGCCAGCGGCTGACCATCGCCCGGCTGCTGCTGGCCCGCCCCCGGCTGGTCGTGCTGGACGAGGCCACCGCGCACCTGGACTCCACCTCCGAGGCCGCGGTCCAGGAGGCGCTGGCGGAGGCACTGGCCGGGCGGACGGCGCTGGTCATCGCCCACCGGCTGTCGACGGTGCGCGCCGCGGACCTGATCCTGGTGGTGGAGGAGGGGCGGATCGCCGAGCGGGGCACGCACGCCACGCTGCTGGCCGCCGGGGGCCGCTACGCGCAGCTGTACCGCACCCAGTTCGACCGCGGGGCCACCACGGCGGCGGGGACCGGGGCGGGGACCGGGGCGGGGGAGCCCGACGGCGTCGTGGCCGTCCGCTGACCGTCCCCTTCCCGGAGCCCGGCCCTGGAGGGGGCGGCGGAACCGCATCCCTCCTCCGCTCCTCCGCTCACCGCGCGGCGGGGACCGGGGCGGCAGTGACCTTGGCGGCCTCGGTGGTCTCGCGGGTCTCGTGCAGGGTCAGCAGGCCGGTGACGACCATCAGCACCGCGGTCAGGCCGTGGACGCCGAACGCGGCGGCGGCGGAGCCGTCGTGGGCGAGCACGTTGGTCATGTCGCCGAACGGGATGAGGGCCTCCACCAGCAGGACCCAGCCCAGGGCGCGGCGGTGACCGGTCAGCAGCAGGACACCCAGGACCAGGCCGCCCGCGATGTCGCGGATGCCCTTCAGGATCAGGAAGCCGCCGCCGTCGCCGGAGGGCCAGTCCGGCAGGCCGAAGCCCGGCGCGACGGTCTCGGGAGTCACGACGAAGGACACCCCGAAGTAGAGGATGAAGAGGACACCGGCGGTGGTCAGGGCGGTGTTGACGGTCTTGAGCGACATGGTCGTCTCCTTACGAGATCGGGATCGGGTCAGCGGGTCGCGTTCGCGTCCGTGCCGGGAAGGGCAGAGGCGAGGGCGGGGCGGGGTTTCGGACCGGGAAGGGCAGGGGGGCGGGGTCAGGCCGCGCGGACGCGGCGGATGTGGCGGGCGTAGCGGGGGCGGCCGATGACGTGCCAGACGCCGCGCACCGGTGCGGGAAGGCCGGACAGGAGCGTGGCGCGCTCGGCCGGGTTCGCGTCCTCCAGGACGAGGCCGAAGAGCGTGAGCAGGGTGAGCTTGGGGGTGTTGGCCACCAGGTGCTCGCCTAGGGAGGCCCATTCCCTTTCGGTGATGTGCTCGGCCGCGAGCGGGAGGAGAGTGGACTCCTCGTCGTCGAGGTGTTCGAGCAGGACCGCCCGGTGATCGGCGAGGACCGCCACGAGGGTGTCGCGCTCGTCGGCTCCGGCACCGGCCTCCCACGCCGGGACCGCGGCGTCCAGCCTGGTCAGCGTGGCCGCGATGCGCTCGTGCTGGGCCTGCATCCGCAGGACGACGTCCGCCTCCAGGTCGACCCGGGACAGCAGCGGCGGCCACAGCAGCTCGTCCTCGCCCTCGTGGTGGTTCTCCAGCCCCACCCGGTAGACGCGGAAGTGGCCGGCGATCACCTTGGCGCGGGCGGTGTCGCCGGGGGCGACCGCCGCGACGAGTTGTGTCAGCAGCCGCGACTCGCGGCGCAGGGCGCGGTGGACGATCTCCATGTCCCGGGTGTCGACGCTCATCTGTTCCCGCCTTTCGTTCGTTCTTCGCGTTCTTCGTTCGTTCGATGTGCTCAAGCCTGCCGACGGGGTTTGGAAGGCACTTGGAGCCGGCTTGGAGGGCGCGCGTGAGGTGGCCGCGCGTACGATGTGTCACGTCATGGTGTTGATCCGGGTGCTGGGCTCGTTCGCGGCCGAGGCCGGCGGCGGGCCCGTTCCCCTCGGCGGGCCGCGGCAGCGCGGCGTGCTGGCCCTGCTGGTGGCGGCGCGCGGGCAGGTCGTGTCGGTCGACCGGATGGTCGAGGACCTCTGGCGCGGCGAGCCGCCGTCGCGCGCCCTGGCGTCGCTGCAGGCGTACGTGTCGAACCTGCGCCGCCTGCTGGAGCCCGGCCGCCCGCCGCGGACCCCGGCCCGCCTGCTGGTGAGCGCCTCGCCGGGTTACGCGCTGCGGTTGCCGCCGGGGGCGGTGGACGCGTGGCGTTTCGAGGAGCTGCTCGAACAGGCCCGTACGCTCGCCGATCCCCGTGCCGCCCGCGAACGGCTGGAGGAGGCGCTGGCGCTGTGGCGCGGGCCCGCGTTCGCCGAGGTCGCCGACGAGCCGTGGGCCGCGGCCGAGACCGCGCGGCTGAACGAGCTGCGCCTGGTCGCCCGCGAACGGCACCTCGCGGCCGGGCTGCGGCTCGGCGACCCCGCGGCGGTCGTCGCCGAGGCGCAGGGTCTCACCCGCGACGAGCCCCTGCGCGAGGAGGGCTGGCGCATGTACGCCCTCGCGCTGTGGAGCAGTGGCCGCCAGGCCGACGCGCTGGCCGCGCTCCGCCGCGCCCGCGCCATCTTCGCCGACGAGCTGGGCCTGGACCCCGGCCCGGACCTGGTGGCCCTGGAGGAGGCGATCCTCGCCCAGCGCACGGACGTCCTGCGCGCCGCCGTCCCCCCGCCCCTCGCGGACACGCCCCGGGTCGCCGCGCCGCCCGCGGGCGACGGGCCCGACGCGACGTTCGTGGGGCGCGAGGGCGAGCTCGCGGCGCTGATGGCCGCCGCAGGGGAGGCCGCCGGCGGCGGGCCGCGTGTCGTGCTCGTCACCGGCGAGGCGGGGCTCGGCAAGTCGACGCTGCTGGAGCGTCTCGGCGGGCGGCTCGGACAGGCCGGGTGGCTCGTGGCCGCCGGGCGCTGTCCCGAGGTGGACGGCGCGCCGCCCGCGTGGGCGTGGGTCGAGGCGCTGCGCGAGGTGGCCGTGAGCGTTCCTCCGGGGGAGTTCGCGGCCGACCTGGCGCCGCTGCTGTCCGACTCCGCGCCCTCCGCGCCGGTGGGCGGTGACGCGGCGGCCGGGCGGTTCCGGCTGCGGCGGGCCGTGTGGAACTGGCTCGCGGCGGCCGCCGCCGACCGGCCGGTCGCCGTCGTCCTGGACGACCTGCACTGGGCCGACGCCGCCACCCTGCAACTGCTCGGCGGCGTCGGCGCGCGGGCTCCGATCCTGGTCGTCGCGGCGTACCGCGCGGACGAGAGCGAGCGCCTCACCGGGACGCTCGGCGTCCTCGCCCGCACCGCGCCCCTGCGGCTGGAGCTGCCCGGGCTGAAAGGCGACGCCGTCGCGGAACTCGTCCGCGCCGAGTGCGAGGCCGACGACGCGACCGTGGCCGGGATCGCCGAGCGCACCGGCGGCAACCCGTTCTACGTGCGCGAGAGCGCGCGGCTGCTGACCGGCGAGGGCGCGCTGGTCGCGCTCTCGGAGGTCCCCGAGGGCGTACGGGACGTGCTGCGGCGCCGGCTGGCGAGGCTCCCCGGCAGCGGCGTGTCCGTCCTGCGGCTGGCGGCGGTGGCCGGCCGGGAAAGCTCGGTGGAGGTGCTCGTGCGGGCCGCCGACTGCGACGAGGACGGCGTGCTGGACGCGCTGGACGCGGGCGTCATCGCCGGCCTGCTCGACGAGCCCGGCCCCGGCCGCGTCCGGTTCGTCCACACACTGGTCAGGGACACGCTGGTCGCCGACGTCACCCGGTTGCGGGCCGCCAGGATGCACGCCCGGATCGCCGCCGCCCTGGAAGGCGGCGGTGACGTCGCGGCGCTCGCCCACCACTACGCGCGCGCGGGATCACCGAAGGCCGTCGGCCACTGCGTACGGGCCGCCGAGCTGGCCGAGGCGCGCTACGCCCACGACGTGGCCGCCGCCCTCCTCACCGACGCGGTCGCCAACTCCGGCGAACCGGACGAGCGCGTCGGCCTGCTCGGCAGGCTGCTGCGCGCGCAGATCAGGGCCGGAGCCGTCGCCGCGGCCAGGCACACGCGCGAACAGGCCGTGGAGTACGCCGAGTCGATCGGCCGCGACGACCTGATGATCGCCGCGTTCACCGCCTGGACCGAGGCCACCCCCTGGCAGGCCCGCACGTACGGCACGGTCGACCGTCCCCTCGTCGGCCGCCTCGCCCGCCTGCTCAAGCGGGCCGGTCTCGCCCCCGAGGTGCGCTCCCGCCTGCTCACCGCGTACGCCAACGAGCTGGTGGGCGAGGACGACCCGACGGTCATGGCCGCGGCGCGGGAAGCACTCGGCCTCGCCACCGATGCCACCGATGCCACCGATGCCACCGATCCCCGCCTGCGGGCCGCGGCGCTCCTGGTCCTGGCCCGCGACCCCGGGCACGAGGAGTACGCCCGCGAGCTGGTGGAGATCGGCGTCGAGCACGACCTGCCCGTCTACCGCGTGACCGGGCTGCTCAACCAGGCCGCGAACGCCGCCGCGGCCAACGACCCGGCGACCATGCGCCGCGTGACCGGGGAGGCGCTCGGCCTCGCCCGCGCCTACCGGATGCCGGAGGCGATCAGCGCCGCCGAGATCGCGCTGGCGACCCTGGTGCTCATCGAGGGCCGGTTCGCCGACACCGAGCGCCTCTACCTCGAGGCCACCGCGCGCATGGAAGGCGCCGGATCGGTGCACACCGGCTTCGTCCGCCTGGCGCTGGCGGCGATCTGGCTGAACGACGGCACGCTCGGCGACCACCTGGAGGACGTGCGCGCCCTGCACGAGGCGCTCGGCCCGATGGCCGCCGACCTGCTCGTGCTCGCCCTGCACGCCGCCGGCCGCGGCGACGACGCGCGCCGGGCCCGCGTGTCACCGGCCCCGATCCGGCCCGACTTCTTCTTCACCTTCCTGACGAGCCTGCGCGCGATGGCGATCGTCGCGCTGGACGACCGTGAGGCCGCCGAGGAGGTCTACGCGGACCTGCTGCCCCACCGTGAAGGTCCTCCGGCCGGCGCGGAGAGCCTGTCGCTGGCACTGCGCCCGGTCGCCCACACCCTCGGCGAACTCGCTCTCCTCCTCGGCCGCGACGACGAGGCCGCGGCCCACTTCGCCCGGGCTGCCGCGATCGCCGACCGGTGGAACGCCCCCCACTGGTCCGCCGACGCCCGGACACGCGCCGATCTCGCCCTCGGCGTCCATGTCTCGCCCCCACGGGACCGCTGAACGCGAGAACGGGCGCCGGAGCGCCTCCGAGCGCCTCAGCAGCCGCGAAGCCGCTGCCGGGCAACGCTTGTCACGCGCTGCCCGCCGTGGGACTCATGGCCTTTCGGGGTGGAGTCAAGCCTCCGGGCCCGGGGCCGGGGTGATGTCGAGGACGGTCTTGCCGGTGACCTTCCGCTCGCGGACCACCCGTACCGCCTCCTCGGCCCGCTCCCAGGAGCCGCGCCAGCCGACCTGCGCCGACAGCGCCCCCGAGGCGAGCAGACCGGCCAGCAGGCCCAGGTCGGCGCCGACGGCGGCGGCGTCGCCGAAGGAGCTCAGCGTGCGCGCCGTACCGGGGAAGAAGGTCGAGCCGGGAGGGAAGACGGCGGGCTCGCCACCGGCCCAGCCGATGCTCTGCAGGGTGGCGCCGGGGGCGAGCAGCGCCCAGGCGGCCACCAGGTACGGGCCGCCGACGGTCTCCAGCACCACGTCGACCGGCTCGGCCAGCCCCTGCAGGCCGGTGAGGCCGACGACGACCTCGTGGGCGCCGAGCGCGGTCAGCGCGGGAGCGTGGGCGCCGTCGCGGACCGAGGCGACGACGTGGGCTCCGGCCCGGGCGGCCAGCTGCACGCCGTAGCGGCCCACGGCGCCGCTCGCCCCGGTGACCAGCACCCGCCGGCCCAGCACGGACCCGGCGGCGCGCAGGGTGCGCAGGACCGTGACGCCCGCCATGGGCAGCGCCGCGGCCTCGGCGAGGGCGGCTCCGCGCGGCAGGGGGGCGACGTCGGCGCCGGAGACCGCGAGCAGCTCGGCCCACGCGCCGGGGCCGAAGGCGAGCACCCGGGTGCCGGCCGCCGGTCCGGTGCCGTCGGCGGCGGGGCGTACGACGACCCCGGCGGCGTCGTAGCCGCCCACGTGGCCGGCGGGCAGCCCGGCGAGCATGCCCAGCTCGCCGGGGTTGAGGGAGGCGTGGCTCACCTGGACGAGCAGCTGGCCGGGGCCGGGTTCGGGGTCGGCGGCCACGCCCAGGCGCAGGCCGCAGGGAGCCGAGGGGTCGACGACGAGAGCGCGCATGGCGGAAGCTCCTGACCGGGAGGGCGGTGCGCGAGAACCCCGCACACCGAACAAAGCGGACCAATGGTCCGGTTATGTGTGGGCTAATATACGGACTCACGGTCCGGTTACGCAAAGGGGACGGCCAAACAGGCCTGTCGTCCGAACAGGCTTGTCATCCGATCCGGGACGGTGACACGAAGCCGGTCACATAAGCCGGTCGCGTGAAGCCGATGACACGTAGCCGGTCGCATGGAGCCGGTTTACGCGAAGGGGAGAGGGGGCGGGGGATGAGCGAACGCGCCGACGCCGCCCGCAACCGGCGGGCCATCCTGCGCGCCGCCGAGGACCTGCTGGCCACCCACGGCGCCGGCATCTCCCTGGACCAGGTCGCCGCGCACGCCCAGGTCGGCAAGGGCACCGTCTTCCGGCGCTTCGGCAGCCGTACCGGGCTGATGCAGGCCCTGCTGCAGGAACGGGCCGTGCAGCTGCGCGAGGCGCTGGAGTCGGGACCGGCGCCGCTGGGCCCCGGCGCACCGCCCGCCGAGCGCATCGTCGCCTTCCTCGACGCCCTCTCCCGGCTGGCCGCAGGCAACCTCTCCCTGCTCGCCGCCCACGAGCGCTCCTGCGCCACCGACCGCCACGCCGACCCCACCTACGTACGCTGGCACGCCCACCTGGAGAACCTGATCGCCCAGGCCCGCCCCGACCTGGACGCCGCCTTCGTGGCCCACGCCCTGCTGGGCATGTTCGACGCCGACATGGTGCGCCGCCTCACCCCGCAGGAGGACCCCGGCAGGTTCGCCCGCTCGCTGCGCCAGCTGGTGGGGGAGCTGCTGGCCTGAACCGGCTCAATCACCAGCCACCCCAACCGGCTCGGACACCGGGAGCGGGCCCGGCCGCGGCACCGGCCCCCGCCCGGCCTGCCTAGCGGACGGCGCGGCCAGCGTGGCCGACGCCGTCTCGTCCCCGCCGCGTGACACGCCACCGGCCGCCCAATACCTGTACCGGTATTGTTATCACGCTTGCTAGGATCGGGCACATGGTGCGACCCCCGCTGACCGAACTCGACCGCGAACGCGGCCACCGCCTGGGCGCGATCCTGCGCCAGGCGCGCGGCACGCGCAGCATGACCGAGGTGGCCGCCGCCGCCGGACTGTCCGCGGAGACCCTCCGCAAGATCGAGACAGGCCGCATCCCCACCCCCGCCTTCTTCACCGTCGCCGCCCTCGCCCACGCCCTCAACGTCTCCCTCGACGTCCTGGCCGAGGTGTGCGCCGAGGAACGCGCCGCCTGAACACCCGCCCCGCCCAGGGGAGCACCCCCGCCGGTGAGCCGGATCAGCCCGGCGCCGGGCCGCGCAGCAGCGGATGCGACCGCATCGCCACCTCCAGCTCCCCGGGCAGCTCGTCGCGGTAACGCCCCAGCGTCGCCAGGTCACTGTGCCCCAGCACCCGCCGCACCGCGTCCATGTCCACCGCGTCGGCCAGCAGATGCGTGGCCGTGGTGTGCCGCAACCCGTGCGGCGTCACCGAACGCCGGCTGTCGGGATCCACCCTGCGCTGCACCCGGTCGATCACCGCCTGCACGTCCCCCCGCGCCAGGCGCCGCCCCCGCCACGACAACAGCAACGCCTTGTCACCGGAGGCCATCCGCCCGTGCAGCAGATACGCCTCCAGCACCAGCGCGACATCACCGGGCAGCGGCACGTCCCGCGTCTTGCCGCCCTTGCCGAAGATCCGCCAGTAACGCACCCCGTCGTTGGTGTAGAAGTCCTCCACATTGGCCCGCACCAGCTCCGACACCCGCGGGCCCATCGTCGACAGCATCAACACGATCAGCCCGTCACGCAACTCGGTGTGCTGGTCACGCCGCCGCACCCGCCCCGCACCCGCCACCGGCGCCTCGGCCACCACCGCGCCACCGTCCGGCCCGCCCCCCAGCTCACGCGCCGCGCCGATCAGCCCCCGCGCCTGCTCACGGGTGAGCGCCCGCCGCTCGGGCCGCAACCCCCCGCGCTCCCTGGCCGTCACCGTCGCCATCGCCATCGGATTGACCTGCACCCACCCCGCCAGCACCGCGTGCTTGAACAACGCCGAGATCGACCGCCGAAACCGCGCCTGGGAGGAGGCCGACTGCGAGGCACCCGCCCGCTCACCGGGCTGCCCAGGCCGCGAGCGCCGCCGGCCGTCGGGCTTGCGGGCGAACGCCAGCAGGACGGCGTCCACGTCCTCACCGGTCAGGTCGTCCAGCACCACCTCCTCGCCCACCAGATCCACGAAGGTGGCCACATCACGCGCGTACACCTCCGCCGTCGACGTCGACAGCGCACCGGTCAGGGTCTTGGCCCGCACCAGCTCCACGTAACGATCGGCCGACTCGCCCACACTGAGACGATTCAGATCAGCTGGCCGCATGATCCCGGCGACACCCCTCCCGCATCCGGGCCGCCGTCAACGGCCGCTCACCCCGCACCAGTGCCACATCCCCGCCCGCCGAAACCCCGCCACCGGGAACGGGAGCGGCGGCGGGGTCCGCCCGCCACGCCGCCGTCACCGGCGACACCCCGGACGCCACCACCGGCCGCGACCACGGGGGAGTGGCACACCCGGCAGAGCACCGATCATGTACATCCCCCCACGGTAGACGAACGCCCACGCCCGCAGGGCCCGCGCGAGAAGTCCCGCCACCCCGCCCCGAAACAGCCCCGCCCCGCCCGAGACAGGGCCTTCTCATGCCGACACCCGGGCCAGGAGAGCGCGCACCTCCTCCACGACGACCCCGGGCGCCTCCACCGGCACCATGTGCCCGCTGCCCTCGGCCCACACATGCCTGCCCCGGGGAAGCGACCGGGCCAGCCGCAGGTGACTGGCGGCGATCCGCGCCCCCATGCCGCCGGAGCGCCTCCTGCCGGGGGCCGCAGAGATGAGCGTGACGGGCACGTCGGGCAACGGCCTGCTCGCGGCCACTTCCCGCAACGCGCGAAAGCCCTCCGCCAGGTGCCGTACCTCGGCCCGGTGGGCGCGCAGGGCGGCCGCGCCGAACTCCTCACCGCGCATCTCCGCGATCATCTCGGGCGGGAACCGCCCGTAAAGGCGGCGCCTGGCCAGGGCACCCATGATCCCGAGCCGGGCCAGGGGAGCGGTGAGGAGGTTGCCCACGGCACCGGCCACGGCGAAGGCCCTGCCGGAGTAGAAGTCACAGTCCTCCGCGGCCTGGTCCACCAGGACCAGACCCGCCACCAGGTCGGGACGACGGTAGGCGAGCAGGCGGCAGATCGGTCCTCCGAGACTGTGCCCGACAAGGACACACGGACCACGGGCGACGGAGCCGAGCAGATCCTCCAGGTCGTCGACGATCCGGCCCAGGACACGAGGCGCGCCATCCGGCCGGCTACGGCCGAACCCCGCGCGATCGTAGGCGAGCGTGGCGGTGATCCGGGCCGTCTGTGGCTGCACCAGCCCCCAGATCGTCCGGGAACCGCTGCCACCGGCCTCGAACACCACCAGCGGCCGGCCACTGCCCGCGGTGACGTGGTGCAGGGTACGGCCGTCACGCGTGGTGGCGTATCCCGGCCTCCCGAAAGCACTGGCCTCGACCACGATCAGGACCCCCTGGCCTCTCGACGGTGAGACCACACTAACGACAGGAACGGAGCCCTACGGGAGGTTCCTCTCACAAGGAACCGGTGCCGCCGGGCAGGTCAGGGGTAACAATGAACCCCGCGAACTACCCCAGTCGCAAACAACCCGAAACCGGGGTGAACAGTGTGTTACGGCCTGCACACACCTCTACCCGAACCGCCACACCAACAGGGAGGCTGACCTCATTCCCCACCCCCAGGGAACCCACGGAGGACGCCCATGCTCAGGCGCACACAACTGTTCGGCCGCAAAACCCGCGTCACCTTCGCCCTGCCCGCCGACCACCCCTCCGGCACCGTCAGCGTCGTCGGAGACTTCAACGACTGGCAACCCGGCCTGCACGAGATGCGCCGCCGCCGCAACGGCACCCGCACCGTCTCGGTCATCCTGCCCCCCGGAACCCACCGATTCCGCTACCTCGCCACCGGCGGCCTCTGGTTCGACGACGACAGCGCCGACCACATCGACCACCACAGCAGCGTCATGCGCCTGTGACCCCGGCACCGGCCCGCCCAGGTGCTCGCTTCACCCAGACGGCCATCTCAGCTCAGGCGGTTCTCGCTCAGCGCGCGTCTCCGGCGCCCTCCGCTGGAGCATAGTGCGAGGCGACCGGCCGGATCTCGTGGGGCACCGGGACCACGGCCGCCGCTCAGCCGACCCGTACCGGGGGAGAGGCACAGTGCCGGGGGAGCCTACCTGCCCTACCGCTTCGACGGGACAGTGCGGTGAACCGTGAGGCCGACGCGGCGCCTCACATTCCGGGGCGCTGCGCCGTCGGACCGATGAGACACCATCCAGCACGCGGGAGACCGCTCCGTGACGGGCCGCTTCATGGCGGTTCGGGAAGAGGTCCGTGATGGATGGTGTCTCGAACACCGCACCGTTCTCTCGGCCCCGAGGAGAAAACTCATGCCGGCAACCACGGCGACGCACAACAAGGCGACGTTCGGCCGCCTCCATGACGCCCTCAACAGCGGCGACGCGGAGGTCATCTTCAAGACGATCGACGAGGTCGTCGAGCCGGACGTGCTGTTTCACGCGCCGGTGCCGATGGACACGACGGGAGCGCGGGCACTCAAGCACGTGTGGGAGGTGCTCCTTCGCGCGTTCCCCGACATTCACGTCACGGTCGAGGACGCGGTCGCGGAGGGGGACAGGGTCGTTTTCAGGAACACGGTCACCGGAACCCACCAGGGCGAGTACAGGGGCCTGCCACCGACCGGCAAATCCGTCACCTACCAGGAGATCTTCATCGTCCGCTTCACGGGCGGCCGAATCGCCGAGATCTGGGGAGTCGTCGACGTTTTCTCGCAAATGCGACAAATTGGCGCAATTCCGGCTTAGGGGTATTAGGCATGTCTCTGATGCCTCAGCGTGCCGAAGTCGGGTGACAGCCGCCGGGCGGCGGCCGGGGGCCGAAGTGCGGCGGCGACGGTTTCGAAGGTGACGACTCCGAACGAGAAGATCATGAACGACCATGATCGCAAAGTGGGGTAGATGATCATGTCTGCGGAATGGATCAAGAGGGGAATGCGGGGCTCGCCGCGTCTACGCGAAGCGTCTTTACCGAACAGGCCGTGCGAGCCGGATCCGATGTCCGGGCAAGCCGCCCGAGGTGGATCGGTAAAAGGCTGGATTAGCGATGTTCATCCTATACCAGACAGAAGGTCAATTCTGTCTGGTATAGGATGTCGTGATTTATAGGGGTTCCCAGAGCGCTACGCCGCAGGGAACCTCACACTTCTCACTCGTCGACGGGCCGCTCGACGCCGGACGGTTTACGGTCCGGCGTGTCCGCCGGCATCTGGTCCACCTTGTGCTTCTTCGGGTCGCCGGTCGGCAGTTGCTCCACCTGGTCGGCGGGCGGGGCCGTGACCGTCACCGGGGTGCCGAAGTCCTCGAAGTCCAGGACGTTTCGCTGGCCGTCGTCGGCGAAGACGACCTCCAGCCGCCTGACCCGTCCCTGCTCGTCCACGTTCACCGCTCCGGTGATCTCCACCGGTCCGCCCATGGCCTCCTTGAGGCCGGGCTCGCCCTCGTCCTTCAGCGAGAACGTGAACCGCCGGCCGGTCCAGCCCGGGCCGGAGGCGGAGCCGTCCTCCCGGACGTCGGTGGCCGAACGGAGTCGCCGCAGGGCCGTCTGAGGGTCCAGGGGGGCGAGCTTGACCAGGGCGGTGACCTGCGGGGCGCTCTTCAGCTCCTCCTCGATGCGCGGGGAGACCGTCCACTTGCCCTCGCGGTGCTGGCGGACGTACATCAGGTCGCCGACGAAGCGGGTTTCGGCTCCGTCTCCGGCCCTGGTGATGACGCCCACGCGCTGGGCGGGGTCGAAGGCGCCGTCGAAGGTCTTGGCGCCGCTGGTGCTGTGGATCCGGTAGCTCTCTCGGCTGGTGTTCTCGGCCGCGGCGGCCACCTGGGCCTGTGCCGAGGGCTGGGCCGCCGGCAGGAACAGCGCGGCCACCCCCACCGCGGCCGCGACGCCCATCGAGGCGATCGGGACCAGGATCCGGGCCGGCCCCCGCCTCGGCCCCGGCTTCGGTGTCGTTGGTGCCGGGGTCGCGGGCATGAGGTCGATGTCCGCGGGGCGGTCCTCGGTGGCTCTGACGAGCAGTGCGCGGATTTCCTTCTCGTTCATGAACGGCTCCTCGTGGTGGTGTCTCACCGGATTCCACTCCCCTGGGTCTCGGTTCGGTTGACCGTCGTGTCCGGTGTGATCATCCGGCGCATGGCCCGCAGGCCGCGGTGTGTGTGGGTTTTGACCGTCCCGGTCGAGCAGCCCATCAGGTCGGCGACCTCGGTCTCCGGTAGGTCCACGAAGAAGCGCAGCACCAGGGCCGTTCGCTGTCTGGCCGGCAGCCTGGCCAGGGCGTTGCGGACCTCCTCGGCCACCGCCCGGGCCTCTCCCCCGTCCCCGAGACCGTCCCCGGGGGCGGGCAGGTCGGGCAGGTCGGCGCGCGGGATCTCGCGGCGCCATCGGGCGCGCCACCAGGATCGGTGGGTGTTGACCAGGATGCGGCGCAGGTAGGCGTCCGGTTCGCTGCTGGTGTCCAGCTGGTGCCATACCCGGTACAGCTTGCCGAGGCAGGACTGCAGCAGGTCTTCGGCCGTGTGCCAGTTTCCGGTGAGCAGGACGGCCGTTCTCAGGTGGTGGTCGCCCCGGTGCCGTACGAAGTCCGCGAAGTCCGCGTCCACCCGGTCTCCTCTCGTCGATGAAGTCTCGTCGGTGAAAGTCACCCCTGACACTCTTCGGGCCGCTCCCGGGGTTGACCGGAAGAAGAGGAAGTATCGGGAATTTTCCGCTGTGCCGGTCCGGTCCCCTGACGTCTCGGGTCGGATCAGAGGACGGGCCCGCCGATGACGAGCCGGGGCCCGGCCGTCGGCGGGTGCTCCCCCGCCGGGCAAACTATGCATCGGGTAGCTCTTTGAACTGCGCAAACCTGTCGATCGGCCTGGGTGGCGGTGGGCATACGACGGTTGTCGGCCGGAGGGGTGTGCCCTGCGGCCTGGCTGCCGGGGCGGGGCCGGTCTTGCCGGTGGCGAGCCGGGTGGGCCGGGAACGGTGAGGGGGCGGGGCGATGGAGATCCGGCAGTCCGACACCGCGGTGGTGTTCATCGACCCGCAGAACGACGTGCTGAGCGAGACCGGGACGAGCTGGGAGGCCGTCGGCGCGAGTGTCACCGAGAACGGCACGGTCGAGAACATGGAGCGTATCTTCAGGGCCGCCAAGGAGCGGGGGTACGACGTCTTCATCTCGCCGCACTACTTCTACCCCACCGACGGCGGCTGGACGTTCAACGGGCCGCTGGAGGCCGACGAGCTCCGGACCGGCACCTTCGCGCGGAGCGGCCCGCTGGATCTGACCGGTTTCCGTGGCTCCGGCGCGGACTGGCTGGATCGCTTCAGGCCCTACATCGAAGACGGCGCGACGATCGTCGCCGGTCCGCACAAGGTGTTCGGGCCGCAGACCAACGACCTGGTCCTGCAGATGCGCAAGCGGGGAATCGGCAAGGTCGTCCTCGGTGGGATGCTGGCGAACCTGTGCGTCGAGTCCCACCTGCGGGAGTTCCTTGAGCAGGGTTTCGAGGTGGCGGTGGTCAGGGACGCGACGGCCGGCCCGCGGCATCCGGACCGGGGCGACGGTTACGAGGCGGCGATCGTCAACTACCGGTTCCTCGCTCACGAGGTGCCGTCGACCGAGGAAGTGGTCGCTCGCATGCTCCGGTAGGTCTTGTTCGTCTGCTCGCCTGTTCGTCCTGCGCCGTGAGGTCGGCGTGTGCGGAAGAGACTCGCAGCGGTTCACCACGGTGCACGGTGCACAGGCGTGGCTACCGCTGCGAGACGGATCTCCGGCACGGGCCGGCGACGCGCCGGGGCCGGGGGTCGCGTGTCCTGGTTATGCGCCGGTTTCGGGTGTGGGGTGGTGGACGGCGCGTCGTACGTTGATCTCGCGGTCGTGGCCGAAGGGCAGTCCTTCGAGGTTGAAGCTCCACGACACGTCCGGGGTGATCTTCATGTAGGTGCCGGGTCCGAACTGCCCGTGGTGCTGGACGAGTTCGGCCTCGCCGTAGATGCGCAGGTAGCGGGGTATCCAGGGGTCGGTGGAGGGCAGGTCGTCGACGACGATCGCGATCTTGGTGTTTCCGGCCTGTACGTTGCGGAACTTGCGGGTCTTGACCGGGTCTCTGCCGCCGACGTACATGTGTGTCCCGTCGAACTCGAATCCCACCGGCGCCACGTCCGGCTGGTCGTCGTCGGAGATGGTGGCGATGCGGGCCAGGGGCTGGGAGCGCAGGTAGGCGATCTCTTCCTCGGTGAACGACACTTCGGGTCTCCTCGCGTTCCGGGTGCGCGCAGCCGCCGTGATTCGTGAAGCGTACTGTACGCGTCGTTAACTATATTTGCCGGGTACCATAATGCCCATGACCACAACGGGGCAACCGATCGCGGCCACGGCGCCGGGGCGAGAGGCCGCGCCGGAGAGCCGGTGTGCCGGCGCCCACCTGGACATCGCCGTCGGCCTGGTTCAGCTCACCGGCCTCGTGCAGGGCATGTACGCGCGTGTCTCCGAACGTCACGGCCTGACGCCCGTCCAGGCCAAGCTGCTGTGCGTCCTGCTCGACGGCCCCCGGGGCATGGCCGAGCTGGCGCACTGCTTCGGTGTGGAGAAGGCCGCCCTCACCGGTCTCACCGACCGGGCCGAGCGGCGCGGCCTGGCCCGGCGCTCGGCCGTGCCGGGAGACCGGCGCGCGCTGCAGGTGACGCTGACCGACACCGGCCACCAGGCCGCGCTCGCCTTCCACGCCGAGGTCACCGCGGAGCTCACCCGCCTTCTCTCGCCGCTCTCCCCCGGCGGCCGCGAGCACTTCCGCGCCGCGATGGCCGAGATCATCACCGAGCACCGTGCGGCCTCGTCGCGGGACGAGTAACCGACGACGAGTGGCCGACACCCTGACTCCCCGCTCCCCCGTGGCCCGCGACGCTCAAGCCGGGTGGGCGGGTCAGAGGTCCAGGCCGGAGCCGCCGAACCGGTCCTGGAGGAACCTGCCCTGGTCGCGCAGGGCTTGTTCGTCGCCGTGGTAGACCGACTCGGCGACTTTGCGCAGCTGGGTGTCGAGCAGGTCGAGCTGGGCGAGCAGTTCCTCGTGCGCGCTGCGCTCGCGCTCGGCGCGCCGGGTGAGCGCGTGGGAGCGGGGCAGGTTCGCGTACGTCTCCAGGCTGGAGGGCAGGTAGTCCCTGATCGTCTGGGACACGATGTGCAGGTGGTCGGGTGAGGAGGTGAGGGTGTCGGCGCGCCGCAGGATGTCGCGCAGCACGCCGGCGAGCGCGGTGACCCGCGTCGTCACGTCGTCGGGGAACCGGTTTCCGGCGACGTTGGCCAGCAGGGTGTCCAGGTCGGCGAGCAGGTGCCGGGATTCGACCTCGGCGTGGGAGATGGTGAGCCTGACCCGGTCGGCCGGGGCGAGCAGTGCCCCGACGCCGTACAGGCCGGCGACCACGACGGGCCAGTAGGTTCCGGCGAGGCCGAGGAAGACCAGGGCCACCCCGGCGAGGGCGAGGGCGCATCCGGCGATGTTCCTGGTCGATCCGGCGTAGGCGAGGATCCGCCTTCCCGCGTCACTGGTAGCCACGGATCTCCTTGAAGGCCGTGGCCAGTGAGCCCTGGCGGGCGTCGAAGGTCGCGCCGCCGGTGAGTTCGGCGATTCGCCGCATCTCCTGGACGTCGCTGTCGCCGAAGAGCACGACGAACGTCCTGGCCTTCACGGGGAGGGAGGCGTAGTAGGTGGCGAAGTCGTCGTAGGAGCTGCCGTCGGTGTTCTCGCCGTCCGTCATCAGCACGACGGAGGTGAGGTCCTGCGAGGGGGTGGAGCGGATCTGCTCGTAGGCGGCGCGCAGGCTGTCGAAGATCGCGGTGCCGCCGTCGACGCTCAGGCCCTCACTGTAGGAGCGGATCCGCTGCAGGACCGGTCCGGCGTCGTGGTCGGGCAGGGTGAAGGTCCGCGGGGTGCCGGGGCCGGTGTTGAACGGGATCATCGTGACCGTCTCGCGGTCGCGGAAGCGGGAGAACGTCCCGCTGACGGAGGTGTCGGCGCCGGACAGGGCGGTCAGTGCCTGCTTGAGCGCGGCGATCCGTTCTCCGTTCATCGAGCCGGAGGTGTCGAGCACGAACAGGGTCCGCGACGGCCTGCGCACCTGGTTGAGGTAGACGCCGATCAGTGTGTCGGCCGCGTCGCGCCGGTTGGGGAAGGGCAGTTCCACCAGGGAGGCGGTCCCGAAGCGCGGGTCGGGGGCGACCGCGGGGACGATGGGCCTGCGGTGGGTGGTGGTCATGATCTCCCGCTGGATCTCCGGGGTGCGCAGCCAGGTGGCGAGCTTGCCGTAGAGCTCTTTCTTGTCCGGGGGCGCGGAGCTCAGGAGGGTGAGCGGGTAGTCGGCGGTCACCACCCCGTCGCCCGGGTAGATCAGGGTGAGCGGTTCGGGGAGGTTCGCGGAGGCGTTGAGGCCGAGCAGCACGGACTCGTAGTTGACGAGCCCGTCGACGGTGCCCTCCTTGGTGTAGGCGTCGGCGAGCCAGCCGGAGGAGCCGGAGGTGAGCGTCTGCGCGGAGAAGAACTCCTTGAGCCGGGGGGTCGCCGCGGTGATCTGGGTCTCCTCCAGGGCCTCTCCGGCGTCGGAGAGCGCCGCGGTCACGCCGACCAGTGCCGAGAATCCGGAGTTGGAGGCCGCGGGGCTGGTCATGCCGAAGGTGAACCTCTTGGCGCGCGCGGCCGAGGCGATGTCGTTCCAGGTCACGGTTTTGGTGGTCCAGCCGAGTTCGCGGGCCTTGGAGGTCTTGAGGCCGAGCAGCACGGGCGAGGCCATGATCTTGGTCTGGGTGGAGAGCCGTGCGGCGGCTCCGTCGATCAGTGACAGGTAGCGGTTGGAGGAGAACCAGGTCGCGTCGTGGTGTCCGTCCGCGCCGCCGCTCGCCACCTGGTCGGCTCCGTCGAGGGTTCCGGCGTACGACAGCGCGACGCGGACGCCGGTGTCGTCCTGGGCCCGCCTGAGCAGGGGTTCCAGGTCGGCGATCTCGCTTCCGGCGAGGACGCGGAGCACGTCGGGCCCGTCGGCGGGGGTGGCTGGGGTGGTGGTGGGTTCGGCTCCGCCGCACGCGGCCGCCGCCAGCAGGGCCAGCAGAGTGAGCAGGGTGAGCAGGGCCGGTGCCCGTCTGGCCGTGCGGGGCGTGCCGGCTCGTGCGCGGGGTGGCGGCCCGCTCACGGGGTGTTTTCCCGGTCGTCGTCTCGCCGTGAGCGCTCCAGGTAGGTGCGCGCGTGGTCCAGTTCGACGGTGAGGCTGTCCACGGTGATCGCCATGTTCTCCACGGCCTTGGCCTTGAACGTGTCGATCATGTCCATGGTGGAGTAGATGTCGTCGAACGCGGTGCGCAGCGCGTCCATGCCGACCGTGGTCGAGGCCGCCTGGGTCTGGATGTCGGCGGCCTGGGTGCGCAGCATCCGGCCGGTCGCCACGATCAGGTCGGAGGTGGTGGTGTTCAGCGCGGTGATCTGGTCGAGCACGAGTTTCTGGTTGGCGAGGGCCTGGGCCACGGTCACGGCCGTGCGCAGGGCCGCGACCGTCGTGGTGGTCGCCCGGTCCACGCCTTTGATCAGTTCGAGGTTGTTCCTGCGGATCAGGTCCAGTGCGAGGTACCCCTGGGCGGAGACCGCGAGCTGGGTGAGCAGGTCCTGGTGTTTCTGCCGGATGCCGAACAGCGCGTCCGAGCGCAGGGCGGTGGCCTTCTCCGGTTCGGCCGCCTCGGCGTGCAGGATCTTTTCCTCGACCGCGGTGTCGAGGGCGGCGGCGAGCAGGGCGTACTCCTGCAGGCGCTTCATCGACTCCCACAGGTTGGTCTTCTCCCCCTCGATGGCGGCGTTGTCCTTGCGTAGTTCGTCCTGCCCGGACTTGAGGGCGCGGATGATGTCGTCGAGGTGTTTCTGCGCCGACCGGTATTTCGCGAAGTAGTCGCGCAGCCTGTCGCCGAACGGGATCAGTCCCAGCAGTTTCCTGGCCGGGCCGGAGGTCTGCCGGGGGTCGAGGTCGACGATCGTGCGGCGCAGCGCGACCAGTCGCCCGGCCACCGCCGCCTGCGCGTCCCGGCCTTCGCCCCTGGCGGAGGCCAGTGCGGCCACCGGGCGTTTCAGCATGCGGTTGGCCACCTGGGAGGTGGCGCGGATCTCCGCGTCGCCCATGGAGGTGATGTCGTGCACCTTGCGGGTGAACTCCGGTGACCTGGGGTCCAGGGCGCTCAGCTCCTCGGCGAAGTCTGCGGCCTTGCGGGCCAGTTCCGCCTCCCGCCCTTCGGGGACCGGCAGCATGGTGGCCGCCTTCTCCGTGGGCACCTTGGCCACGGGTTCGGGCGGGCTGAGCACGAGATCGCTCACGGTGGTCTCTCCTCCAAGCGCTGCGAAGGGTGAGTCAGGGGGTGGGTGAGGGGGCCGTGCCGGACCGGTAGAGCGTCTCGACCGCGGAGATCATGCCTTCCAGCCGGTCGTGGTCGGGGGGCTCCACCACGTCGACCAGGCCGGGCGGCAGCGGGGCTCCGGCTTTCGCGACGAGGTCGTCGAACGCCTTGGCGGCGGCGGTGCGGAAGCCGTGCAGGGCCGCGAGGCGCCCGAGTTCGGGGTCCTCCTGCAGGAGCCTGCCGACCTCGGCGCCTTGAGTGCTCAGCGGTACGAGCGTGTGCTTGCTCAGGACCGTGGGTGAGGGGTAGAGCAGGCGCATGCCGGGGCGGATCGAGCCGTCTCCGGAGAACAGGCGTGAGGCGTACTGCGCCTCGTAGATCATGACCATGGGTGTCTTCCCCATCCCCAGGGACAGGTAGTCCTCGAACGGCGCCTCGGTGGAGGTCTCGGAGTATCCCTGGTCGAGGAAGAGGGGGGCGACGGTCCGGGCGACCTCGGCGCCCTGCTCTTCGGAGGTGACCACGTCGTCGCCGTTGGCCACGTATCCGGCGATCGACAGGTACATCGCCGCGGAGTTGGAGGTGCGGATGTCGGTGGTGGTGAGCAGCACCCGCTTACGCGCCGGGTAAACAGTATTTCCCGGTAATTTGTCCCACCGGGTGCCTTTCGCCACCATATCCAGATATTTCTGGATATCGAGTACCTGGTAGCCCTGGCCGGAGTCCCGTACGACGCCCGCCGTGGTGAGCACGTCCACGATCGGGGTGAACGTCGCGATCGCCATGGGCGAGGAGAACGGCGCGAACGTGCGGGCGGCGCCCCGGTCACGCCTGATCTTCTCGGCCGCCGGGGCGCTGGAGGGGAACGCGAAGCCGTATTTCCCCAGATCCACCGAGGTCGCGATCTGGCGCGACCCGGCGGTGTCGACCTCCACCCGCAGGCCGTGCCCGGCGAAGACCGCCCGCACCCTCGGATCGTCGAAGAACGGTTTCTTCTCCGAACCGATCACCCCGCGGACCAGGGCGGGCTCCCGCGTCCCCGCGCCGTCACGGTTGCCCGCCACGATCGCCGCCACCACGGCGGCGCCGAGGAGCAGCGCCAGCCCGACACCGATCCAACGCCTCATGTGATTCCTCGAAAGCTTGCCCCGTGTCGCTATGAATAGCGGCCGTAATTGAATTATGGGAGCGACGGCGACAATGCGGAGCGAGGTGCTCACAACGTATGGACAATTCATTTTCCGTTCACCGATGCGCCGTTCGGCGGGTGCTCGCCGTCGCCGTACCGGGCGCGCGGGACACGGGCCGGGGGCCCGTCCGGGGCGTCCGCGTGCGCTCAGGCGGGTTTCCGGATGAGCCGGGCCAGCTCGGCGACCGTGGGGTTGTCGAGGATGAAGCGCAGCGGCACCTTCAGGCCCGCGGTGTCGCGCAGGCGAGAGGCCATCCGGATCGCGAGCAGGGAGTGACCGCCGAGCTCGTAGAAGTCGTCGTGCCGGCCGACCCGCTCCAGTTTGAACACGTCGCACCAGATCGCGGCGACCAGTTCCTCGGCCTCCCCGCGCGGCAGGGCGTCGGGCGCGTCGCTCATCTCGCCGTCCGTCCCGGGGCGGCACACCCTCGGTGTGCGCGTACGACAGGGGTCGTAAGGGTCGTGGAGGTCGTCATGGTTGGCTCCAGTGGTCGTAGAGGCTGCCGGAAGGGCCGGAAGGGGCGGCGGCGCCGCTGATGAGGAAGTCGAGACCGGTGCCGCGCAGCCAGGTGTCGCCGAGTGTCGCCGGGTCGGTTTCGGCTCCCGAGCGGCCGGTCTCGCGGGCGAGCTGCGACCAGAGCCCGTCCAGCCGGTGCTCGCACGCCGCGCAGGCGACGTCGGCCAGGTCGAGCACCGCCGTGTTGCCCTGTTCGGCTTCGGCGAGGTCGGCCGAACGGGCGAGCACCACCGACAGGCCAAACAGCTCGGCCGCGATCCTGCCGACGAGCGCGAGGGAACGCTGCCTGGTCAGCAGTTCGTCCATCGGGACGTCACCGGTCATGACCCGGCAGTGTCCGGCGAGCCTGTCGACCTGGGCGGTGAGACGGCGCAGGTGATCGCGGTACCTCGGCGGAAAGGGAAAGGGGCCGGCCGTCCCCGCTCCTCCCCCGGGCGGCGCGCCGGGCCCGGATGGTCGCGGGTCCGTCTCCGGTTCCGCTCCCCCCTCGGACGGCCCGCCAGGCTCACCGGGCTCGTGGCGCGGCCACCCCGCTCCCCTCTCGAGCGGCCCGCCGGGCCGGGACGGCCTCGGGTTCGCCCCCGGTTCCGGCTCCGGGGCAGGCTCCGCTCCTCCCCCGGGTTCGTAGTACGGGCGCAGGTTCGCCTCCGCCGACCACAGGTCGAGCATGAACTCGACGCCGCCCGCCACCCGCAGCCCGCGGGCGTCGCGGAAGCAGCGTTCCACCGGCAGCGGCGGAGCTCCCCTCGCCGCCTTGCTGCGGGCGGTCTCGTACCCCTCCCCTCCCAGCAGCGCCATCGTCCCGTCCACCGCGCGCCAGCTCGCCAGCGCCACGAGGTTCTTCGCGGCGGTCAGGTCGGGACGGGTGTCCGCGCGCTCCCTGCCGAGCAGGCACCAGACGAGCAGGCTCTCGATGAGGAAGACCTCGGCGGCGTTCTCCGCCACGCGCCGCCGGATCTCCTCGTACTCGCCGAGCGCGCGGTCGTTGATCCTCCGCCTGTTGACGAAGTCGCGCGACCACAGCAGCGACGCGCGCGCGACGGCGAGGGCGGGGGGCGCGATGACGAGGTGGCGTCCGAAGAGGGCGAGCTCCCCGAGGTCTACAAGATCATCGACGAGATCGCCAGCCGTCTTACCGGCCGCCGCGCCGGCCGCCGCGCCCGATGCTTCACCGGGCGCCTCCCCCGCGACGGTCCCGCCCCCGGAAGCAGCCTCCCCGATGGCGTTCTCACCCTCGGAAGCGACCCCGCCGGTGGCGCTCTCACCGGCAGCGGTCTCGCTCCCGGAGGATCCGGAGGACCCGGAGGGTTCCGGCCGCATGCGCCAGCCGCCGGACTCCTCCGGCATGAGCTGCTCGGCCGGTACGCGCACCCGGTCGAGGCGCAGCATGCCGAAGGCCGCGCCGCGCAGTCCCATGAACTCGTGCGTGCTGACGACCTCGAAGCCGGGGCTGCGGGTGTCGACGAAGAAGAGCCTGACCTCCTCGGTGCCGTCGTCGCCGACGACCGTCGCGGAGACGTCGACCAGCTCCGCGACGGAGCCGTTGCCGATGAACACCTTCTCGCCGCTGATCAGGTACGCGTCGCCCCCGTCGACGGGTACGGCGACCGTGGTGCGGCCCCGGTTCCCGGCACCGGCGACCTCGGCGTCGGCTGTGCCGGAGACGACGCCCGCGGCGATCCGCTCGGAGATGAGGTCGCGGAGCGGGCCCGGCGGGAGCGCCCGCAGGTAGACGCCGGAGCCGAACCCGTTGTGGACGGCGAGGGCGAACGCCACGGGCATGGACCAGCTCGCCGCCGTCTCGACGACCCGGCAGGCGTTCAGCCACGAGAGGCCGAGCCCGCCGAGCGAGGGATCGATCATCAGGCTGAGCAGGCCGGAGTCCTGGAGGGCGCCGAGGAACCCCTCGGGCAGGCGCCCGTCGGTCTCGACCGCCGCCGGGTCGACGCGGTCGAGCAGGAGACGGCTGAGGCGGGCGACGGCCTCGTCCCCGGCGCGGCGGTCCTCCGGGTCCTGCTCAGGGAAGGGGCGCAGCAGGTCCCAGCGCACGCGGCCCAGGTACAGCTCCTGCAGAAAGCTCGTCGAGGCCGGTGGCGAGGTGTCGGAGGAAGTCATCGGTCCGCTCCCGGAAGTAGAAGTGGTCGCCTGGGAAGATCCGCACGTCGCACGGCCCGGTGGTGTAGTTGCTCCACGCGGTCAGTGCCTCGCCGCTCTCCTCGTCCCGGTCGCCGCCGAGGACCGTGAGCGGGCAGGTCAGCGGCTCGCCGCGCACGGGCCGGTAGGTGGCGACGATCGTCAGGTCGGCGCGGACGACCTCCAGCGCCGCCGCCAGGACATCGGGGTCGGCCTTGACCTCCCCGGGGAGGGGGCCGTGCTCGCTCTCGATCACGGCGACCAGGTCCCGGTCGCGGAGCGCGGCGGGGTCCGGTCCGGGTTCGTGCAGGTGAGGGGCCCGGTAGCCGGAGAGGTACAGCGCGGCCGGGCCGGGCGAGCCCTGTTCGCGCAGTGCCAGGGCGGTCTCGTACGCGACGAGCGCGCCCAGGCTGTGCCCAAACAGGACGTACGGGGCGACGAAGTCCACCTCGGACACCACAGCCTCGACCAGCTCCGCCATGCTCGTCGCCGGTGGCTCCTCCCGCCGGCTGCCGCGCCCGGCGAGCTGCACCGCCCAGACCTCGACGTCCGGCAGCGCGTCGGACCATCGCATGTACTCGCCCGGGGAGCCGCCGCTGTGCGGGAAGCAGTACATCCGCAGGCGGGCCTGCGGGCGGCGTTCCCGGCACAGCAGCCAGCGGGGGCGGGGTCGGGGACCGGTCACGGCCGCTCCTGTTCGTCGGGAGGTGAGCCGGGAAGCGAGTCGGGAAGCGAATCGCGGGACAGGTCGCCGGAGGAGTCGCGGAGGGGGCGGCGGGATTCGCGGGGAGGTTCGGGTTCGAGAGGGGCGCCGGGGGGACCGCCGAGGGGGGAACCGCCGGGGTCACCGGGTTCGCCAGGTTCACCAGGTTCACCGGGGTCACCAGGTTCGCCGGGTTCGCCGGTGAGGGATTCGTCGACGAGGGAGGCGAGCGCGGCCACGGTGGGTGCGCGGAAGAACGCGCGGACGCCGAGTTCGACGTCCAGCTCCGCCCGGATCCCCGCCACCAGGCGGGTCGCGATCAGGGAGTCGCCGCCCAGGTCGAAGAAGTTGTCGTGCACGCCCAGCGACGCCAGGCCGAGCGCCTCGCGGAAGGCGGCGGCGATGATCTTCTCTGTGCGGGTCTCCGCCTGGACGTAGTCGGCGTCGAGCTCCGGCCGGTCGGACCCGGCGGGCTCCTCCGCCGAGGCGGCCTCGCGCGCCGGATCCGGCCCGTCGAGCCGGAAGCGCCGGCGCTGGAACGGGTAGGCCGGAAGCGCGGTGCGCCGGGGCCGACGCCCGTGGTGGAGCGCGGACCACTCGACGGGCACGCCCGCCTGCCACAGCAGGCCGGTGGCGTGCAGGAACTCCGCGGCCCCTCCCCCGGCGTCGGCGGCGTGCGGGAGGCTCTGCGCCACCGGGCGGTCGGCCCGGTAATCGGGGTGCCGGCGGGCCAGGCCGCTGAGGGTGCGGCCGGGGCCCAGCTCCAGCAGCGCGTGCTCGCCGCCGGTGAGCAGCGTCCCCAGCGCGTCGGAGAACCGCACGGTGTGGCGCAGGTGAGCCGCCCAGGAGGCCGGGTCGCACGCCTCCCGGGCGCTGACGGGTGCTCCGGTCCTGTCGGAGATCCAGCGGATCGCCGGTGGCCGCAGGGTGATTCCCCCGACCAGTTCGGCGTATCCGGCGAGGGCGGGTTCGACGAGGGGGGAGTGCGCGGCCGCGCTGATGCGCAGGAGGCGCGCGTCCACGCCCTCGGCGGCGAGGCGCTCTCGCAGGCGGTCCACGGCGGCGGCGGGGCCGGTGACGACGCACTGCGCCGGGCCGTTGATCGCGGCGATCGACAGGCCGTCCTCCAGCGAGGGAAGGAGTGCCGCCTCGCCGAGCGGTACGGCCAGCATCGCGCCGGAGGGCAGGGCGTCGAGGATCCGTCCCCGCGCGAGCACCAGCGTCAGCGCGTCGGCGGGTGAGAGCACCCCGGCGGTGGTGGCGGCGGCGTACGCGCCGAGGCTGTGGCCGAGCACGACCTGGGGGGTGACGCCGCGTGCCCGCCACAGCAGGGCGAGCCCGTGCTGGATCGCGAACAGCGCCGGCTGGCACACCGTCATCGTGGCGAGCCGCGTCTGCGCCCAGGACTCGGTGCCCGCGCCCGGGTACAGCACCTGCCGCAGGTCCAGGCCCAGCTGCGGCGCGGCCAGGTCGGCGCAGGTGTCGACCGCCTCGCGGAACACCGGTTCGCGCTCGTACAGGTCGCGTGCCATCCCCAGGTGCTGGCCGCCCTGCCCGGGAAACAGGAAGGCGACGCCGCTCGCGCGGGCGGTGGTGCGGCCGGTCACCAGGCGGTGCGGCTGGGCGCCGGTGAGCACGCTCACCGCGTCCTCGCCGTCGGCGCAGACCGCGAAGGCCCGGTGCGTGAAGCCCCTGCGGCCGCTCTGGAGCGTCCAGGCGACGTCCGCGAGCGGCGCGTCGGCGCGCTTGAGGTGCTCGCCCAGGCGGGTCGCCGCCTGGGCGAGCGCGCCGCCGGTGCGGGCCGACAGCACCAGCAGCTGGGGCCCGCCGGAGGGGGCCGGGGAGTCCGGGAAGTTTGGGGGCGCGGGGTCGCGCCATTCCTCGACGACGACGTGGGCGTTGGTGCCGCCGATTCCCAGGGAGTTGACGCCCGCCCTGCGGGGGGTGGCCGTCTTCGGCCAGGGGGTCGCCTCCGCCCGCACCACGAAGGGGCCGGCGTCGAGGTCGATCTCGGGGTTGGCGCGGCGGAAGTGCACCGTGCCGGGGACGAGCTCGTGCCGCAGCGACAGGACGACCTTGATCAGCCCGATCACCCCGGCGGCGGCGTCGGTGTGGCCGATGTTCGACTTGACGGAGCCCAGCAGGCAGAACCCCTTCTCGCCGGTGCCGAGCCCGAACGCCTTCGACAGCGCCCGCACCTCGATGGGGTCGCCGACCGGGGTGGCGGTGCCGTGCGCCTCGACGTAGCCGATGGTGGCCGGGGACACCTCGGCGAGCAGGTGTGCCGCGCGTACGGCCGCGGCCTGCCCGTCGACGCTCGGCGCGGTGAACCCCACCTTGCCCGCGCCGTCGTTGTTGACCGCGGACCCGCGGATCACCGCGTGGACGGCGTCGCCGTCGGCGAGCGCGTCCTCCAGCCGCTTGAGCACGACGATCCCCGCGCCGTCACCGGACACGGTGCCGCTCGCCCCGGCGTCGAACGGGCGGCAGCGCCCGTCGGCGGCGAGGACGTCGTCGTCGCCCTGGCCCTCCATCGGGTGCGGGACCCGGATCGTCGCCCCGCCGGCGAGGGCGACGTCGCACTCCCCGGCCAGCAGCGCCTGCGTGGCCTGGTGGACGGCGACGAGCGAGGTGGAACACGCCGTCTGCACGGTCACGGCCGGGCCGTTCAGGTCCAGCTTGTACGCCACCCGGCTGGTCAGGAAGTCCACCCCGCAGGCGAGCCGGAACTGCCAGTCCGTGACACCGGGGAACAGGTCCCGGTGCTCGCGCAGCAGGGCCAGGTGGTCGGTGTCCCCGCAGCCGCCGTACACGCCGATCACGCCGGGGTAGGCGCCCGGGTCGCAGCCGGCGTTCTCCAGGGCCTCCCACGCGCACTCCAGGAAGATCCGCTGCTGGGGGTCGAGCATCAGGGCCTCGCGCGGCGAGAAGCCGAAGAAGGCCGCGTCGAAGAGGTCGGCGTCCGGCACGACGCCGTAGGCGAAGGCCCTGCCGGTGCCCTCCTCCTCGGGGGATCGCGTGATGAACTCGGTTCCGGCGGCGAGCCCCTCCCAGAACGCGTCGGCGTCCGGCGCGCCGGGGAAGCGGCCCGCCATCCCGATGATCGCGATGAACGTCTGCAACGTCTGTTCGGCGTACGGCGTCGTCTGTGCGGCGTGCGGCGCGGTCATGCGAGGTCTCCCGTCCGCGCGCGCTCCGCGCCGTCCCCTGGTCCGGCACCGTCCCCGGTTCCGGCACCGTCCCCGGTTCCGGCACTGTCCGCGGGTGCGGTGCTGTCGCCGGGGCCGTCCGGGGCCTGGCCGTCGCGCAGCCTGCGTACCGGGGAGAAGAGGGGAGGCAGCATCGACAGGACGGTGAGGACCGCGGCGATCCAGAACACCCCGCGCAGCCCGACCGGGGCCACGAGCAGTCCCCCGACGGTGGCGCCGAGGGGGATCATGCCCCAGGTGACGAAGCGGAAGACGGAGTTCATCCGGCCCAGCAGCTGCGGGGGCGTCACGATCTGGCACAGGCTGACCTGCAGCACGTTGAAGATGTACGCGCCCACGTAGATGACGAACAGGCCGGCGGCGAAGAGCACCGGGCCGGTCGACAGCGGCAGCAGGATCGTGCCGCCGCTGAACAGGACGATCGACGTGATGAAGGCGGCGCCGGTGCCGAAGCGCCTGGAGAAGGGTTCGGCCGCGAGCGCGCCGACGAGGCCGCCGGCGTTGCCGACCGCGAGGACGATGCCGATCACACCGGCGCTCAGGCGCAGCTCGTCCGCCGCGTAGACGATCTGGAGGGCGAGCACGGCCGCGAACGCGAGTTCGGCGAGGGTGGCGCAGAGGATCAGCGGGCGCAGCAGCGGGTGGGAGAACACGAAGCGGACGCCTTCGGCGATCTCCCGGCGCAGGCCGAGCTGTTCGGCCGGAGCGGGCTTTCGCTCCTCGACCTTGATGAAGAGCAGGAAGACCGCCGAGACCAGGTAGGTGATCGCGTCGGCCAGGAGCGCCAGGGGCGCGGTGAGCACCTCGACGAGGAAACCGCCGACCCCCGGGCCGCCGAGCTGCGCGACCGAACGCGACAGCTCCAGCTTGCCGTTGGCGTCGACGAGCTTGTTCTCCTCGACCAGCTCGGGAAGGTAGGACAGCTGCGCCACGTCGAAGAAGAGCGTGCCCAGCCCGATGGCGAACGCCACGGCGTAGATCAGCGGCATGCTGAGCACGTCCAGCCACACGGCGACCGGCACGGCCAGCAGTGCCGCACCCCGCAGGAGGTCGGTGAGGATGAGCACCGGCCTCCGGGGAAGCCGTTCGAGCCACACCCCGGCGGGCAGGCCGACGAGGAGGATGGGCACGTACTCCACCGCCCACACCAGGCTGACCTCGAGCGCCGAGGCGTCGAGCAGGAGCAGCGCCGCGAGCGGCAGGGCCAGCAGGGTGATCTGCGTGCCGAACAGGCTGACGGTCTGGGCGGCCCAGAGGTTCCGGAAACCGGCGACGCGCCAGAGGCTCTTTGCCGTCACCTCATGCCTCCGTGTCGCGCGGGCCCGACGGCCGGACGCCGGACCGGGTTCTCCCGGCGCCGGTGCCCCCGGTGGTGCTCCCGGTGGTGGTGCTCCCGGCACCGAGGTTCCTGGCGGTTCTTCCAGCGCGGGTTCTTCCGGCGGCGGTTTTCCCGGCGACGGCGACGGAGTGTCGCCGTTCGGCGTTGTCATGGAAATGGAAGGTGTCGTGGAACACGGGTGGTCTCTTTCCTCACGAGGTGGCGCGGTGGTCGTCGGTGCGGCGGCGCTGAAGCCCGAGGCGGGCCCGGCCCGCCGCCCGCCTGCTCGCCTGCTCGTCGCCGGAGCCGGAGCCGTCGTTGCCGTTGCCGTTGTCCTGGAGGGCCGGCGGGGCACCGGTGGCGGGTACGGGGCCGGTGGCCGGAGCGTGGCCGGTGGCCGGTGCGGCCCGTTCGTCGAGGTGCCGGGCGAGGGCCGCGATCGTGGGGAACTCGAACAACGTCACCATCGGCATCCGCCGGCCCAGGGCCTCGGTGAGCCGGGCGTGGACGGTGGCGAGGCTGAACGAGTTGCCGCCGAGGTCGAAGAAGTTGTCGTGCGGGCCGATGTGGTCCAGCTCCAAGACCTCCTGCCAGATCCGCCGCAGCGTGAGCTCCCGTTCACCGCCGCCGGACACCGGGAAGCCGGTGGACACCGGGGAGTCTTCGGATGTCAGGGAGCCCTCTGACGTCAGGGCACCCCCGGGGTCCGGGGAGCCGGTGGAGGCCGGGAGCGCGCCGGGGGCCTGGGGGTCGCCGGGGGTGCCGCCCGTGGGGAGCGGCCACGGGAGGGCGTCCCTGTCGACCTTGCCCGACGTCCGGATCGGCAGGTCGGCGACGACCGCGAGGCGTGGCACGAGCGCGGCGGGCATCGTCTGGCGCAGCCGGGCCCGCGCGCTTCCCTCGTCGAAGCCGGAACCGGAGCCGGAGCCGGAGGCGGAATCGGAGGCGGAATCGGAGGCGGGCACGATGTAGCCGACGAGGATCTGGTGGCCCAGGCGCGTCGTACGGACCGCGGCCGCGGCGGCGCCGACGCCCGGCAGCCGCCGCAGGGCCGCCTCCACCTCGCCGAGCTCGACGCGCCGGCCCCCGAGCTTGACCTGCTCGTCGATCCGCCCCACGAAGACCAGGCCCTCCGGCTCGGCCCTGACCAGGTCCCCGCTGCGGTAGGCCCGCTCCCAGCCCAGGGACGGCAGCGGGGCGTACTTCTCGGCGTCCTTCGCGGGGTCCAGGTAGCGGGCCAGGCCGACCCCGCCGATCACGAGCTCGCCGCTCTCCCCCATGCCCACGGGGTCGCCGTCCGGGCCCACCACGGCCAGGTCCCACCCGTCCAGGGGGAGCCCGATCCGCACCGGGTCCCCGGGCGAGAAGAGGGTCGCCGACGAGGTGACGGTCGCCTCGGTGGGGCCGTAGCTGTTCCACACCTCCCGGCCGGGGGCGGTGAGCCGCTCGATCAGCTCCTGGGAGCACGTCTCGCCCCCCAGGATGAGCAGCCGTACGCCGTCGAACACCTCGGCCGGCCAGCGTGAGGCCAGCGTGGGCAACGTCGAGATGACGGTGATGCCGTTCGCCCTCATCCACGGCCCGAGGTCGGTGCCGGTACGGACGAGGGCGCGCGGGGCGGGCACCAGGCAGGCGCCGTTGCGCCAGGCCAGCCACATCTCCTCGCAGGAGGCGTCGAAGGCCGCCGACAGCAGGGCCTGCACCCGGTCGCCCGGCCCGATCGGGCTGTCCCTGAGGAACAGCCGGGCCTCGGCGTCCACGAACGCCGCCGCGCCGCGATGGGTGGCCACGACGCCCTTGGGAGTCCCCGACGAGCCGGAGGTGAAGATGATCCAGGCGTCGTCGTCCACGCCGGGCCGGGTGCTCTCCCCCGGTTCCGCCTCCACCGGCTCCCGCGGTTCGCCCGGGGCGCGCGCCGCGGAGGTGAGCGTGATGTGGCGGCTCTCCCCCACGACGACGCGGACCCCGGCCTCGCCGAAGACGAGCTCCCTGCGTTCGGCGGGATCGTCGACGTCGACCGGTACGTAGGCCGCGCCCGCGGCGAGGACGGCGAGGATCGAGACGTACAGGTCGGCGGTGCCGGAGGGCACGCACACCCCCACCCGGTCACCGCGCCGCACGCCGGCCGCCCGCAGCCTCCCGGCCAGGGCCTCGACCTCGGCCCGCAGGGAGGCGTAGTCGAGCCGTACGCGCCCGTCGTCGAGCGCGGCGGCTGCGGGGAAGCGGGCGGTCGTCTCGTCGAGCACGTCGAGCAGGGTTCGGGGAGCGGGTGCCCGGCCCGCCGAAGCGAAGATCGCCGGCGCTGCCGGCGCCCCCGGTGTCGCCGGTCCTCCCGCGACGCTTCCGGCCGGTTGCCCCGCGCTGCTCCCGGCCGGTCCTGCCGTGACGCTTCCTCCCGCGACGCCCGCTGTGACGTCGGCCCTGTCAGCGGTCATGTCACCGGCCGCGTGCCGCGGTCCGGGGACGGTGAGCGGCGGCAGGGTCCACAGGGGAGCCTCGGGGTCGGCCACCGCCGCGGCGAGCAGCGCGGGGAACCGGTCGCCGATCGACCGGATCGTGCCGGATCCGAACAGGCCGGTGTTGTAGGTGATCGTCAGATCGAAGGCGTCACCGGCGGACCGGAAGATCGTGAAGTCGAGGCCGGCCTTGGCGCCGGTGGGCATGAGGTCGATCAGCGACGCGGTGAGGTCACCGAACCGAGGCTCGGCCATCGGGGTCGGCTCGAAGCTGAACAGGGCCTGCACCAGCGGGTCCCGGCCGGGGTCGCGCCGCGGCGCCAGTTCCTCCACCAGCTTCTGGAACGGAACCCGCTGGTGGCCGAGCATGTCCATCACGGTCTCCCGGGTCCGCCGCACGACCTCGGCGAACGAGGGCTCACCGGACAGGTCGAACCGCACCGGCAGCGTGTTTACGAAGAAGCCGATCACGGGTTCGAGCTCCGAGGACAGCCGGTCGTTGGCCGGGGTGCCGATCAGCAGGTCGCGTGCGCCGGTGAGGTGACTCAACAGTGCCGCGTAGGCCGCGATCATCGGCACGAACGGCGTCACGCGCATCCGCCGGGCCAGGGCGAGGACCTCCACCATGAGCGGTCCGGGAAGGGTGACGTGGTGGTTGGCGCCGCCCCTCCGGCGGGGCCGGTCAGGCCCGTCGACCCCGCCCGCACCGTTCACACCGTCCGTGCCGCCCGCGCCGTACGCGGCATCCGCGCCGTTCGCACTGCTTGTGCCGCTTGTGGTGTTCGCGTCGTCCCGCGCCGGGTGGGGGCGGTCGGCGGGGAACTCCAGCGTCGTCGGGGCGCCCGCCAGCCGCTCGTGCCACCAGGCGAGGTCGGCGGCGTCCACGGGCTGCCGCCGCTGCCGGGCCGCGTAGTCGCCGAACTGGACGGGGAGCGGCGGGGGCTCGGGGGCGCCCGCGTACCCGTCGGCGAGTTCGTCGAAGAGGAGATGGAGCGACGGCCCGTCGCAGACCAGCTGGTGCAGGAACACGCCGAGTATGTGCCGGTCGGTATCGAGGCGGATCAGCCGTTTGCGGATGAGCGGCCCGGTCGTCACGTCGAAGGGCTCGTCGGCCCACCGCCGCAGCAACGCCTCGGCGAGGTCGTCGCGACGCTCGGGCGGCTCCGTCGTCAGGTCGACCAGCCGCGGGCCGAACGGCGGCGACGGCGCGACCCGCTGGTACGGCTCGTCCCTCCCGGCCGGGAACGCCGTGCGCAGGATGTCGTGCCGGGCCAGGACCCGTTCGATCGCGCGCTTCAGCGCTCCGAGGTCGAGCGGCCCGTCCAGGCGTACGGCCACGGGCACGTTGTAGGCGGAGTCGCCGGGGTGAACCTGCTCGATGATCCACAGCGCTCGCTGCGCGACGGTGAGCGGGACCGGTTCTCCGGCGCCTTCGCCGGACGGTATCGCCTGCCGTCGCACGGGCATGATCTTTCTGTCCATGCTGTGGATCCACCGCCTCGCGGTCGTGGGTGGGGGCTGGGGGGGTAACCGGGGTCCTGCACGGGATGGATCGGCCGCCGGCGCCGGGCGCGCAGGCCGTCGCCAATCACAAAACCGATCTCAAAACCGATCTCGGAGCCGACCCCGAAGCCGATCATGGAAACGGACCTGGAAACGGGGCCGGAAACGAGCCGGTCCGTTTCCGCGGGTTTCGTATGTCTCAGGTGTCCCCGCCCGATACCGGCGCAGGGTGAGAACGACGCGCGGAAATTGTTCGGGCCGGGTCGTGCCCGCCCCTGCTCAACGGCGAAAAAATGGCCCGGTAAACAGGGGTGAGAAAACATCGAGGATGCGGCTGGAAAGCCGGGGATTCTCATCGCATTTCATACGACGATGAGAGAAAAAGAAGGCCGGATCGTTCCGATGCCTGTTCGGGGAGGCATTCGGTCACGGGCTGATGTCACACGGAGTCCTCCGGCGGCGCCCCCGCCGGCGCGGATTTCCCGCACGGCGGTGAGTCATCGACATTACGGGCCATCGGTGAGTTGCGGACGGTAGTCAAGGGGGCGGTACAGATGTTCTCGCAGGTGATGAGCATCTGTCACATTTCCCGGACGTGCGCTCGTTCGCCCCAATGCTGAGTTGGTCAGGTTAACGAAGGGTTACCGAAGAAGGTGTGAACGGGAACGCAGTGGTGGCCATTTCGCGAGTGAGGTGCCGTGTACATTACTCTGCGTCAATATTTCAGTTAGGCCCGCAAAAGCCGTCGGGTGCCGTTATCCCGGCGTGTTGCCACCGGCCGAACCGGTATGTATTGTCCGTTCGGGCGAAGCCACAACTCATGCGGTCGACCAGCCGGCACCTTTCCGGCCGCCCCCGTCCCGTAGGCCGAAACGTGCCGAAGACGACGCGTTTTCCCGCGATCCTCTCCCCCGTTTATCACGCCCTTTAAGGCTGCCCATCCCAGCCTCGCCATTCGGTGTGTAGACCCTGTACCAGTGAAGGAGCGTTCCCCCATGCCCGGAATCCAGGAGACAACCGAGGTTGAGCAGACGGTCAGGTCGATTCTGGTGACGGACCTGTTCGTCGAGGTGCCGGAGATAGGGCTCGACGACGGCCTGCGGGGCATCGTCGGGCTCGACTCGCTGGGCTTCGTCGAACTGCGCGTCCAGTGCGAGGACAGGTTCGGCATCCGCATCTCCGAGGACGAGTTCAGCCCGGAGAACTTCGCCAGCATCCGCTCGATCTCCGAGCTGGTCCGCAGGCTGCAGGCCACCGGACCGGCCGCGCCCGGCGACGGCGACGGCGACGTGAGCGCGGATCGGACGGCGGACCGGACGCCGGGCGGGGAGCGCTCCGATGCCGGCTGAGAACGGCACCGGCCCCGCCCCGTACGGGCCCGGCGACGTCTGGTTCGACCGGACGATGCACATGAACCACTACGGGAAGAAGCTGCCGTTCGGCTGCGTGGGGGCCAAGGGGATCGTCCAGCGGTTCGTCGAGCTCGACGGCCCGCGGGCGGGGCGGACGCTGGAGGTGCTGGACGCCAGCGGGGGCTACGCCTCCGCGTGCCTCGGGGCGGGGTCGCCGGTGGTCGTCCCGGCCCTGGCGCGCGCCGTCGCGGAGAGCGGCTACGTGACCGACGAGATCGCGTCGCTGGAACGGGCCCGGCTGCTGGAGCGCCTGTTCGGCACCGGCGGGCTGTGGGCGGAGAGGTTCCCCGCCGCCGACTACCACGTCACCGGCCGCAACTCCGGCTCCGAGGGGATGGAGCTGGCGCTGCGCCTGGCGCTGGAGTCCCGCTTCGACCGCCGTAACCTGCGCGCCACGAAGGGCGGGCAGGGACGCGACGTCGTCCTCGCCTTCGAGGGGGCCTGGCACGGCTGGACCGGCGGGCTGCTCCCGCTGCTGAACAGGCGGCACTACCGGGCGGGGCTGCCCGCCGTGGCGGCGGAGCCGTTCGGCTTCACGGCCGAGCACATCCCGTTCGGCGAGCTCGAGATCGCCCGGGAGTACTTCGCCCGCAACGGGCACCGGGTGCTGGCCGTGGTGATCGAACCCGTCCAAGGGGACGCCGGCATCCTGACCCCGCCCCCCGGCTATCTCCGCGAGGTGGCGCGCCTGTGCCGGGAGAGCGGCGCGCTGCTCGTGGCGGACGAGGTCCTCACCTTCGCCAAGACCGGCGGCTTCTTCGGGATGACCGACGCCGAGGGCCCGATCCCCACCGACGTCACCGTGCTGGGCAAGAGCCTCGGCATGGGCGTGCTGTCCACGTCCATGGTCGTCGCCCGCCGGAGCCTGAGCGTACGGGAGTCCGGTGCGGTCGCCACGTCGGACCTGCGCCCGATCACCTGCGCCGTGATGGGAGCGGGCATCGAACACGTCCACGCCGAAGGCCTGCTCGAACGGTCGCGGACGCTGGGCGAGCACCTGGGGACGTCGCTGCGGCGCGACCTGGTGGAACAGTTCCCCGCCCTCTACCGGGAGGCCAGGGGGGTGGGCGTCATGCACGGCGTGGAACTCACCGAGGCCGCGGCCGCGCACCTCGGCGCGTTCCGGGAATGCATGATCCGAAGCGGCGTGTACGTGGAGTTCATGGCCGGTGCCGGGCGGCGCTCGCACGGCCTGCGCTACGTCTTCCCCACGATGCGGGTCGCCCCGCCGCTCGTCGTCACCGTCGCTGAGGTGGACTCGATGGTGGAGCGGCTGGTCGACGGCTCGCGCGCGTTCCGCAAGGAAGCGCTGTGAGCACCGCTGCGACCGCCGCCGCTTCGACCACCGCTTCGACCACGGCTGCTGTGACCGCTGCCGCGACGACCGGCCGCCCCTTGCTCACCCGCGTCCGGCGCCGGGTCGAGCACGTCGACACCGACGCCTCCGGCGTGGTGCACTTCGCGCGCTACCCGTCCCTGCTCGAGACCGCGGCCCTGGAGAACCTGGACCGTCTCGGCGTCGGGATCGACGCCCTGGCACGCGAGGGCCTCGACCTCGTCGTGACGGAGATGAGCATGCGCTATCACGCCTCCGCCCGCTTCCTCGACCGGCTGGACCTGGAGATCTCCGTCCTACACGTCGGGGCCGCGAGCTTCCGGCTCTCCGGCACGGTGCTGCGCGCGCTGCCCGAGCCCGACTCCGCGACCGGGTCCGTGTCCGGGTCCCGCTCCGAGCGCGAGCCCAGGGCCGGGTCCGGGGCTGGATCCGGGGCCGGGCGCGAGGAGGAGCCGACGCGGCTGTCCACCGGCGTCCTCGTCTTCTGCGTGGTCGGCAGGACGACGGGCGCGGTGCGCGCGCTTCCCGAACAACTCAGGAAATCGCTGAAGGAGTGCCGCCACGATGCAGACATCTGAGCCGATCACCGCGACCCCGAACGGCACCACCCCGGCCACCCCGGCCACCGCGACCCCCGGCGTCACCACCGCGAACGGCGCGCCGACCGCCGCGGGTGACAGGACCCTCGGATTCACCGAGATCAAGCAGTGGCTCCGCCACCGGCACCCCATGATCTACATCGATCGCGTGCTGGACCACGAACCGGGCTCACACCTCACCAGCACCCTTCTGGTCTCCGGCACGATGGACGTCATCGCCGGCCACTTCCCGGAACGCGCGATCTTCCCCGCGAGCCACCTCACCCAGGCCTTCGCCCAGTCGGGGATCATCCTCTACCAGCTCAGCACGTCACCCGTCGCCGACGACGAGCTGACGCTCATCGGCTCGATGAAGTCGAGGTTCACCCGCATCGTGGTCCCCGGCGACCAGGTGGTCTTCACGGTGAAGAGCGAGCTGATCCAGGACTCCACCTTCTTCTTCTCCGGCCGCGCGACGGTCGAGGGCCGCACCGTGGCCGCGTTCAAGGGCACCCTCGTGCGCGTCAAGGTCGCCGACATGGGGCGGATGCTGTGGTGAACGGCCCGGACACCACGAACGCGCCCTTGAACGCGCCGGACGGGACGCCGGAGGTCTGGATCACCGGAATGGCGTGGTCCACCCCGCTCGGCACCGGTCTCGACGACGTGTGGCGCTCCCTGCTGGACGGGCACGGCGGCATCCGGCCCGTCCCCTCGGCGCACCCCCTGCGCAACGACAGGGCCGCCGTCCTCCCGCACCTGTCGCTGGACAAGGACCCGGGCGAGCGGCTGCACATCCTGAGCCGCGACACCCTGGCGGAGGCGGTGGCGGACGCCGGGCTCGACGTCACCGACCCGCGCCTGCGGACGGTCTTCGGAACCAGCTACGGCCCCCACCTGGACGATGCGGGCGTCACCGCCCTGGACGACTGGTGCGCGGAGGTGACCCGCGAGCTGGGCATGCCCCAGGCCCCGGTGTCGCTCACCACCGCGTGCTCCTCGGGGTCGGACAGCCTCCTGGTCGGTGCCGAGCTGATCGGGAACGGCGACGCGGAGATCTGCGTCTGCGGCGCGGCGGACGTCCTCACCCCCGCCAAGCGGCTGGGCCACTCGGCGCTGGGCACCATGTCGCCGACCTCGCTGCGCGCGTTCGACGAGGCCCACGACGGGACGATCCTCGGCGAGGGGGCCGCCTTCCTCGTCCTGGAGTCCGCCCGCTCGGCGACGGCGCGCGGCGCGCGGCCCCACGGCTACCTGCTGGGCGCCGGCTCGGCGAACGACGCGGTGAACACCGCGGCCCCCGACCTGTCCGGCGACAGCGTCGTACGCGCCGTGGGCAGGGCGCTGCTGGCGGCCGGCCGGCACGCCGAGGACGTGGCCGTGGTGAACGCGCACGGATCCGGTACGCCGGTCAACGACCTGGTGGAGCGCAGCGGCTACGAACGCGTGTTCTCCACGGCGGGCTCCACCGCGACCTCCCCCGCCACCTCCCCCACGGTCTTCGCGACCAAGGGCGCGTTCGGCCACACGCTCGGCGCCACCGGCGCCCTGGAGGCGGTCGCCGTCCTGCTGGCCCTGCGCGACGGGGTGGTGCCACCGATCCGCGGCCTGACGACCGTCATGCCCGGCTTCCCGCTCCCCCTGCCGATGGGAGGCCCGGCGGCGTTCGACGGTCGGGTCGACCGGATGGAACGGATCGGGCTGAGCGTGACGCTCGGGTTCGGCGGGTTCAACACCTGCCTGGCGTTCGAGGGAGCGAGATGACCGGCGCGACCGGTACTTCCGCTGGATGGTCCGGGGGTCCCGGGGAGGTCGCGGGCGAGGGCGTCGTCGTGGTGGCGCGGGGCGAGGCCGCCCGCGCGGAACTGGGCCCGGTGCGCAGCAGGATCCCCTCCCTCTACGCCGACCCCCTCTCCTGGCTCGTCGTCGACGCGGTCGACGACGCCCTGTCCACCTGCGCCGAGGACCTGGACGCGGTACGCGACGAGGTCGCCGTCATCCTGGTCAGCGCGCTGTGCACGCTCCAGACGATGGAGGCGGTCGCGCGGTCCGCGCGGAGCGGCCGGGTGTCCCCGCTGCGGTTCGCCGGGGCCAGCCCGGGCGGCGCGGGAAGCCTCGCCTGCGTCGTGCGGGGGTTCAAGGGCCCCTCGCTGACCCTGGCGACCGGCCCCGGGCGAGGGGTCCCCGTGGCCCGTACCCTGGCCCGCTCGTGGCTGCGCTCCGGGGCGGCCGAGTACGTCGTGGTGAGCGTCCACCACGCGGAGGGGGACGGCCGGCACCGGGTGCGTACCACGGTGGTCGGGGCCGGGCCGGATCTCCGCCGCGCCCTCCCGGTGCCGGGCCGGTGAGCGCGATGAGCACCGGAAACCCGGGGAGTGCCGGGAGCGCGGACGGCGTCCCCGGCCAGGACGTGATCGACGCCTTTTTGGCGAACGTGACCGACGCCGACCGGCCCGGCCGGCCCGGCTCCGGCGTGTCGCTGGCCGCCGTCGTCGACGAGCTGGCGGGCCTCGGGGTGAAGCCCGGCGCGGCGGTCGTGATCGCGATGCCCAACGGAAGGCCGCTGCTGCTCCTGTTCTTCGCGGTGCTGCTCGCCGGAGGGGTCCCGGTCCTGGTCCCCCCGTCGGCGAGCGCGGCGCGCGTCGCCGCGATCGGCCGCCGGTTCGGCGCCGACGCCCTGATCGCGCCCATGGTGAACGCCGAACGCCACGGCGCGCCGGCCAAGCACCCGGTCGGGGACGCCGAGATCGTGTTCTTCCCCTGGCCGGAGCGGCGGCACTACGCCGCCGGCGAGGTGATCCTGATGACGTCCGGAACGTCGGGCATCTTCAGCGGCTGCCTGCACGACACCGGCTCCCTGCTGCGCAACGCCGCCATGCACGCGCACGCCGTCGGCCAGCGCGACACCGACACGGTGCTGCTCAACCTCCCCCTCCACTACTCCTACGGTCTCGTCGCCCAGGCGCTCGCGTCGCTGGTCACCGGCTCGCGCCTGGTCGTCTGCGGGCCGCCGTTCACCCCCTCGGCGTACGCGGGGACGCTGCGCGAGCACCGCGTCACGCTCTCGTCGCTGACACCGGCGCTGGTCGCCCGGCTGGCGGCGGGCGACGCCTCCTGGTCGCGGCCCCTGCGGGTCCTCACCGTCGGCGGCGACCACCTGCGCCCCCGGTACGTCGAGGCCCTGCTCGCCGGGCACCCGGAGCTGGAGCTGTACCTGACGTACGGCCTCACCGAGGCGGGTCCCCGGGTCTCCACCCTGGCCGCCCACCTGGAGCCGCCCCGCAGGCACGCCTCGGTGGGACTGCCGCTGCCGGGCGTCCGCACCAGCCTGCGCCCGTCCGCCCTGGGCGACGGCTCCCGGGAGCTGCTGGTGGAGTCCGGCACGGTGCTGCGCCGCCGGGTGCCCGACGACCGTCCCGACCCGCTGGTGGCACCCCGCACGATCGCCACCGGCGACCTCTTCGAGATCGACGACGACGGCTACCACTACTACCGGGGACGGCTGTCGGACTCGGTGGTCGTCAACGACGAGAAGGTGTGGCTGCCCTCGGTCCGGGAGATCGCGGCGTCGATTCCCGGCGTGCTGCGGGCGACCACCCGGGTGTACCAGAGCGACGACGAGCGCCGCTACGACCTCGACGTCTACGTGGACCACCCGGACCAGGCGCAGGCCACCGAGATCGAACGGACTCTCGGGCGCCTGCTGCTGAGGGCGGAGAGACCCGCCCGGATCACGCTGCGCCCGATCTCGGACGCGGGCTGGCACAAGTGAGCGCCGTATCGAGCACGGCACCGAGAACGGCACCGAGAACGGCACCGAGCGCCGTACCGAGTGCCGCGCCGCGTGCCGCACCGGCCGGACCGGCTGGACCGGCCGCGACCCCCTCGACCCCCTCGACCCCTTCGACCCCCTCGACCATCGCGGCCCTCACGACTCTCGCGGCGAGGAAGGCAGGAAGAGACGATGAACGACCTTGAGCGGACGGCCGGGACGGACCGGCCGCCACCCGTGCTGCGGGCCGTCGCGGATCGGGTCCGCCTCGCCCCCGGCGCCGAGGCGGTCACGTTCCACGGGGACTCCGTGACGTACCGCGAGCTCTGGACCAGATCGGAGCTCGTGGCCCGCAGGCTCGCGGGCCTCGGCGCCGGGGCCGGCACCCGGGTCGGGCTCCACCTCGACCGGTCGATCGACCTGGTGGTGGCCCTCGTCGGCGTCATGCGGGCCGGCGGCGTCGCCGTCCCGCTCGACCCGGCCTACCCGGTGGACCGGCTGCGGTACATGTGCGCGGACGCCGGCGCCGGCCTGGTGGTCGGGCACGCGGGCCACCTCGACCGGCTGGGCGGCCTCCGGCCGCTCGTCACGGACGGCCCGCTGGTCTACGCCACCCGGCACGCGGACGACGGCGATACGAAACACCACCCAGCACGGACCGCCGGACCGGACGACGACGGTACGGGACACCGCCCGCCGCGAGCCGCGGCCCAGCCGGACGCCCCGCTCCCGCAGGTCTCCGGTGAGGACCTCGCCTACGTCATGTACACCTCCGGCTCGACCGGACGGCCCAAGGGCGTCCTGTTCGAGCACCGGAACCTGGCCAACCTCATCGCCTGGCAGATCGCCGCGAGCGGCTGCGGTGAGGGCGACCGGACGCTGCAGTTCTCTCCGGCGGCCTTCGACGTCGTCTACCAGGAGGTTCTCACCACGCTCGGAGAGGGCGGCACCGTCGTGTGCTGCACCGAGGACGAGCGGCTCGACCCGCAGTTCCTGTGGGAGCTGATCGCCCGCGAGCGGGTCAACCGGCTGTTCGTGCCGTTCGCCATGCTGCGCTCGCTCGCGCTCTTCGCCGACGACGTCACCCCCGGCACGCACCCGCTCCGCGAGATCTACTCGACGGGCGAGCAGATGCAGTGCGACGGCAGGCTCCGCGCCCTGTTCGCCCGGCTGCCCGGCTGCCGCCTGGCCAACCAGTGGGGGACGACGGAGACACACGTCGCGACCTGCGGGTGGTTGCCCGAGGACGTGACGGTGTGGCCGCGGCTCCCGTCGATCGGGACGCCGATCGACGGGACGCGGATCCACGTGTGCGACGAGGACGGCAGGCCGCTGCCCCCGGGCCGGACCGGAGAGCTGTGGATCGCCGGAGAGGGCGTCGGGCCGGGGTTCGTGAACCTGCCCGACCGCACCGCGCGGAGCTACGTGCCCGACCCCCTGGACCCGGCCGTCCGCGCCTACCGCACCGGAGACCTCGGACGGGTGGGCGGGGACGGGGAGCTCGAATGCCTCGGCCGGCGCGACGGCCAGGTCAAGCTGCGCGGCTTCCGGGTCGAGCTGGGGGAGATCGAGACCCTGCTCACCTCCTCGCCCTCCGTCGCCGAGGCGGTGGTCGCGGTGGTGGGAGAGGACGCCGAGGAGCAGAGCCTGCGGGCGTTCGTGGTGGCCACGTCGCTGCCGTTCGACCGCGCCGGGGTGCTGGCCATGCTCCGCGACAAGGTTCCCGCCCACATGGTGCCCTCGCGGATCGAGGTGGTCTCCTCCTTCCCCAGGACCCCGAGCGGCAAGCTGGACCGGCTCGCCGTCGCCACCTCGGCGGCCGCGGCCGCGTGTCCGGCCGGGCCGACGCACCAGTGCCACGACAGCAGCGAACAGGGATCCGGGTGAGTGCCATGAACCATCAGTTGGAGAACCTCAAGAAGGTGTACCTGCCCCCCGCCGAAGGACAGCCGAGCCTTTTCCAGATCTGGGAGGAGGGCGGCGCGCGCGACGACTCGGTGACCCCGTCCACTTATTCGGCGGAGTACCGGTCCTGGATGACGGAGAAGTTGACGGCCGAGCTCGGGCGCGGTGAGGGCGGCGGCCTGCTCAGCCTGGGCTGCGGCAACGCGGCGGTCGAGTCCGAGATCGCGCGCAAGGGACACCGGGTGCTCGGGGTCGACGCGATGGAGGAGGCCGTCGTCCTCGCCAAGGCCAAGGGCGTGGACGCGGTGTGCGCCGACATCGGCCAGTGGTCCCCCGACGAGCCCTGGTCGGTGATCTACATGGACGGCGTGCTCGGGCACCTCTACGACCCGGGAAAGGGCCTGCGACCGGCCCTGGAGCGGATCCGCGCCTGGCTCGCACCCGCCCGCGACGCGGGTGTCGCGACGTTCGTCGCCTCCAACGACGCCACCAACAACGGGGCGCCCGCGCAGCCGGCGCCCGGCATCGCCGGCTTCCACTGGCTGTCGGCGGAGTACATGCGCGAGGAGGCGATCGCGGCCGGCTACGACGACGTGGCGGTGGAGGAGATCCACTACAAGCGCCCCCGGTCCGGGGACCGGGTCCGGTCGATCATCGTCGCGCACGTGTACCCGTGACCGTGGAACTCGATTCAACAGGGAGTCACCCATGCCCATGAGCCCCGCCTTCGAGAACCGCCTCAAGGCCGCGCTGCCCCGGATCGTCGAAACCTTCGGCACGCCCTTCCACATCTACGACGCCGAAGGCCTGCACCGCACCTGCGAGCTGTTCGAGCGCGCCTTCCAGGAGATCGACTGCCGGGAGTACTTCGCGGTCAAGGCGCTTCCCAACCCCGCGGTGATGCGCCTGCTGGCCGGGCACGGCTTCGGCTTCGACACCAGCTCGATCTCCGAGCTGACCCTGGCGCGGACGGCCGGGGCGCGCGGCGAGGACATGTGTTTCACCTCCTCCAACACCAGCGTGGCCGAGCTGGAGGCCGCGCTGGAGGCCGGCGCCATGATCACCGTGGACGACGAGGCGATCCTGGACACGCTGGCCGGCCGGCTCACGGTCCCCGGAGCGCTCGCCTTCCGGGTGAACCCGGGACGCTCCCTCGAAGGGCAGGGCAACCACCTGTTCGGCGAGCCGGAGACGACCAAGTTCGGGGTGCCCGCCGACCGTCTGGTGAAGGTGTGCGCCCGGGCCCGCGACCTGGGCGTCCGCGAGATCGGCCTGCACATGATGACGACCTCCAACGTGCTGCGGCCCGAACCGCTGCTGCTCACTCTGGACCTGCTGCTGGAGCGGGCCCGCGAGATCGAGCACGAGGTGGGCCTGCCGGTGACGTCGATCAACCTCGGCGGGGGCATCGGCATCCCCTACCGCCCGCAGGAGGAGCCCTTCGACCTGATCGCGTTCGGCGCGGCCGTCGGCGAACGCCTGGCCGGCTGGAGCTCGCCGCACGGTCGCGGCCGGCCGGCGATCCGGTTCGAGTGCGGGCGCTACATCACCGGGCCGCACGGGGCGCTGGTGACGCGCGTGGTCAACCGGATGGACAAGTGGCAGCCCTTCGTCGGGGTGGACGCGAGCATGGTCTCCCTGATGAGACCCGCGCTGTACTCGTGGGCCTACCACCACATCACGGCGCCGTTCGCCGAGGGCCGCCCGCGGGAGGTGGTCGACGTCGTCGGCTCGCTGCCCGAGAACAACGACCGGCTCGGCAGGGAGCGGGACCTGCCCGTCCTGGCGGAGGGGGACGTCCTCGTCGTCCACGACACCGGCGCGCACGGGCACGCCATGGGCTTCAACTACACCGGGCGCTCCCGCCCGCAGGAGCTGCTTCTGCACCCGGACGGGTCCGTCGAGCTGATCCGGCGCGCCGAGACCGAGCGGGACCTGTTCGCCACCCTCGACTTCACCCCGCGCCTGCTGGAATCCCCCGCCGTTCAGGGGGACCCGGTGTGAGCGGAGCCGACACCGGCAGCACCCGGAGCACCCGGAACGCCGGGAACGCCGGGAATGTCGGCGGCGCCGGGAACGCCGACAGCTCCGGCGGCTCCGGGAGCGTCTGGAGCAGGGAACGGGCGTGGGAGCTGGCGGCGGCGTCGGGATGGCCGCCGCTGGACCTCTCGCTGGGCGTTCCCGCCGAACCCGCGCCCGCGATCTCCTCCCCCGGCCCCCGCGAGAGCCGCGCCCCGGCGGCCTACCCGCCCAGCGCGGGCACCGGATCACTGCGCACGGCCGCCGCCGGATACCTGGAGCGCCGCTTCGGTGTCACGGTGCCCGCGTCGGCGGTGGCGGCCTGCGCGGGGGCGAAGGAGTTCATCTCCACGGTGCCGTCGCTGCTGCGGCTCGCCCGGCGCGACCGGTCACCGCGACGCGACGTCGCCCTGATCCCCGCGCTGGGGTACCCGCCGTACGCGTTCGGCGCGCGGCTGGCGGGACTGGACGTCCACCGCGTCCCCGTCGACGCGGCCGGCCGGATGGACCTCGGCCGCGTCCCGGACCACCTGGCCGCCCGCGCGCTGTACCTGTGGGTGAACAGCCCCGCCAACCCGGCCGGGACCGTCGAGCCCCGGCCGGACGAGATCGTCGGATGGGGACGCGAGCACGGCGTCGTCGTCCTCTCCGACGAGGTGTACGCCGAGCTGACCTGGGACGGCGCTCCCCGGACCGCGCTGGCCGCCGGGCTCGACGGCGTGCTGGCCGTGCACGGCGTGGCCAAGCGGTCGAACGCGCCCGGGCTGCGGGTCGGCTTCTACGCCGGGGATCCGGCGCTGGTGTCCGAGCTGCTGCCCTCGCGCCGCGACGCCGGGCTCATCGCCGCCGGCGACTCCCAGCGGGCGGCGGCGGACCTGCTCGGCGACGACGCCCACGCGGCGGGCCTGCGCGCCCGTACCGCTCACCGGCTCGCCGGGCTGGTCGAGGCGTTGAACGACTGCGGCCTGCGATGCGCTCACCCCGAGGGCGGCCCGTTCGTGTGGCTCGCCGCCCCGGGGGGCGACGGCGTGGAGTTCGCCTACCGGGTCGCGGCCCGCGCCGGGCTCGTGATCGCGCCCGGGATCGCGTACGGCCCCTCGGGAGGCGGCCACGTCCGCGTCGCCGCCGTCCACGATCCGCAACTCCTGCGGCCCCGGCTCGCCGCGCTCGGCCTCCGGACGCGTGAGCGGTCCGGCGACAGAAAGGACCGCGTCCCATGACGCCGAGTACGTTACCGGCCGAGATCGACGAGCTGTGGGACAGGCGGACCGGCCTCACCCCGGCCGACGCCGCCGCCCGCGACACGGTCGTGGCCGCCGTCGGCATGCTCGACCGCGGCGAGGCGAGGGTGGCCCGGGTCGATCCGCAGACGGACCGGGTCCTGGTGGACGAACGGGCGAAGCGGGCGATCCTGCTGTCGTTCCGCCTCCTGGGCATGGTGGAGGGGCAGGTCGGCCCGTTCCGGCACCACGACCGGATCCCTCTCAAACGCTTCGGCCCGGGGGTGCGGGTCGTCCCCGGAGCCGTCGCGCGCTGGGGCAGCCACCACGCGCCGGGCGTGACCCTCATGCCCTCGTTCACCAACATCGGCGGTTTCGTGGACGCCGGAACGATGGTCGACACCTGGGCCACCGTCGGATCGTGCGCCCAGATCGGACGCAACGTGCACCTGTCCGGCGGGGTCGGCATCGGCGGGGTGCTCGAACCGCCCACGGCGGTGCCGGTGGTCGTGGAGGACGAGAGCTTCGTCGGCTCGCGATCGCTCGTCGTCGAGGGAGCCCGGGTACGCACCGGCGCGAAACTGGGCGCCGGGGTGGTGCTGACCGGGAGCACCCGTGTCTACGACGCGGAGACCGGGGAGCGATTGCCGAGCGGGGAGGCGCCGCCCTGGTCCGTCTGTGTCAACGCGACCCGGCCCAGGACGTTCGGGGGCGGCACCTTCGGCCTGTCCTGCCTGCTGGTGATCAAGCGGCTCGAAGAGGGCGAGGTCCACGACAAGCTGGCCCTGGACACGCTGTTCCGCGAGCACGGGCTCGGAGGGTGAGGCCCGATGCGCGCGTCCCGTCCACCGGCGAGAAGGCTCCCCCGGTGAGCGGTAAGGCTCCCCCGGCGAAGGTCAAGGTCCCACAGGTCCCGTCGTTGAGTGGCGAGGCTCGGACGACGGGCGGCGAGGTCCCGCCGGGGAGCGCGAGGACTCCGCGCGCGGGCGAGAAGACTCCCCCGGCGGACGCGAAGGCCTCAGCGCCGAGCGCGAAGGCCTCAGCGGTGAGTGAGAAGACTTCACGGGCGAGCGAGAAGGCGGGAAACCCATGACGGACACCCTCCGGCTGTGGATGCGGCACGAGGCCCATCCGACCGAGGCCCGGGCACCGATCGCGCCCGCCGACGCCCGGATCCTGACGGCGGACGGGATCGCGGTGACGGTGGAGGACTCCCCGCAGCGGATCTTCCCCACATCGGACTACGCGCGGGCCGGCTGCCGCATCGCCGAGCCGGGCACCTGGCCGGACGCCCCGGACGACCACCACGTCATCGGGGTGAAGGAACCGGAGGAGAAGCCGTTCCCGCTGCGGCATCGGCACCTGTTCTTCGGCCACGCCTACAAGGGGCAGGAGGGCGCGGGCAGGCTGCTGCGCCGGTTCGCCGAGGGCGGCGGCAGTCTGCTCGACCTCGAGTACGTGACGGACGCCGACGGCACCCGCGTGGCGGCGTTCGGCTACTGGGCCGGGTACATGGCCGCCACCCTCGCCGTCCTGCACAGCAGGGGGCGGCTGGAGCGGCCCCTGCGCCCCCTGCCCGAGCGGGCCCTGGCCGCGGTGCTGGCACAACGGGGAGAACAGCGGGAACAGCAGGAACAGCGGGGAGGACCGCGGGAAGGACCGCGGGGAGAGGGAGCGCCGACGGCGCTGGTCATCGGCGCGCTCGGCCGGAGCGGGCGCGGGGCGCGCAGCGCACTGGCCGCCGCCGGCGTCGCGACGACCTGCTGGGACGTCGAGGAGACCCGCGACCTGGACAAGAAGGCCCTGCTCGCCCACGACATCCTGGTCAACGCGGTGGCCACGACCGAACCGGCACCCGCCTTCCTCACGCGCGCCGACCTCGACGCCCCCGGCCGGAGGCTGAGCGTCATCAGCGACGTGACCTGCGACTTCACCTCCGACCGCAATCTCCTGCCCGTCTACGACCGTCCTACCGACTGGCACCGACCCGTACGGCGCTTACGCGAGGGGCCGCCGCCGGTGGACGTCATCGCGATCGACAACCTGCCCTCCCTGGTGCCGCGAGAGGCGAGCGAGGACTTCTCCGCGGACCTGCTGCCCCACCTGAGACTGCTGGGCGTCCGGACACCCGCCTGGCAGCGCTGCCTGGAGATGTTCCACGCCGCCCGCCCGCACGCGGCCCTCACGAAGGAGACCGATGTCTGAGCAGATCACCCCCACCGGACGCGTCCACTGGGTGGGAACCGGCCTGTCGACCGGCAGCGGACTCGGAATCGTCTGCGACCTCGCCTCCCGCACCGTGCTGTGGGGCCGGACCCGGCGCAAGGCCGAGGACTGCCTGGCGCGCCTGGGCCAGGGAGGCCGCGCGGAGACCCGGGCGTTCGGCCTGGACGCGCTGGCCGCCGAGCTCGCCGCCGGTGACGTCGTCGTCTCGATGCTCCCGGCCGCGCACCACGCCGCCCTGCTGCGGCTCTGCCTGGAGCGCGGCGCGCACTTCGCCGCCTCCAGCTACGTCTCCCCCGAGATCTCCTCGCTGGCGGCCGGGGCCGCCCGGGCCGGCATCGTGGTGCTGACCGAGGCGGGCCTCGACCCCGGCATCGACCACCTGCTCGCCCACCGGCTGGTCGCCCAGGCCAGGGCCGCCACGGGCGACGGCGGCGCCTCGGCCACGTTCACCTCTTATTGCGGCAGCAACCCCGCCGAGCCGAACGAGTTCCGCTACCGGTTCAGCTGGGCGCCGCGAGGCGTGCTGACCGCGCTGCTGACCCCGGCCCGATACGTCGACCAGGGCACGGAACGCGTCGTGGACCGTCCCTGGGAGGCCGTCCGCGAGCACGCGCTCGGGGACGAGAAGGTCGAGGTCTACCCCAACCGCGACAGCGTCCCCTTCGTCGAGCAGTACGGCCTGCCCGCCTCCTGGCGGCTGGACACCTTCGTCCGCGGCACCATCCGCCTGGACGGCTGGAGCGAGGCGTGGGCGCCCGTCTTCGCGGAACTGCGCGAAGGCGACGACGACCGCATCGGCGCCCTGGCCCAGGAGCTCGCCCTCCGTTACCCGACCACGGCAACGGACCGCGATCGCGTCCTGCTCTCCGTCGCGCTCGCCGTACAGGCGGACAACGGGTCCACCTGGTCGGGTGAGTACGTGCTCGACGTCGAGGGCGACGAGAAGGAGAGCGCGACGCCGCGCCTGGTGTCGGTGGCGCTGGCCTGCGGGATCGGCGACATCCTCGCCGGCCTGACCCCCGCCGGCCTGCACAGGGCCGCCGAGGAACCGCAGGCGGTGCGGCGGTGGCTGGGCTTCCTCGAGGACCACGGCGTCGTCTGCGAGTTCCGGGGCTGACCACCTCACGAGATCCGCCCGCGATCCCGTACGACGCCACGAGCGAAGCCCGTACGACGCCGTGAGCGGGGCGAGTCCCGCACACCGGCGCCGGTGGCACAGCACCGAACCAACCTGGGAGTTTCACCATGATATTTCGTAACATCGCCGATGTTCTCGGCACCGACAGGGACGTCAGCAACGAGAACTACCGCAGCACGCGGCTGCTCCTGGCCGAGGACGAGGCAGGCGTCGGCCTCACCGACACCGTCCTCAGCCCCGGGGTCAAGGGCACCTACGGCTATCCCGACCGCACCGAGATCGCCTACTGCATCAGCGGTGCCGCCACGGCCGTCGACCTCGGCACCGGCGAGGAGCACGCCATCACGCCGGGCGTGCTGTGGGTCGCCCCCGCCGGGTCGGCGTTCACCCTCGTGGCCACCGAGCCCCTGCGGCTCATCTGCGTGTTCGACCCGCCGCTGGAAGGAACGGAGACGGGGATCCTGGACCAGTGAATCGACCGGTGAGCCAACCGGTGCGTCGACCGGTGCGTCGACCGTGATCGGCGGCCACGGGTCACCGGCCGGTGTCCCGTGACCGCCCCGCGCGGGACGCCTGCCGGCCGGGGGCTCGGAGAGATGTCTTCCGCCGTTCATCCCGGCCGGGTGACGGCGGTGGCCGCCCCGTTGGCAGCATGGCGGGCGAAACGGCAGGCCACGACTCTGGAGCACGCACGGTGAGACCGACCAGCCCCGCCGCCGACCCGTCCGGCGGCACCTACCTGCTCCGCGAGTTCCTCCGGTCCCCGCTGCTGACCGCCACGGTCGCCCCGAGCTCGCGACGGCTCGCCGCGCACATGGTCGTGCCGATCCCCGAACGCGGGGAGCCGACGATCGTCGAGCTGGGACCGGGAACCGGCGCCTTCACCCGGGTCATCCAGGACCGCCTGGGCGGCAGGGGCCACCATCTGGCCGTCGAGCTCAACCCGCGCCTGGCCGGGCCCCTGGCCCGTCGCTTCCCCGGGGTCGAGGTCGTGCACGCCAGCGCGGCCGAGCTGCCCCGGTTGATGGCCGAGCGCGGCCTGAGCGCCGACGTCGTGGTCAGCGGCCTGCCCTGGGTCGCCTTCCGGCCGGTGGCGGGCGTGCGGCTGCTGCCGCTGGTGGCCGCCTCCCTGTCCCCCGAGGGGGTGTTCACCCAGTTCGCCTACCGCTGGACGCGATGGGCGCCCCCCGCGCGAGAACACCTCCGTGATCTTCGTACGACCTTCGAGGAGGTACTGCTCAGCAGGACGGTGTGGCGCAACCTGCCCCCCGCCCTGGTGTACCTCGCCCGCCGCCCCCGGTGACGGTCACGGCCGGTTCCCGGTGGCCGCCGGCGCCTAGCGGGTGGCGGCCTGGTGGTCCTGCTCCAGACGGGTGCGGAAGAAGTCCCGGACGTCCCCGGCGAGCAGGTCCGGCACCTCCATCGCGGCGAAGTGGCCGCCGCGCTCGAACTCCGACCAGTGCGTGACGTCGTACAGCCGCTCGGCCAGCGGCCGCACCGACTGCGTGATGTCGTGCGCGAACACCGCCACGCCGACCGGCACCCGGCACGGCACGGGCCGCCCGCGCGGGACGTCGTGGTGCAGCCGCGCCGAGGAGGCCGCGGTGGCGGTCAGCCAGTACAGCGAGACGCCGGTGAGCAGCCGGTCGTCGTCGATCGGCGAGCGGGGGTCGGTCCAGTGCGCGAAGCGCTCGGCGATCCAGACCAGCTGGCCGACCGGCGAGTCGGTCAGCGCGTAGCCGACGGTCTGCGGGGTGAGGGCCTGCAGCGCCTGGTACGGCGGGCGGTTCGCCATCAACCGCCTGACCTTGTCCAGCCGGGCCTCGTCCGTCGCGGACAGGTGGATCCCGGCGTCCGGGTCGGGGCGGGTCGGCAGGTAGTTGACGTGCACCCCGGCGACCCGCTCCGGTGCCAGCGCGCCGAGCGCCAGGGAGATGCCCGCGCCGAAGTCGCCGCCCTGCGCGCCGTAGCGCTCGTACCCGAGACGGCGCATCAGCTCGGCCCAGGCCCGCGCGATCCGGGCGGTGTCCCAGCCGCGCTCGTGGGTCGGCCCGGAGAAGCCGTAGCCCGGGATGGACGGGATCACCAGGTGGAACTCCTGCGACAAAGGCTCGACGACGTCGAGGAACTCCAGGAACGAGCCGGGCCAGCCGTGGGTGAGGATCAGCGCGAGCGCGTCCGGGTTCGCGGACCGGACGTGGACGAAGTGGATGTTCTGGCCGTCGATCTCGGTGGTGAAGTGCGGGAGCTCGTTGAGCCCGGCCTCGTGCTCGCGCCAGTCATAGCGGGTGCGCCAGTGTTCGGCGAGCTCCTTCAGCCGCGCCAGCGGGAAGCCGTAGTCCCACCCGGCGCCGGCGACCTCGTTGGGCCAGCGGGTGCGGGCGAGCCGGTCGGCCAGGTCGTCGAGGTCGGCCTGGGGGATGTCGATGCGGAACGGCTTGATCATGGTCTCGCCTCCGGGGAGATTCGTTCGGCGGCTTAATGTTTATACGCCTAACGTTTACTCCGCGAACGATAACACAATCATTAGTAGGCCGAACGACTTGCTAGGCTCCTCACATGAAGAACCCGCCCGAGGAGACGCCCGCCCGGTGGGAGAGCCTGCCCACCTGGCTGCTCAGCCGGACCGCCGGCCACGCGCACCGCCTGGTGGGCGACGGGTTCTCCTCCGTCGGCGCCCGCGGCTACCACTACCGCCTGCTGGCGACGCTGGAGAGGTCCGGCCCGGCGAGCCAGGCCGCGCTGGGCCGCGGCAGTGGCATCCACCTCAGCGACATGGTCGCGACGGTCAACGAGCTCGCCGAACACGGGATGGTCGAGCGTGCCCCGGACCCCTCCGACCGGCGGCGCAACATCATCTCGCTGACCTCGGCGGGCGAGCGGCGGCTGCGGCGGCTGGAGGAGCGGCTGGCCCAATGCCAGGAGGAACTGCTCGCCCCGCTGTCGCCCGAGGAGCGGCAGGGGCTGACCGGGCTGCTGTCCAAGCTGCTGGACCACCACGACCGGCGCGCCGCCCCCTCGGAGGAACCCTGGCGCTGACCGGGCCCCGGCGCCGGTCGCTCTGTGGTACGGAGCCGGGTGCGGTACGACCCGGCTGCGCGATCGGTGCCGGGCGCCGATCGTCTCGGTGACGGACGAGAGGACGGCCGGTGGCAGCGACGAGTTCCCGGGGGCCCTCCCGGGGGCCGTCGTGAGCCGGTGTCGGAACCGGAGGTGCCCGTTCTCGCGGGGTGCCTCTCGCGTCGTCCGCGCGATCACCGCTCGATCATGAGTGCCAGCCGTTCGAGGGTCTTCTCCATCGAGGCCCTGTTCTTGGCGGGGAAGCGGAACAGCGGGAAGAACGCGCCGCCCTTGGCCGTCGACCAGTCGAAGGTCTCGGTCACCCGGGTGGTGTGCTCGCCGACGGGTTCGAGCCGCCAGCGCCACCGGTGGCCGCCGCTGTGCTGCCAGGCGATCAGCCGCCCCTCCTCGAACTCCACCACCTGGTTGTGGACCCGGTAGCCCAGGCCCATCCTCATGTTCATGCCGAAGCGGGCGCCCAGGCTCAGCCGGTCCGGCGCGCCGGCCTGCGGGGCCAGCACGGTTCCCGATCCGTCGATCAGGGCGTGCTTGCGCGGGTCGGCCAGCAGGCCGAAGATCGTGTCGCTGCTCGCGTGGATGATCTGCGTGACCGAGACCTGTCGTTCGTTCATTCGTCCTCTCCTGGTGGTCGGGCTTGCCCGGCGACGGTGGCAGCGCCGGGTCGTCCGGCCGGTCGGCGGAAGCGGAGTGCGGGTCACGGTCCCGGCCGGAACGGCCCGGGGTCGCTCGGGGTCATGTCGGCGATCGGCGGACGTGGCGCGGGAAGGAGTCTTCCACGGGCGCTGTGAGGATCCTGCCATTCCCGTGGCGAGCCGGCCAGCCGGTCGTCCGATACGAGGCGCTCGCCATGATATGAGGCAAAAGCGCAGTTCGGGGGGTATGCGGCAGTCCCGCCGGGTACGGCCCGGCCGTCCGGAACCGGGTACCCCGGGGGTGGCGGCCGAGCCGTGCGCGACGGCGGTCGCGGGGGTTCCGCGTGGGACGGGCGGACCCGTCCCACGCGGTGCGGCCCCGAGCGGTCAGCCGGCCGCAGTCAGTCAGCCGCGGTCAGCTGGCTGCGGTCAGCCGCGGTCAGTCGGCCACGGTCAGGACCGTGCCCGCGCCGACCGTGAGCCCGCCCTCGCGGATCGCGAAGCCGAGGCCCGGTTCGGCCGCCACCGCCCTGCCCAGCTCCACCGACACCTCCACGGTGTCGCCGGGCCGGGCGGGCGCGGGCAGCGTCAGCTCACCCGGCACGTCGGTGGTGCGCAGGTAGAACTGCGGCCGGTACCCCGAGGCGATCGGCCGGCGCCGGCCGCCCTCCTCGGCCGTGAGGAGGTACAGCCTGGCGGTGAACGACCGGCGGGCGCGCTGGCTGCCCGGGGCCGCCAGCACCATCCCGCGCCGCACCTGCTCGCGCCTGACCCCGCGCAGCAGGACGGCGGCGTTGTCACCCGCCTCGCCCCGCTCCATCGTCTTGCCGAACGTCTCCACCCCGGTCACCACCGCGCCGAACCCGTCGCCGAGCCCGACGACCTCCACCGTGTCGCCCACGCGCACGGTGCCCCGCTCGATGGCGCCGGTGACGACCGTGCCCCGGCCGCTCACCGTGAGCACGTTCTCCACCGGCATCAGGAACGGCGCGTCGACGTATCGGACCGGCACGGGGATGTGCTCGTCCACCGCCCGCAGCAGCGCCTGGATCGACGCCGCCCACCCGGGGTCGCCCTCCAGCGCCCGCAGCCCGGACACCCGCACCATCGGCACGTCGTGGTAGCCGTGCTCGGCGAGCAGGTCCTGCAGCTCCAGCTCGACCAGATCGGTCAGCTCGGGGTCGGCGCCGTCGGCCTTGTTGACCGCGACGACCAGGTGCTCGACGCCCACCCGGCGGGCGAGCAGGACGTGCTCCCTGGTCTGGGGCATGATGCCGTCGCGGGCGGACACGACGAGGATCGCGCCGTCGAGCTGCGCCGCCCCCGTGATCATGTTCTTCACGTAGTCGGCGTGGCCCGGCATGTCCACGTGGGCGTAGTGCCTGGTGGCGGTCTCGTACTCGACGTGCGAGATGTTGATCGTGATCCCCCGCTGGTGCTCCTCGGGGGTACGGTCGATCCGCTCGAACGGCGTGTAGGTGGCCTGCCCGCGCTCGGCGAGCACCTTGGTGATCGCGGCGGTCAGCGTGGTCTTGCCGTGGTCGACGTGTCCCATCGTGCCGATGTTGAGGTGCGGCTTGTTGCGCACGTAGGCCTGCTTGGCCATGATCTTCTTCCTTCGCACTGCCTGGATCCGGGGTGACCCGTCACGGGCCGGCTACCTCCCCCCGCCGGGTCACCTCGGGACTCACGGGAAGAGGTCAGCGCTCCAGGCCGTCGCGGACACGCTCGAAGGCACCCGCGGCGGCGGGTGTCACGAGGCGAGCGTTCCGGAACATGGCGACCATGATGACCGCCTCAGCAGCAGCGCACAACGGATTATTCCCACCGCCCGCTCGCCCGCCCGTCCGTCAACCTGCCTGTCTGCCGGTTCGCGGTCACGGTCGTGGCGGGACACGTCGGTGCCCGATTCCTCCCGCTTCTCCCGCGCCTCGGCGTGGCGGCCCGGCGAGGCTTCCCGCCGGGCCTCGACGGTGGTGAGAGATTGCCGGAGTAGCCGCCGCGCGGTTTCCGGGGGAATGGCAAGGATCATGCGGGTCATCGGGGCAGGTTTCGGCCGTACGGGAACGCTCTCGCTCAAGACGGCCCTGGAGCGGCTGGGGTACGGGCCGTGTCACCACATGAAGGAGGTGATCGAGCGGCCGGAGCAGATCCGCCGGTGGCTCGCCCTCGCCGAGGGGCGGCCGGTGAGCTGGGACGAACTCCTGGAGGGGTACCACTCCTGCGTGGACTGGCCCTCGGCCGCCTACTGGCGTGAGCTCGCCGAGCACTTCCCCGAGGCGAAGGTCGTGCTCACCGTACGGGATCCGCGGCGCTGGCTGGACAGCATGAACGCCACCGTCCTGGAGCAGCGCAGACGCGGGCACGGGCTTCGCGGCAGGGCGGTGCGCGGCCTCTCCTCGGTGCTGGGCACCGACTTCGCCGCGTTCGTGAAGATGACCAGGCTCACCGTCGACGAACGGGTCTTCCACGGGCACTGCGAGGATTCCGCGTCGCTGCTGCGGGCGTTCCAGGCGCACATCGACGACGTCGTGGCGGCGATCCCGCCCGGCAGGCTGCTGCGGTTCGAGGTCGGCCAGGGCTGGGAGCCGCTGTGCGGGTTTCTCGGGGTGGCGGTGCCCGAGGGCCCGTTCCCCCGGGTCAACGACAGCGCGGACTTCGACAGGAACGCCCGCGCGAACATCGGCGCCATGCTGCTGCGGCGGAGCGGCTAAAGGTCACTCCCCCGTCCGGGCTCGGGCCCGGCGCGGACGATCCCGGTGACGGAACCGGTGACGGTCCCGCTGACGGTATGGCCCGGCCACGGTGGGGGCCGGGTCCGGCACGGCTCGCCGCCTCCGGCCGGTGCCGGGGGTCGGTACGGTGCTCATGGGCGACTTTCCCGCATAAATATATACACTGTGTACATATGCGTTCCCGGGAGGTAGACCGTGACCCACCCCAGCCCGCCCGCCCGACGCGGGCGTGGGCGCCGCCCGGCCGACCAGGTGCGCCAGGAGGTCCTGCGGGCGGCCGGTGAGCTCCTGCTGGCCGAGGGCATGGCCGGTTTCACCGTCGAGAAGGTCGCCAGCCTGGCGGGCGCGAGCCGGGTCACGCTGCACAAGTGGTGGCCCTCCAAGGGGGCGCTCGCGCTGGAGGGCTACTTCGGCGTGGTCGGCCCCGTCCTGGCCTTCCCCGACACCGGCGACATCGCCGCCGACCTCACCGCGCAGCTGAAGGCGTTCGTCCGCCTGATGCGCGACACCCGGGCCGGGACCGTCGTGCCGCAGCTCATCGGGCAGGCCCAGACCGATCCCGACCTGGCGGCCGTCTACCGGGAGAGCTACTCGGGCCCGCGCCGGGCCCTGGCCGTACAGGCCCTGGAGAGGGCGAAGCGGCGCGGCCAGCTGCGGCCCGGCCTGGATCCCGAGGTGGCCGTCGACCAGCTGTGGGGCGCCTGCTACCACCGGCTCCTCATCCCCGACCGGCCGCTGGACGAGGAGTTCGCCGAGGCCCTGGTCGCCAACCTGCTGGGCGGCATCGGCTCGTCCGCCCCGGCCGCCCCGGCCGCTTCGGCCGCTCCGGCCGCCCCGGCCGCCCCGGCCGCTTCGGCCGCTCCGGTCTCTTCGGCCTCCGAGGAGGACGGGCGCGGGAGCCGGCCCTAGAGAGCGGTGGCCGACGGCAGGGACGTCGGACCGCGACGTCACGAGGCCCACCGCCCGTCCCCGCAGGCGTCGGTGGCCGGGCGTCGGTGGCCGGGGACGTCCGCCGTGCCGGGGCGCTCACGCGGCGGTGCTGCCCCGGCGCGCGGCGGCGAGGGCCGCGTCGGTGTCGGCGGCCACCAGGTCGGCGTTGATGCGCGCACCCGCCAGGGCACCGGCCGCCGCGGCGGCGCCGACCTGCGCGAACAGGTCGGTGGCGTTGCCCGCCACCCACACACCCGGCACGGAGGTGCTTCCCGCGAGGCCGGTGGCGAAGTGACGGCCCATGCCCTGGGGCATGTCCTCCATCGGCAGGCCCAGGCCGGTGATGCCCTCGGTGCGGGCCCGCAGGACGGTGGCCACCGCGATCACGCGGCGGGGCACGAGCCGCCCGTCGGCCAGCCGTACGCCCGTGACGCCGTTCCCGGTGGATTCGACCTCCGCCACCGGGGTGTCCACGACGCGGACGCCACGGGCGGCGAAACGCGCGCGGGTGTCCTCGTCCAGGCCGGTGCCGTGGGTGAAGTACACCAGGTCGTCGGTGAGCTGCCGGAACAGCAGCGCGTGGTGGACGGAGGCCGGGCCCGTGGCCAGGATCCCGATGGGCTCGTCGCGCACCTCCCAGCCGTGGCAGTACGGGCAGTGCACCACGCCGCGCCCCCAGTGCCGGGCCAGCCCCGCGACGTCGGGCAGCTGATCGCGCAGCCCGGTGGCGACCAGCAGCCGTCGCGCGTGCAGGATGCCGCCCCCGGCCAGGGTGACGGTGAAGCGGGGGTCGTTCCCGGCGGAGGGGGCGGCCGGGACGGCGGAGGTCACCTCACCGGCCACGATCCGCCCGCCGTAGCGGCTCACCTCCTCGCGGCCGGTGCGCAGCAGCTCCGCCGGCGAGACGCCGTCCAGGCCGAGCAGGCCGTGCACGCCCTCGGCGGGCGCGTTGCGGGGCGTGCCGCCGTCGATCACGACGACCGAGCGGCGGGAGCGGGCGAGCATCAGGGCGCCGTTCAGCCCGGCGGCGCCGCCGCCGATCACCACGGCGTCGACGGTCTCGTGGGGCGGCTTCCCGGTCGCGTACCCGGTGGGTGTGAGGGGCATGAGCGTGGCCTTTCTCGCGGCTGGCGGGACCCCGGGCGGGGTCCCCTGGAGCCGACACTAGGCACGCTTTGCGCTTCACGCATACAATCTTGCCTATGACGCAAGACGATGGCGAGTTCGACAGCCTGGTGCGCAAGCGGATCCGTGCCCTGCGGGTGGCGCAGGGCTGGTCCCTGGACGATCTGGCCGCCCGGGCCAGGCTCAGTCCCTCCACGCTCAGCCGGATCGAGAACGGCCGGCGCCGCCTCGCCCTGGACCAGCTCGTCACGCTCGCCCGCGCCCTGGACACCTCCATCGACCAGCTGGTCGAGACGGCCACCGACGACGTCGTCGGCAACCCGGCGCACGACGCGGCCCGCCAGCAGATGCGGTGGACGGTGCGCGCCGACCCCGGCATCACCGTCGTGCGCCAGCGCGTGGTGGGCCCGCCGCCGGACGATCTCTCGCGCCTGCGCGCCCACCCGGGCCGGGAGTGGCTCGTCGTCCTGTCCGGCACCGTGGTCCTGATCCTGGGCAACCACCGCTTTCGCGTGGAGACCAACCAGTCCGCGGAGTTCCCCACGATGCTCCCGCACGCCATCGGCGCCGTCGGCGGTCCGGCCGACATCCTCGGGATCTTCGACCGCGACGCCCGCCGTGGTCACCAGACCCGCGAGGACACCTCCGAGGCGAGCCACTTGCCGCGGTGACAGGTCCCTCACGACCGCTCTTTCCCGTTCAGGACGGTCCGCGTCCTTCCCGGTCAGGACGGTCCGCGCTCGGATCCGGTTGCGCGCCACGCGGCCCGGCGGGTCATCGTCTTGCCTTATACGCAAGGTTCTTCGCCTCTGGCGCATGATGCCCCTAACGTGGTCACCATGACATCAACAGCCCCGCACGCGGCGCACCACCACGGCGCGCAGCACGATCATTCGCACGGACAGGACCATCCGCACGGACAGGATCACGACGCCGAGCACGAGATGGGCCAGTTGCTCGACCTGGACGCGGAGGTGCTCGCCGAGCACATCGCGTCCATCATCGCGTGGCTGCCCGTCACGGCCGCCCCCCGGCGGATCGTGGACCTGGGGTGCGGTACCGGCACGGGCACCTTCGCGCTCCTGGAGCGCTTCCCCGAGGCCGAGGTGACCGCCGTCGACACCTCGCCCCACCATCTGCGCCGCCTGCGCGACAGGGCGGCCTCGGAGGGCGTCGCCGGCCGGGTCCACCCCGTGGAGGCCGACCTCGACGGCGCCTGGCCCGACCTCGGCGCGCCCGAACTGGTCTGGGCGTCGGCCTCGTTGCACCACATGGCCGACCCCGACCGCACCCTGCGCCAGGTCCACGACGCGCTCGCGCCGGGCGGGCTGCTCGCCGTCGTCGAACTGGCCGGCTTCCCGCGGTTCCTGCCGGAAGACGCCCCGCAGGACCGGCCCGGCCTCGAGGAACGCTGCCATGCCGCGCTCGCCGACCAGCATGCCGAGCGGCTGCCGCACCGCGGCGCCGACTGGGGCCCCCGGCTGGCCGCCGCCGGCCTCACCGTCGAGGGTGAGCGTACGATCACCGTGAACCTGGAGCCGCCCCACTCCGAGGCCGTCGGCCGCTACGCGCTGAGCAGCCTCCGGCGCATCCGCGACGGCGTCGCCCACGCGCTCCAGGCCGAGGACCTCGCCGCTCTCGACCGGCTGCTCGACACCGACGGTCCCCATTCCATCCTGCGCAGGGACGACCTGACGGTGCGCACCGAACGCACGGTGTGGGCGGCACGACGGACCTGAGCGGACACACGCCAAGGCCGGGAACGCCGCCTCCCCCGGGCCACGGTAATCCGGTGAGCGGTGCGGCGCTGAGGGCTCGTTCCTATCGCCGCGACGCGTCCAGGGCGGCGCGGGCGCGGGCCGAGCGGATGGCCGAGGAGAGCCCGTCGAGGTCGAAGGCGCCGTGGTGGCGCCGCCCGTTGATGAAGAACGTCGGCGTGCCGGACACGCCGCTGACGTCGGCGGAGTCGACGTCGGCGGCGATCCGCGCGGCGGCGGCGTGGTCGTGGAGATCGGCGCGGAACCGTTCGACGTCGAGGCCGAGGTCGCGGGCGTGGCCGACGAGGTCGGCGGGACGCAGGCGGTCCTGGTGGGCGAGCAGGCGGTCGTGCATCTGCCAGAACGCTCCCTGCGCGGCGGCGGCCTCCCCGGCCTGGGCGGCGAGCTGGGCGAAGGGGTGGACGTCGGTGAGCGGCAGGTGCCTCCAGACGTAGCGGACGTCGCCGAGGTCGGCCAGGACGCGGCGCACGACCGGTTCGGCCTGGCCGCAGTAGGGGCACTCGAAGTCGCCGTACTCCACGACGGTCACCGGCGCGTCGGCGGGGCCGCGAAGGTGGTCGCGGCCGGGATCGACGGGAGCGGCCAGGTCGACGATGGTCTCGGCGGTGCCCAGCAGGGCGCGGATGCGCAGCCGTACCGGGAGCAGCGCGGTCGCCCGGGAGACGGCCCAGGTGACGACGGGCGCGCACACCGCCGCGGCGAGGATGCCGAACTTGGCCTCCTGGAGTCGCGTGCCGTCGAAGGCGAGGGTGGCGATCAGCAGGGAGACGGTGAAGCCGATACCGGCGATCGCGCCCCCGGCCGTCACGGCGGCCCAGCCGACCGGCGGGCGGACGCGGCCCCGGCCCAGCAGGGTGACCAGCCAGGAGGAGGTGATGATCCCGAGAGGTTTGCCGACCGTGTAGGCCAGCAGGATGCCCAGGGTGATCGGGGAGACGAGGGCCCGCGCCAGGAAGTCGCCGCCGAGGGGTATCCCGGCGTTCGCCAGGGCGAACAGGGGGACGACGACGTAGCTCGTCCAGGGGTGGTAGAGCTGCTGCAGCCGCTCGTTGGGGGAGATCGCCGAGGTGAGGCCGCCCTGGGCCGAACGGGCCAGCTCGGGGGTCGGCTGCTCGCGGAAGAGGCGGAACAGGTCGGTGGCGCGTTCCAGGTCGCCGCGCGAGGCCGGGGAGGCGTAGGTCAGCAGTCCCATCGCCAGGCCGATGATCACCGGTTCGACGCCGGAGCGCAGCAGCGCGAGCCACGCAGCGGCGCCCAGCAGGGCGTAGACGAACCCGTGGCGCACCCCGGCGGCGCGGACCGCCAGGATCACGGCGAGGACGGCCGCCACGGCCAGCAGCGGCATCGGGGTGACGTGCTCGCTGTAGAAGATCGCGATGACCACGAGGGCGAGCAGGTCGTCGACGACGGTGACGGTGAGCAGGTAGGTGCGCAGCCGGGCGGGCAGGCGGGAGCCGAACAGGGCGAGCATGCCGAGCGCGAACGCGGTGTCGGTGGACATGGCGGCGCCCCAGCCGTGGACGGCCGGGGTGCCCGCGTTCAGAGCGAGGTAGATCGCAACGGGGACGATCATGCCGCCGGCACCGGCGGCGAGGGGCAGGGCGAGCCGCCTGCGGTCGCGCAGCTCCCCCATGTCGAACTCCCGGCGCGCCTCCAGCCCCACGACGAAGAAGAAGAACGTCATCAGGCCGGTGTTGATCCACTGGCGCAGGTCCTGCGAGACACCCGAGTCCCCGGCGGCGACCGACAGCGGGATGCGCCAGAACCGCTCGTAGGCGGCGGGGGCGACGTTTGCCCAGGCCAGGGCGGCCAGCGTCGCGGCGAGCAGGACGACGGCGCTGCCGGTCTCGGTGCGCAGGAAGTCGCGCAGCGGGGTGGCGGAGGTCTGCGCCCACACGGTCCGCGCGGGCGGCGGGGTGGCCTCCTGGCGGGGGGCCGTCATCGTCGGGTCCTCGTCGGGCGCATCGTGGTCTCCCCCGTGCCTGGCGGTCTCGCGTCGCGCGGGACGCGGACCGGTGGATCACGTGTTGTCCGGCCGGTTCGTGCCGTCCGTGGCCTTGCGGGCGGGGGGTGGCGCTCTCGCGCCGGCGCGTTCTCGTGTTCAGGTGCCGCCGCCCGTGTCTCGCGCCGTCGTGGTGACGGAGGCGGGTGCGGGTCCGATCGTACGGCGGGTGGTGCTCGCCGAGGTCGCCCCCAGGGTACCCAAGGGTCCGCACCGGTTCTCGCCGGCGCGGGCCGGGGAGGCGGGCCAGGCGGTACGGGGCGAGGCGGAGGGGGCCGGGACGGAACGGGAGGGGGTGGAACGGGCCGGGCGGGCGCGGTGGCCGTTTCGGCCGGCGCGCCCGCCCGGGACGGGAGACGAGGTGGGGGGTGGGAGGTCAGGGGGCGGGTGAGGGTGACGACCTGAGTTTCCTGACGAAGCGGGCGGCGGCGCGGTGGCTCATGCCGGTCTCGCCGCGGACCAGGAAGACGGCCTGGTCGAACTGGTCGGAGGCCTTGAGTTCCAGGAGCCTTTCGACGAGCTCGGGGCCGATTCCCCCGCCGACCAGGGCGTTTCTGGGGCGCTGTGCCGCCCGTACCGCGAAGACGATCAGGGCGATGACCGCCGCCACGACGACCGCCGTCAGGAGGAGGAGGACGATCGGGTTCGACATGGGCTGAGCGTACCGCCGCGAGACCGTCAGTTGGAGGGGGTGATCACCATATTCGGCGTGAATGCGGTGATCTCAATCGGTTTTCGGCTTCTGAGCCGAAAACGGCGGCTTCGGACTTGAAAACGGCGGCGGGGCCGGTCCCTCAGGGCGCCCCGCGCAGCAGGAGCATGGCGTAGGCGGCGATCGAGTTGCTGTCGGTGATGGCGCCGTCCAGGATCATCCGCTCGAACTCGGCGCGCGACACCCAGTCCTGGCGCATGTCCTGCTCGGTGTGCTCGCGCTCGTGGGCGCCCGGGGTCAGGCCGGTGGCGAGGAAGATGTCGTAGTTCTGGCCCGTCGTGCCGTGCGCGTTGTCCAGGCGTCCCAGGTGGGTCATCGAGGTGGCGCGCAGGCCGGTCTCCTGGGTGAGCTCGGTGTGGGCGGTGACCAGGGGCGAGGGGCTGTCCTTGACCCCGCCCTGGGGGAAGTTCCAGGTGCGGCGCCCCACCGGGTAGCGGTACTCCTCCACGAGGTGGAACCCGTCGTTCTCCATGGGCATGACGATGGCGAAGTCCGGCACGTCCACGACGCCGTAGATGCCGTGCGAGCCGTCGGGGCGCTCGATGCGGTCCTCGCGCACGCTGATCCACGGGTTGGTGTAGACGACCAGGGAGTCGAGGGTGCGGATCGTTGGTCCGGATCCGGATACGTCGGTCATGCGCGGAGCCTACTGAGCGGGCCGGGGCCGGGCGGGGTGAACGGCTGGACGGCGGTCACCGCGCTGACCGGCAGCGGCCCGTAGATGTGCGGGAACGCCTCGGGCGAGTCACCGGGCACCTCCTCCATGCGGACGTCGAGCCCGGAGGGGTCGACGCTGAGCAGCACGAGGGGGTCGGTGACGTCGCCGTAGAAGCGCTCCACGACCCCGCGCAGCTGCTCGTGGTCGGCGCAGGCGTGGATGAAGCCGACGTCGTCGAGGGAGTGGCCGATCGTGGAGACGCGGTACTCCCCCGCCTGACGGGCGGCGTCCCAGTCGGAGGCCAGGGCGAGATGCAGAATGGTCATCGGATGACATGGTGCCCTGCGCGCGCCCGTCGTTCAACCGGAGGTTCGTCGTCGGGGACTCGATCGGGTGCGCGGCCGGGCCGGTGCCGCGAGGTTCACCAGCGGTCCCCGGGTTCGCCGCCCGTCCGGTCCGGCCGTACGGTCCGCTCGTCCGGTCCTCCCGTACGGTCCACTCGTCCGGTCCGGCCGTATGTCTCAGCGGTACGGCTCAGCGGTACGGTTCAGCGCCGGGCGTGCCACTCGCGTCGCAGGATGGCGTAGACGAGCTCGCTGGTCCACTCGCCCTTGACGATCTCGTTGTCGACGAAGCGGGCCTCGCGGCGCATGCCGAGTTTCTCCAGCACCCGGGCCGAGGCCTCGTTGCGGGCGTCCAGGCGTCCGGTGACGCGATGCAGGTCCAGGCCGTCGAAGGCGAGCCCCAGCATGACACGGGCGGCCTCGGTGGCGTATCCCCTGCCGTGGTGGCCGGGGTGGAAGACGTAGCCGATCTCGCCGGAGCGGTGCGCGCGGCTGTGCCAGACGAGGAGGACGTCGCCGAGCAGCTCGCCGGTGGCGGCCAGTTCCACCGCCAGGGTGAGGGACTGTCCCTCCTCCAGCAGCGCCGTCTCGCCGATCTTCCTTTCCAGCGCCTCGCGGGTCTGCTCGCGGTCGCGCGGCTCCCAGTACAGGTAACGGGCGACCTGGGGCAGGCGGTGGATGGCGTACAGGGCGTCGAGATCGGCCGGGGTGTACGGGCGCAGGATCAGGCGTTCGGTCCGGATGGGATAGGAAGGCTTCAGCACCGGCCCAGATTAGGACGAACGCCGCGTGATGGGCGAAGTGTTTTATCGGGGGCGGGGCTCAGTGGGCGCTCCCGGCCAGGTTGAGCACCACGACGCCGCCGATGATCAGGACGATGCCCGCGATCTTGGCGAGGCTGATCGTCTCTCCGAGGAAGAGCACGCCGATGACGGCGATGGCGGCGGTGCCCGCCCCGGCCCAGACCGCGTAGGCGACGCCGACCTCCATCTGCATCTTGAGCGCCTGGGCCAGCAGGACGAACGCGGCGACGTAGCCGACGACGACGAGGACCGACCAGCCCTTGTGGGCGAATCCGTCGCTCAGCTTGAGCGCGGTGGTCGCCACGAGCTCCGCGATGATCGCCCCGGCCAGGATCAGCCACGCCATGATTCCCCCACTCCCCAGAAAACGGGCATAAACCTACCATTTCCCTTGATCGGGGACGGTCCGGCCCTCCCGGAGCGGGGCCGTCCGGCGCCACGACCTGCCCGGCTTGCGAGCGGTGTCGAAAGCGTGTTCCACTGGGCCGCATGCCATGGGACGCGCCCGCCCTGCTCGACGCGCCGCCCGACGTCAGGCCGCGCATCGAGCGCTCCGCGCTGACCAGGGTCCACGGGGCTCTGACCTGCTACGAGGTGCAGGCGCGCACCGCGCTGGACCGCACCCCCGAGGGGTGGGCGGTCAGCCCCTACCGGGGATGCGCCCAGGCCTGCCGTTACTGCTCGGTGCGCCGGGGGCACCGCTACCTGGGGCTGAACGCCGAGGGCGACTTCGACTCCCGGATCGTGGTGCGCACCAACATCGTACGGAAACTGCGCGGGGAGCTGAGGTCGCGCTGGGACGGCGAGCACGTCACCGTGGGGGTGGGGGGCGACTGCTACCAGGGCGCCGAGGACGTCTACCGGCTGATGCCGGGCCTGGTCGCCGCGTTGCGCGAGGCCGGGGCGCCGTTCACCGTGTTCACCAAGAGCCGGTTGATCCTGCGTGACGCCGACCTGCTGGCAGCCACCCCGGGGGCCGGGGTGGTGGTCTCGATCGCCTTCGTCGACGACCGGATCCGCCGCAGCGTGGAGCCCGGCGCCCCCAGCGCGCAGAAACGCCTGGAGCTGGTCGCCGAGCTGAACGAGCGGGGGGTGGCGTGCGGGGTGGCGATGGCGCCGATCCTGCCGCTGCTGACCGACTCCCCCGACCAGCTCGCGGCCACCGTGCGCCGCGTCGCCGACGCCGGGGCCGTCAGCCTCGTCCCGCACGTGCTGCGCCTGCCCCCCGGCGCCCGCGAGTGGTACCTCGCCTGGCTGGGTGAGCACCATCCGGCGCTGGCGCCTCGCTACGCCGAGCTGTACGGCAAGGGCTCCGACGCCGAGCCCGGCTACGTGCGCGGCCTGACGGGCCAGGTGTCGCGGCTGGCGGCCCGCTACGGGATGGGCCCGGCGCGGCCCGAGCAACCCCTGCCCCTCGCCCTGCCCCGTCAGGCCCAGCTCTCCCTCCTCTGAGCCCCTCTGAATCCACGTGAGTCCCTCCGAGTCCCCTGAGCCCCAAAAGGGGCATTTCTCTAAAAAGGTGCAGTGAGCGGCAAAGGGAATCTTTGTTCTGATTGTGGCGTTCGCCGGTGCGCCCTGGGGAGGGCATAGCGCGTACGGGCCCGCACACCGGGCGGCCGGACGACGGCGACGAACGGGGACGACCATGGGCAGTGCGATGGCGCCGGGCAGGAGACGGCGGGCCACTCGGACGCGCCGGGGCTTCGTGGAGAACCCCGACGGAAGCTACGCCACCTCCGGGCGCGGCCTGGAGGTCCTGGACAACCCGCTGCTGAACAAGGGCACGGCCTTCACCCCGGCCGAACGCGAGGAACTGGGCCTGGACGGGCTCCTGCCCGCGGCGGTCGAGACGCTGGAGGAGCAGGCGCTGCGCGCGTACACGCAGTATCTGGCGCAACCGGACGACCTGCGCAGGAACATCTACCTGACGGCGCTGCAGGACCGCAACGAGGTGCTGTTCTACCGGCTGCTGAGCGATCACCTGTCGGAGATGCTGCCGGTCGTCTACGACCCGACGATCGCTCAGGCGATCGAGGGATACAGCCACGAGTACCGCCGCCCCCAGGGCCTCTACCTGTCGGTCGACGACGTGGCGGGCATCGAGCGGGCCTTCTCCAACCTGGGCCTGGGAGCGGGCGACGTCGACCTGGTCGTCGCCTCCGACGCCGAGGAGATCCTCGGCATCGGCGACTGGGGGGTGGGCGGCGGCGCGGGCATCGCCGCCGGAAAGCTCGCCGTCTACACCGCCGCCGCCGGGATCGACCCCGCCCGGGCCGTCGCCGTGGCGCTGGACGTCGGCACCGACAACGAGAAACTGCTCGACGACCCCCTCTACGTCGGCAACCGGTACCCGCGGGTGCGGGGGCGGCGCTACGACGACTTCGTCGACGCCTACGTCTCCGAAGCCACCGGCCGCTTCCCCGGCGCGATGCTGCACTGGGAGGACTTCGGCCCCTCCAACGCCCGGCGCATCCTGGAGCGTTATACCGGCCGCCTGCCCACCTTCAACGACGACATGCAGGGCACCGGCGCGATCGTGCTGGCGGCCATGCTGGGCGCCGCCCGCGTCTCGGGCACGCCCATGCGCGACCAGCGGATCGTCGTCTTCGGCGCCGGTACGGCGGGCATCGGCATCGCCGACCAGCTGCGCGACGCGATGACGCGCGACGGCCTGGAGGCCCGGGAGGCCGTCCGCCGGATCTGGGCGGTCGACCGGCAGGGCCTGCTGACCGACGACATGTCGGGCCTGCGCGACTTCCAGACCCCCTACGCCCGCCCGGCCCCGGAGGTCGCCGGCTGGCTCAGGGACGCCAAGGAGAACGGGATCGGGCTGGCCGAGGTCGTCGGCCGCGTCCACCCGACCATGCTGCTGGGCACCTCCACCGCGCACGGCGCCTTCACCGAGGAGATCGTCCGCGCCATGGCCGCCGCCGTCGAGCGGCCCGTCGTCTTCCCCATCTCCAACCCGACCAGCCGCGTCGAGGCGATGCCCGAGGACCTGATCCGCTGGACCGGAGGCCGGGCCCTGGTCGCCACCGGCATCCCGGTCGCCCCCGTCACCCACGACGGCGTCACCCACGTCATCGGCCAGGCCAACAACGCCCTGCTGTATCCGGGGCTGGGACTGGGGGTGATCGTCTCGCGCGCCCGGCGGGTCAGCGACGGCATGCTCCAGGCCGCGGCCGAGGCGGTCGGCTCGCTGGCCGACGTCTCGGCTCCCGGAGCCTCCCTGCTGCCCCCGGTCGGCGACCTGCGGGAGGTCTCGGCCACCGTCGCCGTCGCGGTCGCCCGCCGGGCCGCCGCCGAGGGACTGGCCCGTGTGGACCTGCCCGATCCCGTCCGGCAGGTGCGGGACGCGATGTGGCAGCCGTGCTACCGGCCGGTCAGGAGAGCCTGACGGCGGCCGCCCGCCACCGTCAGCGGCGAGGCCCTCCACGACGAGCCCCTCCACGACAGGGGCGTCGACCCCGACGCCTCACCCTGCCCGGGGTCACCCGAGGCCGCCGTCCCTCAGAAGTGGTCCAGCAGCTCGGGGAACCTGTCCAGCCGCAGCACCCGCTCGTCGCCGGGGTCGAGGTCGCTCTGCTCCAGCGCCCAGGTGTGGTCGTTGGGGATGAACACGGCGTTCATCCCCGCCTGCCGGGCCGGAAGGATGTCCGACTTCGGGGAGTTGCCGATCATCCAGGTCGTCGCGGGCGCCAGCGCGTGCTCGCGGGCCAGCCACCGGTAGGTGCCGACGTCCTTCTCCGCCACGATGTGCACGTCGCGGAAGTGGTGGGCCAGCTGTGAGGCCTCCAGCTTGCGCCGCTGCTCGTCCAGGTCGCCCTTGGTGAGCAGGAGCAGCTCGTGGCGCCCGCCCAGGGCCGTGAGCGTCTCGGCGACGCCCTCGACCAGCTCCACCCGGCGCTCCACGAGGGCGAGGGCGAGCTCGTCGATGCGGCGGCGCTCGGCCGGGGTCGCCGGGCGCTCGCTCAGCCGCTCGAAGCACTCGCCGAGGCTGCGCAGGAACATCGTGCTGCCGTAGCCGTGGGTGACGGCGTTGGCCGCCTGGATGTCGTCGAGGACGGCGCGGATCTGGGCCCGCTCCAGGGTCGGATGCGCCAGCCAGTCGAGGAAGTCCTCGACGACCCGCTCGAACAGCACGTTGTTCTCCCACAACGTGTCGTCGGCGTCGAAGATGAGCACCTGCTCCCGCAGCCTCACGCGGTCCTCCCCCGAGAACGTCCTCACCGGCCGCGCCCACCGCGCCCGCCGTCGTGTCCGCCGCACACGGTACCGCGCCCGGTGGGGCGGGCGCGGCCCCTTTTTCCGCGCCTTTCCCGCCGTCGGGAAACGGTGACGAACGGCGGACGGCGCGCGCACATCCGGCGCCGATCGTGGTTCGTCATGAACGAGCCACGCACGATCCCCCCTCGGCCCCGCGACCGGCTGTACGCCGCGGTCACGCTGGTGCTCGCCGTGTTCCTGCTGCCCGTGGCGTTCGCCCGCCGTCCCGGCCGTGCCCGCGAGCTGGCCTGCCGCTGGGCGTTGCGCACGCGGTTCCCCGCCGAGGACCTCACCGGGCTCAGCGACGGCGCCCTGGCGGCGTTCACCGCGGCGCGCACCCGGGCGCTCTGGCGTCACGGACAGCTCGTCGGCCTCACCTCGGGATACCGCGACCCCCACGTCCAGCAACGGATGTTCGACGAGGAGGTGCGCCGCTGCGGCTCCCCGGCGCTGGCGCGCATGCTCGTGCTGCCACCGGCGGAATCCGGCCACGTCAAGGGCATCGCGCTGGACGTACGCCCCCACGAGGGCGCGCGCTGGCTGGAGGAACACGGCGCCCGCCACGACCTGTACCGCATCTACGACAACGAGTGGTGGCACTTCGAGTACCGCCCGGACCGCGGCGGCAGGCCACCGCGACGGCGGCCCCACCCCGGCGTGGACCACGTCGGTGAGTACACGGACCGGCTGTAGCCCGGCGAGGACGACCGGCTCGCCCCGCGTCCGGGCTACAAGACCGCCGAGCCGAGCCGAGCCGAGCCGGGACGAGACGAGACGACGGCGGGCGGCGCGACCGTGACACGACCATGACACGGCGCGGACCGGGCGAGGACACGGCCGGTCGACAGTGGACGAGGCCGACCGGCGCCTGTTCCCCCGCGGCGGGCCCGGCCGTCTCCGTACCCCCGAGGAAGGCAGAGCGATCGTGACCGAACGCTTACGCGTGGCCGTGCTGGCCGGTGGGCCGTCCGCCGAGCACGAGGTGTCGCTGCAGTCGGCGCGGGCCGTGCTCGACGCCCTGCCGAGGGATCTGTACGAGCCCGTCCCCGTCATCATCGACCGGCGGGGCAGGTGGCCGGTGGACCTGCGGCACGATCCGCCGGACGTGGTCTTCCCCGCGCTGCACGGGCCGTTCGGCGAGGACGGCGTCCTCCAGGGACACCTGGAGACGCTGGGCGTCCCGTACGTGGGCTGCGGCGTCATGGCCTCCGCCGTGGCCATGAACAAGGTCGCGATGCGGCGCGCGTTCCTGGCGGAGGACATCCCGGTCACCCCACATGTGTGGTTCACCGAGCACGAATGGCGCACCACCACCGACCACTGGGCCCTGGTGAAGTCGCTCGACTGGCCGATGTACGTCAAGCCCGCCGGCATGGGCTCCTCCATCGGCATCTCACGCGTCACCTCCATGGAGGAGCTGCGCGCGGGCGTGGACCTGGCGCTGACCTACGACCGGGTGGTCGTCGTCGAGCGGGGCGTGACCGCGCGCGAGATCATCTGCGGCGTGCTCGGCGACCACGACACCCCGGACGCCTCGGTGCCCGGCGAGCTCATCGTGCCCGGCGACTGGCTCGACTACGAGGCCAAGTACCTCAGCCGGGCCGAGATCGCCGCCATCCCCGCCACGCTGCCGGAACGGGTGGCCGAGGACGCGCGCGAGCTGGCCCTGCGCGCCTTCCGGGCGATCGGCGGCTACGGCCTGTCCCGTGTCGACTTCCTCTACGAGGAGGACACCGGACGCCTGTACGTGCTGGAGATCAACACCATGCCCGGCTTCACCTCCCGTTCCGTATACGCCAGGGCCTGGGCCGCGAGCGGTGTCCCCTACCCGGACCTGCTGCGCCGCCTCATCGACCTCGCGTTCGCCAGGAGCGCCTCGTGATCCCCATGACGCTGGACGAGATCGCGCGGGTCGTCGGCGCGCGCCTGCACGACGTACGCGACCCGGAAGCACTGGTGACGGCGCCCTCGGCGGTCGACTCCCGCGAGGTGGTGCCCGGCGGCCTCTTCGCCGCGACGGCCGGCGCCCGCGCCGACGGTCACGACTACGCGGCCGGGGCCGTCGCGGACGGCGCCGTCGCCGTGCTGGCGTCCAGGCCCGTCGGCGTGCCCGCCCTCGTGGCCGAGGACGTCCAGCTCGCGCTCGGCCTGCTCGCCGGGCACCTGCTCGGCCGCATCGGCCCGGCCGTGATCGGCCTGACCGGCTCGGTGGGCAAGACCACGACCAAGGACCTGCTGGCCCAGGTGCTCGAACGGCACGCCGCGACGGTCGCCACCGACAGGTCGTTCAACAACGAGCTCGGGCTGCCGCTCACCGTGCTGCGCGCCGACGCCACCACCCGGTACCTGGTGCTGGAGATGGGCGCGGGCCGCAAGGGCGACCTGACGTACCTGACCGGGATCGCACCGCCCCGGGTCGGGCTGGTGCTCAATGTCGGCACCGCGCACGTGGAGCGCATGGGAACCGGGCCCGCCGACGTGGCCGAGGCCAAGGGCGAGCTGGTCGAGGCCCTCCCGGCGGACGGGTTCGCCGTGCTCAACGCCGACGACCCGTACGTCCTGGGCATGGCCGCTCGCACCAGGGCCCGGGTCCTGCTGTACGGCCGGTCGGCGGAGGCGCGGGTGCGGGCCGAGGACGTGCGGACGACCGGCCGCGCGCGGGCCGCGTTCGAGCTGGTCACGCCCTCCGGCCGCGCCCCGGTCGAGCTCGGCCTCATCGGCGAGCACCAGGTGGGCAACGCCCTGGCCGCCGCGGCCGCCGCCACCGCGCTCGGCCTGGGCGCCGCCGAGATCGCCGACGGGCTGAACGCCGCGCGGCGGCGCTCGGCGGGCAGGCTGGAGATCGTCGAACGGCCCGACGGCGTCACCGTCGTCGACGACGCCTACAACGCCAGCCCCGAATCCATGCGGGCCGGGCTGCGGGCGGTGCGGGCCCTGGCCGGCACCCGCCGTACCGTCGCCGTGCTCGGCGCGATGGGACAGCAGGCCGACGCCTCCCGCGCCCGGCACGCGGAGATGGGCCGGCTCGTCGCCGACCTCGGCTTCGACGTGCTGATCGCGGTCGGGGCGGGAGATCCGCTCGCGATGGCGGAGGCGGCGGAGTCCGCGGGCCGGGACGTGGCCGTCCACACCGCCGAGGACGTGGCCGAGGCCCTCAGGCTGGCCACCGCGCTCCTCGAACCGGGAGACGTGGTGTTCGTCAAGGCCTCCAGCGAGATCGGGCTCGGCGCCTGCGCCCGCGCGCTGGCCGGCACCTGACCGCCGACACGCCATCGAGGGCCGAGGGGATCGGGTGGATCGGCCGGACCCGGCCGGGCCGGTGGCGGCACCGTGGCCGGCACAGGCCGCCGAAACGTAAGAACATCGAAACGTCGGAACGGGGTTCCATGCGCACCATCGGTCTCATCGGCGGGCTGAGCTGGGAATCGACGATGATCTACTACCAGGTCATCAACCAGCGGGTACGAGAGCGACTCGGCGGCAGCCACTCCGCCAACAGCCTCATCTGGTCGGTCGACTACACGACCGTCGAGGACCTCGTCTTCGCCGGCCGCTGGGACGAGGTGAGTACGCTGCTGGCCGACGCGGGCGGGAAACTGGAGGGTCTCGGCGCCGAGGTCCTGCTCGTCTGCAGCAATACCTTCAGCCGGGTGAGCGACGACGTGGCGCGGGCCGCGAGCGTGCCCGTGCTGCACATCGCCGACGCCGTGGGCGCGGAGGTCCGCGCCAGGGGGATGCGCAAGGTCGGCCTGCTGGGCACCCGCTTCACCATGGAGCAGCCCTTCTACCGGGACCGGCTGGCCGCCCACGGCTTCGACGTGGTCGTCCCGGGGCGCGAGCGGCGGGAGCTGGTCCATCGCGTGATCTTCGACGAGCTGGTGCGCGGGGTGCTCCGGGAATCCTCCAGGGACGCGTACGCCCAGATCATCGCCGATCTCGCGGCCGACGGGGCCGAGGGCGTCATCCTCGGCTGCACGGAGATCGAGCTCCTGATCACCGAGAAGGACACCGCGATCCCGCTGCTGCCGAGCGCCCGGCTGCACGCGGAGGCGGCGGCCGGTTTCGCACTGACCGGCTGACCGGCCTCGCACTGACGGCCTGACGGCCTGACCGGCCTCGTACTGACGGGCCGACCGGCCGGCGCGCCCTCGGTCGCGCTCTTTCGGGGCTTTCGGGGCTTTCGCGGCGTGCGGTCGCCGCTCCGGGCGTCACCCGTGTCCGGTGCCCCCCGCTCCCCGCGCGGCCACCCCGCCTCGCCACCGCCGGCGGTCGTACGTTCCACCTGATCCGCCCGGGGTGACCGTCACCCCGGGCAGGTCCGGGGGCCGACGCTCTGCCCGGCACCGACGACGGTGACCTGGACCCTGCTTTCCGGCACCGTGGCGGCGGCCGTGCACACGATCTGCCGGACGGCCAGTGCGGACAGCTCGCCGGCCGGGATGGACAGGGTCACCACCACGTGGCCGGCCGGTCCGGCGGTCACCGAGAACGGGCCGGCCTCGGGCGGGACGTCGGTGCCGAATCCGTTCGCCCGTTCCCCGGCGGTGGGTCCGTCGGCCAGCAGCGCGAGCGTGCCCGCAGGGAGCATCGGAAGATCGGTGGGCCGCGTCACCGCGCTGAGCCGGTCGTTCCTCACCAGGTAGAGGGTGATCGTCGTGGGTGGCGCGACGCGTCCGCTCGGCGGGTCGCCCGCGAGGATGACGTCGCTGGGCCGCACGCCGCAGCCGGTCACGGCGACGAGCGACACGAGGCCCGCGGCGAGCGCGCGGCAGGCGGGTCCGGTCCTCATTCGAGGCCTCCGTCCGGATCGGGTGACCGGGGTGGCGTGAACACAGCGCCTCCGTCCGGATCGGGTGAGTGGGGTGGCGTGAACACAGCGCCGTCGTCCGGATCGGGTGACCGGCGCGGCAGGCGCAGCGTGAACACGGCGCCGCCGTCCGGGGCGTTGGTGACGGTGAGGTCGCCTCCGTGCAGGCGCGCGTTCTCCCGCGCGATGGCGAGGCCCAGGCCGCTGCCCTCGGACCTGGCCCTGGCCGCGCTGGCCTTGTAGAACCGGTCGAACACGTGCGGCAGCACCGCCTCGTCCAGCCCCGGTCCGTGGTCGCGGACCTCGAGAGAGATCCGGTGCGGGTCGGCGCGAAGCCGTACCGACACCGGTGGCTCGCCGTGCCGCAGGGCGTTGCCGACCAGGTTCGCGAGGATGACGTCCACCCGGCGCGGGTCCAGCCGCGCCGTCACCCCGGACGGGACCTCGGTGCGCACCCGCTCCGACCAGCCCCGGACGCGCAGGGTCGCGCGCACCAGTTCGGCCACGTCGATCTCGTTCGGCGCGAGGGCCGCGGCGCCGGAGTCGAACCTGCTGATCTCGATGAGGTCGTTCACCAGAGCGGTGAGGTTGAGCGTCTCCCGGCTGACCAGCCTGGCGGCCCTGCCGGCGGGCTCGGGCATCCGGGCCGCCTCCCCGTCGAGGACGTCGGCGACCGCGGTGAGCGCGGCCAGCGGGGTGCGCAGCTCGTGGGACACGTCGGCCACGAACCGGCGGGCGTCGGCCTCCATCTCGCGCAGCTGCCCGACGAGCCGTTCCAGCTCCGCGGCGGTGTCGTTGAACGTGCGCGCCACGTCGGCCAGCTCGTCGGAGCCGCGCACCGCGATCCTGGTCCGCAGCTCGCCCTCGCCCAGCAGGCGTGCCGCCCGGCCGAGCTCGCGCACCGGGCCCAGCACGCCACGGGTGGCGAGCAACGCCAGGAGGACCGCGAACGCCAGGGCCACCCCGCCGATGGCCCAGGCGCGGGCGGCGAGCGCGTCGATGCTGCGCTGTTCGGGAAGCAGGCTGCGCACGCTGTAGACCTCGATGCCGGACACCCGCGTCGTCCGGTCCTCCTTTATGATCATCAACGGCATGCCGATGATCAGGCCGGGCTCGCCCTGCCACACCACCCGCTGCCACGCGGTACGGCCGCCGGCCACCGCCTTCCGCATCTCCGGTGAGATCACCCCGAGGTCGGGGATCCGGGCCCTCCCGCCCAGCCTCAGGCGGCCCGGCGACGGGGGCGGGGGCGGAGGGAGCGGCGAGTGCGTCTCGCCGTGGAGGGCGACCGCGAGGCTGTTCTGGTCGGCCGCCGCGGCGGCGATCTCGCCGAGCTCGTCCGGGCCCGGCGTCGCGCTCCGCAACGGGTAGACCGCCCGCAGGCGGCCGGTCATCGCCTCCACCGCGGCGTCCTGGGTCCTCTGCAGGATGGCGTTGCGGGCCTCGACGTAGAGCCCGCCGGTCACCGCCGCCGCGGTGACCACGCACAGCAGCGCGAAGGCGAACAGCAGCCTGGCACGCAGCCCCAGGGCCGGCCGAGGCGTCACCGGCGGTTCACACCGGCCCGAACCGGTACCCGAACCCACGGACCGTCTGCACGTAGACGGGCGCCGCGGAGTCGTCCTCGATCTTCGCGCGCAACCGCTGCACGCACGCGTCCACCAGGCGCGAGTCGCCGAAGTACCCGTGCTCCCACACCGACTCCAGCAGCTGCTGGCGGCTGTGCACCCGGCCCGGCGTGCCGGAGAGTTCGAGCAGCAGGCGCAGCTCGGTCGGGGCGAGGTCCACCGGCACGCCGTGTTTGGCGACCACGATCCCGGCCCGGTCGACGGTCAGGTCCCCGTGCCGCTCCAGCTCCGCCTGGTCCCGGCCGATCCGCCGGAGCACGGCGCCGATGCGCGCCTCGAGCACCCTGGGCCGCACCGGCTTGACCACGTAGTCGTCGGCGCCCGCCTCCAGCCCGGCCACCACGTCCACGTCGTCGCCGCGCGCGGTCAGCATGATGATCGGCAGCTGGCCGGCGGCCCGGATGCGGCGGCAGACCTCGAACCCGTCCATACCGGGCAGCATCAGATCGAGCACGACGACGTCGGGAGGGTCCGTGCGCAGCCGCTCCAGCCCCTGCTCGCCGGACTCCACCGCGCGCACCCGGTACCCGTGCAGGGTCAGGGCCAGCTCAAGGCCCTCCCGTACGGCCGGGTCGTCCTCGATCAGCAACACCCGCGACACGCCCCCGAGCTTCACAACGCACCCCCGTAACTCCGCCCGTAACCCGTCCGCCGGCCGGCTCCGTCCACTGTCGGCCGGTCGTGTGCCCGCCTCGTCTTCGTCATGTCATGGTTGTGTCACGGTCTCGCCGTCGGCGGCGGACTGGTCACGGGCGGAGGCCGGCACCGGCACGGCGGCGGACGGGACGCCGGGGGACCGCGGGGGGGGACGCGACGGGACGCGGGGTCAGGCCTTGGGCAGGGCGCTGCCCTTGCTCCATTCCTTGAACGACAGCTGCCAGAAGCCCCAGCCGTTGTTCCACTCCATCTCGCGGTCGGTCCCCCTGATGGTGATCACGTCGCCGCGCTGGACCTGGTTGTAGTACCACCTGGCCTGGTCCGGGCGGGAGTTGATGCACCCGTGGCTGACGTTCTGGCGTCCCTGGGCCCACACGTTGTTCAGCGCGTGCACGTACTCGCCGCTGTTGGAGAACCGGACCGCGTGGTTGATCATCAGGTCGTAGTAGCCGGGGTCGCCCTTCTTGCGGCCCGGGGAGATCATGCGCTCGGGGTTGGCCTTGCCCATCGCCAGGTGGACGCCGCTGGTGGTGGTGTACTCACGCGTGCTGGCGTTGCCCGCGCTGATCAGCATGGTCTGCACGACCTTGCCGTCCCGCTTGACGATCATCTTGTGCTTGCGGGTGTCGATCGTGGCGATCTGGGCCGCGCCGATCTGGATGACCTTGGTCATGTCCTTCACGCCGTACATGTCCTTGCCGCCCTGCACGCCCTTGAGCCGGGCGGTGAAGGTCACCTTCTGGTGCGGCTGCCAGAACTTCGCGGTCCGGTAGATCACGGTTGTGTCGTTGATCCACCGCCACGCGCCCTGGACGGGCTTTTGCGCCTTTACCTCCAGGGCCTTCTCCACCCCGGCCTTGTTGGCGATCTGCTGGTTGAAGGTGACGATGATCGGCGCCCCCACGCCGACCTTCTCCCCCTTGATCGCCGGGGTGACGTCCGCCACCTCGAGCTCGTGCTCGGGCTTGAGCGTCTTGAAGGAGCTGGTGGCCGTCGTGCCGTCCACCGCCCGGGCCGACACGGTGTAATCACTGTCCGGCATCATCGGCGTGGAGGAGCTCCACTTCGTGCGCTCGGCGTCGAAGTCGCCTTCCAGCTCCCGGCCGCCGCTCTCCACGGTGACCTCCTCCAACGCGCCGTTGGAGGCCGCGACGACGACCTTCTTGTTCGGGCGCACGGTCTTGCTGCCCTTGGCCGGGCTGATCTTTATCTCCGTCGCGGCCGGGGCGGTGGCCGAAACGGCTCCCGATCCGGCGCCGGGGCCGGGGTCGGCGGAAGCCTGCGGGTCCGCCCCTCCGGAGCAGGCGGTGACCAGCACCGCCGAGGTCGCCAGGGCCAGACCGGCCAGCGGCGTCCTGAGGCGTCGGCTTTCCACGATCAGCACAATTTCTCTCCCCCACTACAGCAAACTGCTCTTAAAACACTAATAGGAGATGCATGGTGACTGAACATGGTTGCGCCTGATTTGGTAACGTTTCGGTCTCTTCCTAAAGTCGAAAAAAGTCAACCGAGAGTCATGAAAAGGCAAAGTGCCCACCTCGTGAGACCGGGCGTAAAAGAGCCGCTCCGGTGAGGCGGGCGCCCGTACGGGCACCGGGCACATGGGCCGCAAGTCGTCGCGCCCCGGCCGCATCAACGGCTCCCCGGGGGTAGGGACGGCCGAAGACCTCGCGGCGTCGCCGTGCCGGATCCCCTGGCCGTCTCGACGGCGAGAGAAGATAATCTGATCAATCCTTCTCCACACGAAAGCCTCGGGTGATGACAAGACCTCCCTCCCCGCGCGGCCCCGGCCCTGCGCTCACCGCCGACCTGGACGATGACCTCGGCCGTGAGGCGGTGGGGCGCGACCTCCCACGCGTACCGGGCGAAGAGCTGTTGCGCGCCATCGTGGAGGCCAGCGGCGAGGGGGTCGTGCTGTGCGGCACCGACGGCGTCGTGGTGATGCTGAACGCCGCCGCGGCCGGGATGGCACCCGAGATCGTCCCCGGCCGCCCCCTGTGCTCGGGCCCGGCCGCGCACCTGTTCGAGGGTGACCACCCCGAGGGCGAGGACCGCGAGAGCGATCACGGGCGGCGGCGGCTCCGGGTGCGCCGCGAAAGCTTCGGCCTCGGCCACCGAGCCTGGTACCTGCGTGACGTCACCGCGGAGTCCGCCAGGACCGACGCGCTGCTGGCCGAGCGCCGACGCACCGACTTCCTCATCGAGGCGGGCCGCAGGCTGTCGGCCTCGCTCAACATGCGCCGTTGCGCCCGCACCGCGATCGAGCTGGCCACCCCCTTCCTGGCCGACGCCGCCATGGTCGTGCTGCCTCCCTCGGGGCGCCGCCACGCCGGATGGCTCCGCCTGACCAGCGCCGAGCGCTCCCCGCAGGAGGGCAACGTCGCCGTCACCGACACCGCGCAGGTGCCCGGCCTGGCCGAGGCGCTGGCGGGTTTCCCGCCCGTGCCCAGCCGCTGGCTGGATCCGGGCCAGGTGCCCGGCTGGCTGCTGCCCGACAGGTTCGGGGCGGCCGGGCACCTCCTCGTCACCCCGCTGCCCGGCAACGGGGTGCCCGCCGGAGCGCTCGTGCTCGCCCGGCACGAGGACGGCCCGCCCTTCGACGAGGACGCCGAGACCCTGGTGCGGATCTTCGCCGCCCGAGCCGGGGCGGCCATCTCCGCCGCGGCCCTCTACCAGGAGCAGAGCGCCACCAACGCGATCCTCAGCAGCGACCTGCTGCCCCCGCCGCTGCCCGTTCTGCCCGGCCTGGAGCTGGCCGGATCGCTGCGCGCCGCCCGCCAGGCCGGGCTCATCGGCGGCGACTTCTACGACGTCTACCTGCCCGAGACCGGCGGTCCCGGCGAGCCGCTGGTGGTGCTGGGCGACGTCTGCGGCAAGGGCGCCCGCGCCGCCGTCCTGGCCGGGCACATCCGCCATTGCCTGCGCACGCTGCTGCTGCTTGAGGAGCGCCCCGAGCGGCTGGTGGCCCTGCTCAACCGCTCCCTGCGAGGCTCGCCCACGCCCAACTCCTACGCCACCCTCGTGCTCGGCACGCTCGGCACCGCCCCGGACGGGCACGTACGCCTGAACCTGGCGGTCGCCGGGCACCCGGCGCCGCTGATCCTGCGCCTCGACGGCACCGTGCAGGAGAGCACGGCCCGCGGCTCCATGCTCGGCGCGTTCGCCGACACCGTCCTGGACCCCACCGGGGTCGACCTGGCCCCCGGCGAGGTGTGCCTGCTCTACAGCGACGGCATCACCGAGGCGTTCGGCGGCCCCACCGGCAGGGAGATGTACGGCGCCCAGCGGCTGAAGGCCGCCCTGGCCGGCTGCGCGGGCATGCCGGTCGCGGCACTGGTCGAGCGGCTGGAGCAGATCAGCACCGAATGGCTGGGCGGCGAGGTCCAGGACGACCGGGCACTGCTGGCGGTGCAGGCGAGGCCGGCCCGATGAGCACGCTGAGCACCTCACCGGGCATCGGGAACACCGGGAACACCGGGAGCATCGGGGGTACGGCGGGCGTGGCCGCGCCGCCGGTCGCGAGCCCGCACGAGGCCGTCGGGCGATACCTGGAGCACATCGGGCGAGGCGACGAGTTCGCGGCCATCGACCTGGTGCTCGGCCTGCTGGAGGAGGGGGTGGACGCCGAGCGGCTGCTGCTGGACCTCGTCGCCCCCGCCCAGCGGCGCATCGGCGAGCTGTGGGCGGCCAACGAGTGGTCCGTCGCCCGCGAACACGGCGCCACCGCCGTCAGCGAGCGCGCTGTCGCCGCGATCGCCGCTCGCGTCCGGCCCGAGCCCACCCGAGGGCGCCTCACCGTCGCCTGCACCGACGGCGAGTACCACGCGCTGCCCACCCGCCTGCTGGCCGAGGTCCTGCGCCTGCGCGGCTGGCGGGTCGACTTCCTGGGCGCCAGCGTGCCCGGCCCGCACCTGATCACCCATCTGCACCAGACCGGGCCTGACGCGGTCGCGCTGGGCTGCGCGCTGGCCACCCGCCTGCCCCGGGCGCACGCCACGCTCACCGCCTGCCAGGCCGTCGGCGTGCCGGTCCTGGCCGGCGGGGCCGGCTTCGGCGCCGACGGCCGCTACGCCCGCCTGCTGGGCGCCGACGCCTGGGCGCCCACCGCCGACGTCGCGGCCGACCGGCTGGAGCGCGGCGACCTGGCCGGGCCGCCTCGACCGGCCGACGCTCCGGCCCACTTCGCCGACGAGGAGTACACCCACCTGACGCGCCGGCGCGCCGAGCTGCTCACCCGGGCGATGGAGACCCTGGCCCGCGCCTACCCGCCCATGGCGGCCTACGATCTGCACCAGGTCGACGCCACCGCCGCCGACCTGGGCCACCTGCTCGACTTCCTGGCCACGGCCCTGTACGTCGACGACGCGCCGCTGTTCACCGGCTTCATCGGCTGGACCGGAGCCGTGCTCGCGGCACGCGGTGTCCCCGTCGAGGCCCTGACGGTGGGATTGCGCGTTTTCCACGACGAGCTGCGAGACTTCCCCCGTGCCCGCCACATGCTGGTCCAGGGGATCGAGGCGGCCTCTCTCCCCGGCACCGATCAGGAGACCTGACGATTGATGTTCGACAAGACCCCGTTCCGTACCGAGGTGCGTGTCACCGCTCCGGACACCACTCTGCTCGTCCTCAGCGGTGACCTCGACTACGACACGGCCCCCGAGCTCTTCGGCTTCGCGCGAGAGTTGCTGCCCGGGGAGGTGCGCAACCTCGACCTGGACCTGTCGGGCCTGGAGTTCATCGACTCCTCGGGGGTGGCGGCCCTGATCAACGTCTACAACTGCGCCGCCGAGCACGACATCACCATGCGGGTCGTCGCCCTCACCCCCTACCTGCGCCACCTGCTGCAGGTGACCGCCCTCGACCGGATCTTCCGGCTTCCCCAGGAGCAGGAGTGAGCGCCACCGCCCGGCGGCGGGGACGCTTCGGCCGACGCCGAACCGTTCCCGGCCGATGATGGAGGCATGACGCCGACCACCCCGGTCCCGCTCGCGGCGCTGGCCGCCCTGCTCGCCGACGGCACCCGCGCCGCGTTCTGCCTCGCCCTGCTGGACGGGCGGGCCTGGAGCGCCGGGGAGCTGGCCCGGCACGCGGGGGTCGCGGCCTCGACCGCCAGCGAGCACCTGTCCCAGCTCGTCGACGGCGGGCTGCTGGCCGAGGAGCGCCAGGGACGCCACCGGTACGTGCGCCTGGCCGGGCCCGTGGCCCAGCTCGTCGAGGACCTGGCCGCCCACGCCGACCTCGGGGCCGCCGCCCGGCCCGCCACGCTGCGCGCCGCGAGCGCGGCCCGCGCGCTGGCCGGGGCCCGGACCTGCTACGACCACCTGGCCGGACGGCTCGGCGTGACGATCACCGACGCGCTCACCGCCCGCGGCCTGCTGCGCCAGGACGCCGGGTTCGCGCTCAGCGACGAGGGACTGTCGTGGTTCGCCGTCGAGCTGGGGGCCCGCCTGCCCACCGGCGGGCGCCGCCCGCTGGCCCGGCCCTGCCTGGACTGGACCGAACGCCGCCACCACCTGGCCGGCACCGCCGGGGCCGTGCTGTGCGCGACCGCGCTGGAACGCGGCTGGGTCGGCCGGATCGGCTCGGGACGCGCCCTGAACGTCACCCGCGCCGGGCACGAGGCCCTGGCCCGCCTGCTGGGCCTCACCGGCCTGGAAACCAGCTTGAAGACCGGCACGAGAACCGGCCTGGAGACCGGCTTCCGCAGACCGGCATGAGAACCGGCCTGGAGACCGATATGAGAACCGGCCCGAAGACGGACCCGGGAACCGGCCCGGAAACCGGTTCGGAGAACAGGGCACCTGGGACTATCCGGCCGGAATTAAACGCTAAGCCTCCCGCCGCAGGTCAGGCAGGGTTACGGAAGGGTGTGGGTGGATAGGGGGTGTCCACCTACGGTGTGACATGTCTGCCCTATCTGTAGGTCATAGGTCGGATACGGCCGGTACGATCGGGAGGAGATCACGAGCTGGCGTGCGGGCGTGGCACGAGGAGACTGGTTGAGCGACAGCGTGTCCGCCGATGCTGAGAGTGAGGCCGATGAGGTGGCTGTGCCGCCTCCGTTCGAGCCGGTGCGAGTGGTGCCGACTCGGCCGGATGGCTGGCCGGACTGGCTCGGCCGCAGGCCGATCAGCTCGGTCGACCGGGACAGGATCCTGAAGAATCTGAGTGCCGATCAAGAAGAGTTGGACGCTGCCAAGCGACGGGACGGCCTGCGCCTCGCACCGCTGTTCTCGTCCGTGACGATCGAAGGTTTCGGCGGGCAGGGTGATCCACGGAAAGTGGCCCGGCTGCGAGCCGCCATCAACGCGGCGTGCCGGGTCGCGGCGGGCGATCGGCGGACCAGTTATCACGCGACCGATGAGCGCATCACGATCGGGATCGCTGGGCCGGAAGCGCGTGAGCGGATCGCGGTGCTGCGCCGGCAGCTCGCCACGATCGGCGGTAGCCGCGGCTGGACGATCACCGAAGATCTGAACTGACTCAGCTCTTACGGTGAGCGAGGGTGGCGACTGTGATCCCAGAAACGACCGTCTATGAGATGAAGCGGCTGGGCCGAGACGCCGCCGAACTCACCGCCTTGGCCGACCACCTCACCGCCCACGGCCTGATCCTGGAGATGCTCGCCGGCCCGCTGCCCGGCATCTACGACCCCAGCGGTCCCGGCCGCATGCTCTTCGGCTTCTTCGCCGCCATGGCCGAAACCGAGCGCGAAGCCATCCGCGAAGCCCCCCTGGAAGGACTCGACGCCGCCGCCCGCAAGGGCAGGCACGGCGGTCGGCCGCCCGTCATCACCGAGGACATGCTGCACACCGTGCTCCGCCGCCGGGCAGGCGGCGAGTCCGTCGACCAGATCCGCCCCGACCTGATCATCCCCACCGGTAAGCGCAAGGGGCAAAACCCCGGCCTGGCCAGCATCTACCAGGCACTCGCCGAGCACGAGAAGACCCAGGCCTACCCCGAAGCCGTCGCCCAAGCACGGGCCGACTTCGCCGAGCTCAAGGTAGACGCCTAACTACATCACTGCAGATCAGACCCATATCTGTTGGATTTTCAGCCCAGGAGATTTGTCCTTACGCCGTGAGGTCGAGGAAATCCCGGACCGTCGGCACGTCTCGATGCGCGGTGAGTTTGTCCCTCAAGTCGTCCAAGGTCGCCGTCGACCGCGCCGAGTCGACGCCGCCGAGGCAACGGACGGCGTGTTCGGCGACGGCGACCGCCTGGTCCAGGTCGCGCAGCGCCAGGTGGGCGTCCGCGGCGCGCGCCAGGTAGATGGCGTGCGTGCGCGGGTACTGGTCGTCTCCGGCGTAGTTGGCGTCGATCGCGGCGTCGAACCGGCGGATCGCTTCTCGGGGGTCGCCGAGTTGGAGGGCGGACGATCCGGCGATCATCTCGACCTCTCCGAAATCGACCCAGTACAGGTAGGGCGGGTCGTCGTCGTGGAGCCCGGCGGCGAGCAGGTCGCGGGCCTGGTGCAGCGCGCGGGCGCAGGCGCGCCGGTCGCCGGCCTTGGAGTGCGAGCGGGCCAAACGGGCTGCGAGCATCGCGTGGAAGCGGGGAGTGGCCTTGTTCTTCGTCTGGACCTGGGCGGCTTCGATGAGGGCAACAGCGTCGAGAGGATCTCCGGCGGTGTAGTGCTGGATCGCCCGGAACGACAGAGCGTAGGCGCCGGTGAGCGGGTCGCCGGCGGTGGCCGAGGCGCGCAGCGCGGCGTCGAAGAACCGCTCGGCTTGGGCGTGGAAACCGTCGTCGAAGTGGACCCAGGCGCAGCAGCGGGCGGCCTCGGCGGCGGCCGCGTACAGCCGGCGACCGGTGTGCTGGTCGAAGCGGGCCTCCTTGACCAGGCCGACGATGAACGCGAACTCGGCCATCCCCAGCTCGCGTAGTTGGGCGCTGCCCAGGGCGTCGTCGAGATGGCGTAGGCGGTCCAACCGGGCCTCCACGTGCTCGACCATCGGCGCTGTGATCTGTCGGCGGCCGGTTGGGGAGGGGCTGGTCAAAGAGGCGAAGGCGTCTTGCCAGCCGGTGATCGAGGCGCTGAGCGCGGCCGACGTCATGATCAGGAACTCACGCCGGTCCACGGGGCCTCCCACTGCGAGATCGGTCAGCAGTTCTACGGTAGCTGCTTGATCGCCGTAGGTGGGAGTCCTCTTTGTCCGTTCACATGCGGTGGCCAGCCAGTCCGGCCACGGCAAGGTTCTCAGGAGGTCGGCTGGGATGCCGTGGAGGGCGGCCATCGCCTGCTGCGCCGACGGTTCGGGCACGACCTGCCCATGTTCCCACCGGTAGATCTTCTGTCGTTCGTGCGCCAGGCCTCCCAGCCCGAGCCGTCGATGGACGGCATCCAGTTCGCGGGCGTAGGCCGACTGTGACCAGCCGAGTTCGCCGCGCAAGACGGTCAACGGGTGCGGCTGTTCGAGCGGGGCCGTCATAGGGCTGCTCCTGGTGCGGGGGCCAGTACCTCCACCATCTCGCAGCCGCTGTCCGGCTGCAGCCCCGCCAGGCGCAAGAGACTACGGCCGCGCAGCGGAAGACTACAGATGATCACTGGCGGGCCGCCGGGCATCGGGTTTTCATGGCCTTCAGCACAGCAGAACCGCAGTAGGACAGCGCCCCGCTCTCCCTCGTCCTGCTGCTGACTCGTCCTGATCACCTGCCCGTGAAGGGGGCCTGTTTCCGCATGCCCAGACTCGCGCTCTACGGCTTGCCCGGCGTCGGCAAGTCCACCTTCGCCCATCTGCTGACCAAGCAGCTGGAGGCGGCCGGCGTTTCGTCCGCCGTCGTCAAGATCGGCGCTCCCTTGTACGAGCTGCAGACGCTCATCCACACCGTCGCCGGTCGGCCCCTGCTGACGCCGACCGTGCAGGACGGGCTGCTGCTGGGCGATCTGGCCGAGCACTTGCGCCGTATCAACCCCGCCTCGCTGACGGACCTGTTCGCCGCCAAGGTGTCCGCGGCCCCGGCCGAGACCGTGCTGGTGTGCGACGACATGCGCGCGCCCGATGTCGACGCGCTGGAACGGCTCGGGTTCCTGCTGGTCGAGATCCACGCTCCGCAGGAGGTGCGCCAGGGGCGCGGGCAAGCCCGCGGCGACCTCACCGCGGGCCGGGAGGATCAGCCCAGCGAGGCGCCCATCCACCGCACCCCCTACCACCGGGTGGCCAACCACGGCGGCCTGGCCGCGCTGCGCGGCCAGGCCGCGGCGCTCATCGAGCGGCTGGAGGTGAAGGCGTGATCCTCACCGGGCCGGCGATCGCCGGCGAACACCACAGCGGCCGGATCACGATCGACCCGTTCACCCCCGATCTGATCAACCCCAACAGCGTCAACTACCGGCTCGGGCCCACGCTGCGCGTGCACCGCAGCGCGGTGATCGACTCGCTCGGCGATCACCCCACCGACGAGATCGTCATCCCCACGAGCGGGATCGTGCTGCGGCCGCGCCGGGTCTACCTCGGCACCACGCTGGAACGGATCGGCAGCGACCACTACGTGCCGTCCCTGATCGGCCGCTCGTCCCTCGGCAGGCTCGGCGTGTTCCTGCAGGTGTCGGCCGATCTGGGCAATCTGGGCGCGATCCACCGCTGGACGCTGGAGATCGTGGTCGTCCAGCCCATCCGGCTGTACGCCGCGATGATCGTCGGCCAGGTGTCGTTCTGGGTGCCCGACGGCACGGTTCACGCCTACGACGGCCACTTCGGCCGCTTCTCCACCGCCGTCACCCCGCCACCGCGACTGCTGGCGCCCGCCTGAGCAGCATCTCTCCAAGGAGATTCGATGATCTTGACTGGTGCGGAGATCGCCCGCCAGCACGAACGGGGCCGGATCACGATCGACCCGTTCACCCCCGACCAGGTCAATCCCAACAGCTACAACTTCCAGCTCGGCCCGACGATCAAAACCTACACCGGCCAGGTCCTGGACGTCGCCCGGCCCAACCCCGCCCGTGATCTCACCATCGGCGAGCAGGGGCTGGTGCTGGAGCCCGACCGCATCTACCTCGGCCACACCCTGGAGGTGATGGGCAGCGACCACTACGTCCCCATCATCCGGGCCCGCTCGTCCATCGCCCGGCTCGGCCTGTTCGTGCACGTGACCGCCGATCTGATCGACATCGGCTCACACAACCAGTGGACGCTGCAACTACACGCCGTGCAGCCGGTGCGCGTGTATGCGGGCCTGCTCATCGGCCAGGTCACCTTCTGGCGCGTGCAGGGCGACATCGTCTTGTACGACGGCAAGTACCAAGGCGCGCGCGGGCCCCGCGAGTCGGAGATCTACCGCGATTTCCCCGCTGGTGCCGGAGTCGGCGCGTGAGCGCCCGGCCGGGCCGGGATCCGTCCACCGACTGCACCGATCCGACCAGCCGTCGGGTGGTGGCCACCGCCTTCGCGCTGATCTCCTCCCGGTACGTGCTGGCCCGCCACCAGATCGGCGCCGCCATCCTCGACCGCGAGGGCGGCCTCCACCTGGGCCTGCACGTGGATGCCATGGTCGGCCGCGCCGCGGTGTGCGCCGAGGCCGTCGCACTCGGCGTGGCCCGCATGGCCACCTCCGCGCCGCTGGTCCTGGTGGCCGCTGTCCGGCACCCCAAACCGGATGAGCGCACCCCTGCCCGGCTGGTGCCGCCCTGCGGGCTGTGCCGCGAGCTTCTGCTGGATCACGCCCCCGATCTGGCCGCCGTCATCGGCGGCCCCCTCGGTCCGCGCACCGCGGCGCTGGCCGAGCTGCTGCCGCACAAGTACGTCGGCACCAAGTGGGCCCCCACCGGCCCCTGACCTTGCATCCGGAGGAACTACGCGCATGGACTTCCGCACGCCCGAACTCGACCAGCTGACCGCCACCATCCCCGACGCCTACTTCGAGCTGAGCGCCGAAGACGCCCGCGACCGCTACTTCGCCGACACGCGCATGCTGGACGGCAAGCAGCTGGCCCACAACCGCTTCCGCACCAATCCGCGCACCATGGTCGACCACCTGCTCGACCAGCTGGCCCTGACCGGCAGCGAAGGTTGGCTGGACCTGGGCTGCGGCAACGGGTTCGTCGCCGAGCAGATCCGCCCCCACCTGGCAGACGGGCGCATCGTCGGCCTCGACATCGCCCCCGGCGTGCTGAACGCCGCCCGAACGCGGATGGCCGGCGTGGCCACTTCGTGCGAGTGGATCGAAGGCAGCGCCGAGGAGTTGTCCATGTTCGCCGACGGCGACTTCGACCGCGTCACGGCGATCTACATGATGCACTACGTTCCCGACATTGACGCCTGCCTGCGCGAGGTCGCCCGCGTGCTGGCCCCCGGTGGCCGGTTCATCCTGACCACTGACCGGCCCGACTCGATGGTGGAGATGTTCGACGTCCACTTCACCGTCATGAAGCAGATGGACGCCCCTCGGCATCTGTTCAAGGCCACGCCCAAGGCCCGCATCTCGCTGACCAACGGCCACGATCAACTCGCCGCCCACTTCACACAGGTCGACCTGCGCACATGGCAGGACCAGCTGCGCTTTTCCGCCGTCGGCCCGTTCCTCGACTTCTACGCCGCGCACAACTACTGCTGCGCCGCCTCCCAGCCGGGTGACGGCCTGGAGCCCGGCTTTTTCACCGAGCTGCGTGAACGCGTCGGCGAGCACGTGCAGACGGTGATCGACCGCGACGGCTACTTCGCGGTCACGAAGTTCACCGGCTCCTTCATCTGCCAGTAACCCCCTGTGGCGTCCCGGACAGGGCCGCGAGCTCTGTGACCTGGGCTCTGCCCGGGGAGTTGCCACCCTTCGCACACCGATCAGGAAGGAACCCTTCACGATGCTCACCGAGCTGGCCGAACTCGCCGGAGCACGCGTGCTCATCACTGGCGGAGCCGGCCTCATCGGCGCCGCCATCGCCCGGCAGTTGCGGGCCCTGGGCGCGACCACGACCGTCCTGGACGACCTGTCCGGCTACGACCGCGACACCTACGCTCTGCTCGGTGCCACCCCCGACGCCCCCGGCCTGATCGTTGGCGACATCAACGACCGGCCGCTCATCGACCGGCTCACCCGCGGCAGCGACTTCGTCATCCACGCCGCCGCGTTCTCCACCGTGGCCGGATGCGTACGCGACCCCGACGCCGCCTTCCACGCCAACATCGCCGGAACCCACCAGGTGCTGCGTGCTGCCGCCAAGGCCGCCACCCTGCGGCGGCTGGTGTTCATCTCTTCGGCCCAGGTGTACGGGCACGGCGTCGCCGGCCTGGACAAGGTACAGATCTTCACCGAAGACCAGCCCATGAGTCCGCTCAACCCCTACGCCACGGCCAAGCTCTGGGCCGAGACGCACACCAGGCACCTGCTGGAGTCGGCTGGGGTCGACTACGCGATCGTCCGGCCGTTCTCCGTCTACGGCGAGGGGCAGATCCCCAAGCCAGGCGCCTGGTCCTGGGTGGTGGCCCAATTCTGCATGTACGCCAGCCTCGGCCAGCCGCTGCCGCTCAACAACAGCGGCCGCCAGGTCCGCGACTTCGTCCACGTCGACGACGCCGCGCACGCCATCATCCGCACATTGATCGCCCCGCAGGCCAGCGGCGCCACGTTCAACATCGGCACCGGCCAGACCACCAGCATTTTGCAGATCGCCGAACTTGTCCGCTCCCACCTGGCCGCCACCCAGTTCGAAGCAGCTCCCAGGCCCGCGGGCGACCCGCTCGGCGGCCGCGCCGACATCACTCGTATGACCGGCGTGCTCGGCTGGCAACCGACCATCGCGGTGGCCGACGGCGTCACCCGCTACCTGGCCTGGCTGCAAGCCACCCCGCAGGCCATCCCCGCCTGGCTGCCCGGCGAACGCGACCGGGTCGCCGCCTGGAACACCAGCCGCTAACCGGATCTTCCCCGGGCCAAGCAGCACCTCGCGAACGACACAACCCTGTGCCCCTACCTCTGGAGGCGGTCGCGCATGAGCAGATCCCTTCGCGCTGCAGTCATCGGCCTGGGCTGGGCCGGCACCGTCCACGCCCGGGCACTCGCCCACATGGACGGCGTGAATCTGGTCGCCGTGGCCGATACCGACCCCGTTCGGCGAGTCGCCTATCCGGCGCAGCGCCAGGCGATCGACGTCAACGAACTTCTCACCCTCGACCTGGACTACTGCGTGGTGGCCACGCCGACCGCCACCCACGAAGAGGTCGGGCTCACCCTGGCCGACGCCGGGATCAACGCCCTCATCGAAAAGCCGCTCGCTCCCACCCTGGAGGCATCCTTGCGCCTGGTCGACGCCTTTGACAGGCGCGCACTCATCGCGGCCGTGGGCCACACCGAACGGCGTAACCCAGCCATCGGCGAACTGGCCGCCCGGCTGCGCACCGGCGAGTTCGGCACCCTCTACGCACTGGCCACCCGCCGCCATAGTCCGTTTCCGGACCGGATTCGCGACGTGGGCGTGGTGACCGACATCGGCATCCACGACGTCGACCTGGTGGCCTACCTCACCGGCCGGCACATCACCTCCGTCGCCGCCCGTACCGCCCACATCTCCGGCCGCGCCCACGAAGACCTGGCCACCGCCACCTGCGTCCTGGACGGCGCAGGGCTGGCCACCATCGAGCTCAGCCGCATCGCGCCGCTCAAGGAACGCCTGGTCACCGTCTACACCGCCGCCGGAAGGGTGAGCGTGGACGCGCTGACGTGCACCATCACCCACCACACCAACGCCAGCCTCCAAGCAGGAGAGCGGGCCGACAGGTTTCCCGGCATGACCACCGGGCCGATCATCAGCCGCCACATCGACGGACCGGAACCGTTCTACGCCCAAAACGCGGCCTTCCGCGACGCGCTGCAGGGCCGCCCACACGACATCGTGACCCTGCGCGAAGGAGCCGCCGCGGTCGCGGCCACCGAGGCCATCCTCACCGCCGCCCGCACCAATGCCAGCACGCCGGTACCCGCGCCGGTACCCACTGCGCTGCCCGGCCCGCAGGCCGCAAGCCACGACGCGCCTGCCGCCGCCTTCACCTCTCGCACCTCCTTGGAAGGAAGTCCGCTGTGAAGCTCACCATCGACACCGCCGTCCAGTTCTTCCCGCGCGGCGGCTCAGCCCAGGTCATCCGCTACCTGGCCACCGACCTGACCGGCCGAGGCCACACCTGCCGCATCCTGTGCGGCTCGCTCGGCGAGCCCGGCCAGTTCAGCCACGCCGCCACCTTCTATGAGAACCTGCACATCGCGGCGATGGACTACACGCCGGCCGCCGAGGTCTACGCCCGGGGCGGCAGCAGCGTGGAAGGCCAGCAAGCACCTTTCCACCCCTCCTACGAAGACCGCGGCCCGCGAGCGCCCGATCACATGTTCACCGCCGTTCCTCCCCGCGCAACGGCACACCTGATCGACGCCTGGAGGCGGCATCTGAGCGCCCACCGCAGTAGCCGCCCCGACGTCGTTCACGTCCATCACCTCAGCCACCTGCAAACAGCCGTCGCCCGCGCCTATCCGGCCGTGCCGACCGTGACCACCTTCCACGGCACGGACCTCAAGCTGCTCGACCAGGCCCGGCAGCACATCCGGCTGGCCGGCCAGATCGGGGTACCCCTGGCGCAGCTGGCGAACGCAGGCCGCCACCCCGACGTCGGCGCCCGCCGCGACGCCATCGCCCGGCTGCTGCCCCGCAGCCTCGCCCTCGCGCTGCGCGAGCGCGCCCACGCGATCGACTGGCGGCACTGGAGCCACGCCGATGTCTGGGCCGCGCGGATGCGCCACCATGTCCGCCAGGCCGGTCGGCTCGTCACGGTCTCGGCCGGCGACCAGGCCGAGGTCGAGCGGCTGCTCGATGTCCCCACCCACCAGATCACCATCATCGGCAACGGGGTCGAGACCACGCGGTTCACCCCACAACACCTGACCATTGGCCAGAAACTGGCGCTGCTGCGCCGCTGGCTCGTCGACGACCCCCAAGGCTGGGCGCCCGCCCAGGCGCCCGGCAGCGTCCGCTACACCGACGCCGACCTGGCCGCCCTGCTCACCCCTGAGGGCAGGCTGCGGCCCATCGTGCTGTGGATCGGCCGCTACCAGCAGGTCAAACGCCTCAACGTGCTGCTGGAGGCCTTCGCCGCCGCCCTCAAAGAGATCTCACCCGCGCCGGTCCTGCTGCTGTGGGGCGGCTACCCCGGCGAGAACGAGGGCGAGCACCCCTTCGAAGCCGCACGCAGGCTGGGCATCGAACGCCACGTCCACCTGATCGGCTGGCGCGGCCACGACGAACTGCCCGCCGGGCTGGCCTGCGCCGACCTCATGGCAGCTCCCGCGGTCAACGAGAGCTTCGGCATGGTCTACATTGAGGCGGCCGCGTGCGGCGTGCCCCCGATCGCCACCCGCACGGGCGGCCCCGCCGCCCTCATCACCAGTGACGGAGCAGATGCCGACGGCTGGCTGGTACGGCCCGACGATGCCGACGATCTGGCCGCCACCTTGATCGCGGCGCTCACCGACCCGGCCGAGCGCGCCCGCCGCGCGGCCAACGGGCTGGAGCGCGTGCGCCGGCAGTACGCCTGGCCCCGCGTGGCTGACCGCTACCAGCAGCTTTATGAACAGGAGGCGCACCGATAGCCACCGTCCCGATCAGCCGCCCCAACCTCAGCCGTGAGCTGCGATAGCCTCGATGCCCTACCCTCCACCCCCTCCGTGAGGGCGCGCCTGGAGGCCCTCACCGGGGATCGGCAGAAAAGCGGGGCACGCGCGTGACGATCGGCCAATCCACCACCCACGACCTCGACATCGGCGACGACATCGTGATCAAGAGATATCGCTCGTGGGACCGGCGAGAGCCCCATCGCGAATGGGCGGCGCTGACACTTTTGGCCGAGCACGCGCCCGGCCTGGCGCCCGCGCCCGTCCGGGCCGACCTCGACACCGATCCGCCCACCGTGGTGATGAGCCGGCTACCCGGCCGCGTCCTGCGCGGTGAGCACGTCAGCGCCGAACAGGCCTCCGCGATGGCCGCCGCCCTGACCCGGCTGCACCAGGCGATCCCCACACCGGTGGTCGAAGCGGTCGAGCCTGCCGCGTGGGGGGCCGCTGCGGCCGTGACCGAGGTCCGCACCTGGGCCGACAAGCAGCCCAACCTCGGCGACACACCCGCCGCGCACCAGGCATACCGGGCGGGAGCGGCGTGGCTGGCCACCACCGCTCCCGACAAGCTCACCACCGATCCACTGCCGCCGGTTCTCGGCCTGTCCGACGGCAATCATGCCAACTACCTGTGGGACGACCACGATCGCCAGGTGCGCATCATCGACTGGGAAGACTCCGGCCGCAGCGACCGCGCCTTCGAGCTCGCCGAAGTCTGCGAGCACATCTCACGCGTCGACGGCACCCTCGACGCAGAGCACCTGCTGGCCGCCATGGAGCTGACCAGGCAGGAGCGCGAACGCGTACGGGACTTTCGCCGGCTGCTCGCGCTGGGCTGGTTCCTCATGCTCGGCCCAGACGGGCCGTTCGCCGCCCGCAATCCCGCAGGGACCCTGGAACGGCAGGCCCAGCGGGTCCTTCACCTGCTCACCTGACACCTGCCCAGCGGCACATCCTCCCTACGCATCGAGCCCTTCCGGTGATGGCCGGCCAAGGCCTGCGAGAAGTCCCAGACCCCAGCCCCGGACACCAGCGCCACTGCTGTGCGCATCCACTCCAGCGGCGACACCTTCTTGCTCGCCGGCACGACCAGGGTCTCCAGCAGTTCCCGCCGCATCTGCACCGGCGTCTGCTTCACCAGATGGTCGTTGACCGCAGCCGGCTGCTCCGCCCGCACGTTCGTGACCAGCGGCGCCAGCGTCGTGATCCCCGGCAGCAACGCCCGGTTCTCGATCAGTCACACCATCGCCCGGTCGAACAGCTCCCGCCGCGAATCCCGCGTCTGCGCCGCCGGCGACGCCACGAACACCCGTAGCTGCGCCTCCGCGTCCGCGAACTCCCGCAACTCCAACAGCTCGCGGATCTCCCGCGCGTGCTCATGCTGGGTCGGGAGCTGCTCTGCGTAATTCTTGATGCACGAAGGGTCCGCCACCCCAACCTGCTCGGCGACGTAGTCGACCGCCACCTGCGGGACATCGCCCGGGTCGGCCAGGAACGTGCCGAGCATCCGAGCCGTCCCCCACTGCAGACCCCAGCCGAGCCGGTTGTGCGGACCGCGCTTCTTCGCCACCTCCGCCAACGCGTCCAACGCGTCCGCGTCCAGGTAGAAGAACCGCTCCGGATCCTCCGGCGACGGATCAGTTAAGAACCGCCGGTAGCGAGCCCTCTACTCCTCAGACAAATACTGAAACGACATGAACCGTGACGGTATGAGATCAATGACCATATACCAGCCGGTAAACCCAAACCGAGATCAACCCGTCCGCGATACCTCAGCCCGCAACCCGCTGACCTGCGGCGGGAGGCTTAGCGTTCAATTCCGGCCGGATAGTCCCAGGACCCCGAACAGCCCGCGGACCGGCCCGGCACCGCGTCCCTCGGCGGCGGCGCGGTCCGTACGGTCCCTCAGTGGCCGCGCAGGCGGTGGGTGAGGCTGGTGTGGCGGCGCCCGGCCCCCCGGGTGCGCACCGCCTGGGCGAGCGCGCGGCGCGAGCCGACGATGACGACGAGCTTCTTGGCCCGGGTGATCCCGGTGTAGAGCAGGTTGCGCTGCAGCATCATCCACGCGCTGGTGGACAGCGGGATCACCACCGCCGGGTACTCGCTGCCCTGGGAGCGGTGGATCGACACCGCGTAGGCGTGGGCCAGCTCGTCCAGCTCGTCGAAGGCGTACTCGACGTTCTCGTCCTCGTCGGTCAGCACGATCAGTTTCTGGTCGTCGGGCTTGATGTCGACCACCGTGCCCACGGTGCCGTTGAAGACCCCCGCCGCGCCCTTCTCGTAGTTGTTGCGCAGCTGGGTGACCTTGTCGCCGACCCGGAAGACCCGCCCGCCGTAGCGGCGCTCGGGCATGCCCTCCCTGGAGGGGGTGAGCGCCTCCTGCAGCGCGTTGTTGAGGTTGCCGGCCCCGGCCGGGCCCCGGTGCATCGGCGAGAGGACCTGTACGTCGCGGCGCGGGTTGAGGCCGAACTTGCGCGGGATACGGTTGGCGACCACGTCCACGGTCAGCGCCGCGATCTCCTCGGGCTCCTCGCAGGGGAACAGGAAGAAGTCGGTCATGCCCTCCAGCGCCGGGGGCAGGCCGGTGTTGACCCGGTGGGCGTTGACGACCACCCCCGACTCCTGCGCCTGGCGGAAGATGTGGGTCAGCCGCACCCGGGGAATCTCCTCCTCGGCGGCGAGCAGGTCGCGCAATACCTCGCCCGCGCCGACCGAGGGCAGCTGGTCGACGTCTCCCACGAAGAGCAGGTGCGTGCCCGGGGCGACGGCCTTGACCAGCTTGTTGGCGAGCAGCAGGTCCAGCATCGAGGCCTCGTCGACGACGACCAGGTCGGCGTCCAGCGGGTTGTCGCGGTCGAAGGTGGCGTCCCCGCCGGGCCGCAGCTGCAGCAGCCGGTGCACGGTGGTGGCCTCGTGGCCGGTCAGCTCCGCCAGGCGCTTGGCCGCCCTGCCGGTGGGCGCGGCCAGGATCACCTTCGCCTTCTTGGCGCGGGCCAGGGTGACGATGGAGCGCACGGTGAAGCTCTTGCCGCAGCCGGGGCCGCCGGTCAGCACCGCGACCTTCTCCGTCAGCGCCAGCCGTACCGAGTGGGCCTGCTCCTCGGCGAGATCGGCGCCGGTCCTGGTACGCAACCATTTCAGCGCCGCGTCCCAGTCGACGGAGGCGAAGGCGCCCAGCCGGTCGTGCTCGCAGGCCAGCAGGGAGCGCAGCGCTCCCGCCAGGGACAGCTCGGCGCGGTGGAAGGGCACCAGGTAGACCGCCGGGACGCTGCCGTCGCCGACCGGGACGTCCTCGCGGACCACGCCCTCCTCGGCGACCAGCTCCTCCAGGCACCGCGCGGTCAGCTCGGCGGGAACCTCCAGGATCTTCACCGCGTCGCCGACGAGGTTGGGCGCGGGAAGGTAGCAGTGGCCGTCGTCGGCGGCCTGCGACAGGGTGTAGCGCAGGCCCGCCTTGACGCGCTCGGGGCTGTCGTGCGGGATGCCCACGGCCTGGGCGATGGTGTCGGCGGTCTTGAAACCGATGCCCCACACGTCGTCGGCCAGCCGGTACGGCTCGCTCCTGACGACCGTGATGGATTTGTCACCGTACTGCTTGAAGATGCGGACCGCGATCGAGGTGGACACGCCCACCCCCTGCAGGAAGATCATCACCTCTTTGATGATCTTCTGCTCCTCCCAGGCGACGCCGATCATCTTGGTCCGCTTGGGGCCGAGCCCGGGGACCTCGACCAGCCGCTCGGGGGTGTTCTCGATGACCTCCAGGGTGTCGACGCCGAAGTGGTCGACGATCCGCTCGGCCATCTTCGGCCCGATGCCCTTGATCAGCCCGGAGCCCAGATAGCGCCGGATGCCCTGGATGGTGGCGGGCAGCACGGTGGCGTACGACCACACCTCGAACTGCTTGCCGTACTTGGGATGGGAGGCCCAGCGCCCGGTCAGCCGCAGCGACTCGCCGGGCTGGGCTCCCAGCAGCGGCCCGACCACGGTCAGCAGGTCGGCGCCGGAGCGGTCGGTGGCCACCCGGGCGATGGTGTAGCCCGTCTCCTCATTCGCGTACGTGATGCGTTCGAGAACACAAGAGATCGCGACGCCGGTAACCCCGCGTTGCTCCGGCTGCACGCCACCTCCTCCGCCCCGAACCCGCTCGCGCAAGTGTAGGACAGCGGCGGAAACCCCGGACGCGCGTTCTCCCCCTCCTCCCCCGGCTCACGGGATCCCTTCTCCCGGCTCACGAGACCCCCTTCTCCCGGCTCGCGGGATCCTCGTCCTCCGGTTCGCGGAATCCTTCTCTCCCGGTTCGCGGAATCACGGAGGGCGCGTCCGCCCGTGACGCGACGGCGGGGTTTCGCCGGTTTCGCCAAGCTCCATCCGGATGCGAGCGGCCCGGGTCCCCCGTCTTTCCCGGACACGCCGACGCCCCGCCCCACTTTCACGGGCCTCGCCGTCACTTTCTGTGATGGAGTATTCGCTGTTTGTGACGGCCCTGACGCCGGAGTACGGGTGCGACGACACCCGGCCACAAAGCACACGAAGCACATGAAGAGCACAAAGCACATGAAGAGCACAAAGCACATGAAAAGCACGAAGAGCACGAAGGATACGAAGGAGCGGCACATGCGAAGGACACTCATCGCCACCGTGATGGCACTGAGCACGGTGACGGCCGGTGCGACGAGCAGCGCGGCGGACAACGCGGCGGAGAGAACGGCGGACGGCGCGGTGAGGAGCGCGGTACCGGCGGCGGCCGTGCCCGGCTTCGACGCCATCGGGCTCACCGGCAACCAGCACCTGGTGGGCTTCGAGATCCGCTCCCCCGGCCGCGCCCGCGACCTCGGCGCGGTCAACGGCCTCGCCGGAGACACCGCGCTCGTCGGCATCGACTACCGCGTGCAGAACGGCAAGCTGTACGGCGTAGGCAACCAGGGAGGCGTCTACACGCTCAGCGGACCGTCCACCGCGCTCAAGGTCTCGCAGCTGACCGTGCCGCTGAGCGGCACCGGCTTCGGCGTCGACTTCAACCCCGCCGCCAACCGGCTGCGCGTGATCAGCGACACCGGGCAGAACCTGCGCCACAACATCGACGACCCGGTGGGCACCCCGGCCGTGGGGCAGACCGTCGCCGACGGCCCGCTGGCCGGCCCGGCCCCGTCGCCGGTCGTGACCGGCGTGATCGGCGCCGGATACACCAACAACGACCTCAACCCGGCCACCGGCACGACGCTCTTCGACCTGGACACCACGTCCGCCCGGGTGCTCCTGCAGTCGCCCGCCAACGCGGGCGTGGTGGTGCCGACCGGCAACCTGCGGGTGGCCGCGACCGGCGCGGCGGGCTTCGACGTCTACAGCTCGCTGAACAACGGCATCACCGTCTCCAACAGCGCCTTCGCCACGCTGAAGGTCGGCGGACGCTACCGGCTCTACGGCGTCAACCTGCTCACCGGCTCCGTCAACTACAACTACGGCGCCTTCCCCGCCGGCCGGCAGGTGGTCGACATCGCCCTCCGGCTCGACCGCGGCTGAGACGGACCCGTAGTAAAAGGGCGGCCCCGAGCCCCCGGCCCGGTTCCCGTCACCTGACCGCCGGCCGGCGGAGGCGTCGAATACCCTGGGGCGCCGGCGACCCGCGATCCCGGTCGCGGACCGATGTCCGGTGGAGGCCCCCGGCTCCGACGTCTCCGGTGCCGGGCGCCACGGCGGCGCCGGCGGAGAGGAAGACACCGTGAAGTACATGATCTTGATGTACGGCTCGCAGCGCGACTACGACGCCATGGCGGGCAAGGACGGCGACCGGCCGGCCCTGTCCCCCGAGGACTTCGCACCGATGCACGCGTTCATGGAGGCGTTCTCCAGGGACCTGGAGGAGTCCGGCGAGTTCGTCGAGACGCGGGGGCTGGCCGCCCCGGTCCACACCCGCAGGGTGGGGACGAAGTACGGCGTCCCGGTCGTGACCGACGGCCCGTACGCCGAGACCCAGGAGGTCCTGGCCGGCTACTGGATCGTGGAGTGCGAGAGCTTCGACCGGGCGACCGAGATCGCCGCCCGGCTGGGCGAGTGCCCCGCCCCCGGCGACATCGCCGCCAACTCCTACGCCGACGTGCGGCCGGTCGAGGAGTACCGGGGCGAGCTGGCGATCTAGATCGTCCCCGGATCCGGCACCGTGCCCGGCATCGAGTTCGAGGACCTGCTGCGCCGCCTGGCGCCGCAGGTCCTCGGCGCGGTGGTACGGCGCTACGGGCGGTTCGACGCCGCCGACGACGCGACGCAGGAGGCGCTCCTCGCCGCCGCCACGCAGTGGCCCGGGGAGGGGCTTCCGGACAACCCGCTGGGCTGGCTGATCACGGTCGCCTCGCGCAGGCTGACCGACCTGCTGCGCGCCGAGCAGGCGCGCCGGCGCCGCGAGGACACCGTCGCCCGGTGGACACCGCCCGGCCGGTGGCACGCGCCCGCCGCCGACCGGCCCGCCTCCGAGTCCGACGACACGCTCATCCTGCTGTTCATGTGCTGTCACCCCTCGCTGTCGGCGGCCTCGCAGATCGCCCTCACCCTGCGGGCGGTCGGCGGCCTGACCACCGCGGAGATCGCGCGGGCGTTCCTCGTGCCGGAGGCGACCATGACCCGGCGCATCACCCGGGCCAAGAGCAGCGTCAAGGACAGCGGCGTCCCGTTCGGCATGCCCTCGGGCGCGGAGCGCGCCGAACGGCTCCGCGTGGTCCTGCACGTGCTCTACCTGATCTTCAACGAGGGCTACGCCAGCACCTCGGGGCCGCACCTGCAGCGCGTCGAGCTGTCGGCGGAGGCGATCCGGCTGGCCCGCCTGGTCCACCGGCTGCTGCCCGACGACGGCGAGGTGACGGGGCTGCTCGCGCTCATGGTGCTCACCGACGCGCGCCGCCCGGCGCGCACCGGGCCGGACGGCTCGCTGATCCCGATGGCCGAGCAGGACCGGAGCCGGTGGGACGCGGCCGCCGTCGCCGAGGGCGTGGCGCTCATCACCGGCGCGCTCCCCCGGGGGACAGCGGGCCCGTACCAGCTCCAGGCGGCGATCGCCGCGATCCACGACGAGGCGCCGAGCGCCGAGGCGACCGACTGGCCGCAGATCACCGCGCTGTACGAGCTGCTGATGCGGATCTCCGACAACCCGATGGTGGCGCTGAACCACGCGGTGGCGGTGGCCATGGCCCGCGGCCCGCACGCCGGGCTCGCCCTGCTCGGCCCGCTCGCGGCCGACGGCCGGATCGCCGGGGACCACCGGCTGCACGCGGTCCGCGCGCACCTGCTGGAGATGGCCGGTGACCACGCGGCGGCGCGCGACGGCTACCGGGAGGCGGCCCGGCGCGCGACCAGCCTCCCCCAGCAGCGCTACCTGCACGCCAGGGCGGCCCGCCTGGCGGACGGGCGGCCCGGTTCCTGAGCGGGGCCACCGGGAAAACCGGCGCGCCCGCAACGGGACCGCCGGAAAAGCCGGCATGGTCACACCGAGGCCGCCGGGAAACCCGGCATGGTCACAACGGGGCCGCCGGGAAAACCGGCGCGGCCGCGGGCGCCGTCCCCGCGCGGCCGGCCCCCGACGTCAGGGACGGTCCGGACGAGAGGCGTGCGCGAACCGCACGGTGATGGACAGGCCACCCTCGGGGCGCGCTTCGGCGGTGAGGGTGGCCTGGTGGGCCCGCGTGACGGCGTCGACGATGGCGAGCCCGAGGCCGTAGCCGTCGCGGGGGCCGTACCGTTCGGGCGCCAGTTTCTGGAAGGGGTGGAAGAGGCGCTGGACCTGGTCGCGGGGGACGACCGGCCCGCTGTTGGTGACCGTGAGGGCCACGTGCGCGCCGGAGGCCCGGGTGGTGACCCGCACGTGCCCGTCCGCGTGGTTGTGGCGGACGGCGTTGTCGACGAGGTTGGCGACGAGGCTCTCGATCAGTCCCGGGTCCCCGGCCGTCACCGCGGGCGTCAGGTCTCCGGCGAGGTCGACGCCCGCCTCCGCCGCCCGGTCGCGGCGCGAGTCGAGCACCCCGCCGACGACGGGGGCGAGGTCGAGGGTGTCCCAGCGGGCGACGCCGCGTTCGCTGGTGGCCAGGGCGAGCAGCGCCCGCACCAGCCGCTCCTGGTACCCGCCCAGGGCGAGGGCCTCCCGGCAGGCCGAGCGCAGGGTCTCGGCGTCGGCGTCCGGGTCGGCGAGGGCGACTTCGAGGAGGGTACGCAGACCGGCGAGCGGGGTGCGCAGCTCGTGGGAGGCGTTGGCGACGAAGTGGCGCTGGGCGTCGAAGGAGGCGTGCAGGCGGGCGAACAGGTCGTCGAGGGTGTGGCCGAGCTCGGTCAGCTCGTCCGTGGGCTCGCCGAGGTCGAGGCGCCGGTGGAGGTTTCCGGCGGAGATGATCCGGGCGGTGGCGGTGATGGCGCGCAGCGGGCGCAGGAACCGGCCGGCGACGAACCAGCCCAGGGCCAGGGCGACGGGAATCAGGAGGACCAGCGCGACGGCGGACCCTGTGAGGAGCTGGGGCAGGCCGATCCCGGGCCCGGTCCCGGTGGTCACGGGGGACGGGGGGGACGGGGGGCGGCCCTCGGGGATGGCCGCGTCGACGCTGGCGAGCGGGACGGCGACGAACACGACCACCAGGACCCCGGCGGCGTAGATGCCCGCCGCGTAGGCGAGCGCGAGCCGCGCCCGCAGGGACCTCCTGGCGAGCGTCCGCGAGGTCATGACGGCCCGATGCGGTAGCCGCCCTCGCGGACGGTCTCGATCACGGGCGGGTCGCCGAGCTTGGCCCGCAACCGGTGCACGGTGTGCTTGACGGCACTGCTGAAGGGGTCGGCGGCCTCGTCCCAGACGCGTTCGAGCAGCTCCTCGGCGGAGACGACCAGGCCGGGCACGGCGAGCAGGCATTCGAGCAGGGCGAACTCCCTGGGGCTCAGGCCGAGGCGCCGGCCGGCCCGCGAGGCGACCCGGCGGGCCGGATCGAGGGTGATGTCCCCGCAGGCCAGGATGGGCGGCAGCGGCGGGGTGGCGCGGCGCGCCAGGGCGCGGACGCGGGCGACCAGCTCGGCGAACGCGAACGGCTTGGGCAGGTAGTCGTCGGCGCCGAGCCCGAGCCCGTCGACGCGGTCCTCGATCGTGCCGGAGGCGGTGAGCATCAGCACGCGGGTCTCGCAGCGGCCGTGGGCGAGCCGCCGGCAGATCTCGTCCCCGTGGACGCCGGGCAGGTCGCGGTCGAGGATCACCACCTCGTAGCGGGTGACGGCGAGGCGGTCGAGGGCGGCGGTCCCGTCCAGGACGACGTCGACGGCCATGCCCTCGCGGCGCAGGCCGGTTCCGATGGAGCGGGCGAGGACCTCGAAGTCCTCGACGACGAGGACCCTCACCGCCGCTCACCGCCGGTCGTCGTGCGCGCGGGACGGCCGGACCGGCCGCCGGATCGAGGTGCCATGGCCCAACGATGGCAGACCCCCGGTTCCAGCCGGGTCGCGGCCGACGCGACCCGGCCGGAACCGGGCGCCGCGTACAACCGTCGGCATGAGTTCATTCACGCCGCACCGACCCGGCCGGCGGGCCGGACGGGACGGCTTCCCCCGACTGCTGCGCGCCGAGTGGGCCGGGTTCCGCTCCGCGCGGGGCCTGGTGCTCGCCATGGCGGCCTCGGTGCTGGTCACCGTGTCGCTCGGACTGCTGATCGCCGGAGGCGCCCGCAGCACCTGCGTGACCTCGAAGGGCGAGGGCCCCTGCCCCGCACCCCTGGTGGGCCCCGACGGCACGGCGGTGCAGGACAAGTACTACTTCGTGCACCAGCCGCTCAAGGGGAACGGCGACATCACCGCCCGCGTGTCGGGCATGACCGGGCAGATGCGGCTGCCGGACGCCGTACCCGGGGTGCGCAACGTCAAGGAGGGGGCGGTGCCCTGGGCGAAGGCCGGTCTCCTCGTCAGGCAGAGCCTCACGCGGGGCATGCCGTACGCCGCCGTCATGACCACCGGCGGGCACGGCGTGCGGATGCAGCACGACTTCGTCCACGACGTGGCCGGAGGTCCCGCGCGGGAGCCGCTGTGGCTGCGGCTGACCAGGTCGGGCGACACCGTCACCGGCTACGAGTCGGGCGACGGCGAGACGTGGACCGAGGTCGGCACCGTCACGCTGCCCGGCCTGCCGGAGACGGTCGAGATCGGGCTGTTCGCCGCCTCGCCGGGCGTGCTGTGGGAGACGGCGAAGGCCTTCGCCGAGGCCACCGCCACCTTCGACCAGATAGGGCTGCGAGGCGCGAACGGTCCGTGGCGGCACGACGACGTCGGCGTCTCCCTGGGGCCCGACGGCAGGACCCCGCACCACCCGGGCGGGGTCGTCGAGTCCGGCGACAGGCTCATCGTGACCGGGAGCGGTGACATCGGGCCCGCCACGGTGGAGGGCGGCATGCGCGCCGACCTCATGCTGACCGGCGGGGCCGTGGGGCTGATCCCGGTGCTCGTGGCGGCGGTCTCGTTCCTCACGGCGGGACACCGGCGGAGGCCGTCCGGGACCGGCCCGCCGAACGAACCGGACGAACCGGACGCTCCGGACGAGCCGGATGAGCCGCGTCCGGAGCGTCCGGTACGCCGGCTGGTGGCCAAGGCCGTGGTGGTCGGCGCGGTCGCGTTCGTGACGGGGCTGGTGACCTCGGGGGTCGTGGTCCCCGCAGGTCTGGCGCTGTTGCGCGCCAACCAGAACCCGATCCAGCCGATCACCCTGGGGACCGGGCTGCGGGTGGTCGTCGGCCACGCGGCGCTGACCGCGGCCGCCGCCGTGCTGGCGCTGGGCCTGGCCGTGCTGGTCGGGCGGCGCGTCGTCGCCGCCGTGCTGGCCGTCGCGCTGGTCGTCGTGCCCTCCCTGGCCGTGCCCTTCCTGCCGTCGGGCGCGGGCCTGGCGCCGTGGCTGCTGACGGCCACCCCCGCCGCCGGGTTCGCGATCACGCAGAGCGTCCCCACGTTCGCGCACGTGGACGTGGGCTGGTCACCGCTCGGCGGCTACCACCCGCTCCCGCCCTGGGCGGGCCTGGCCGTGATCTTCGGGTACGCCGCCCTCGCCCTCGGGGCGGCGGCGGCCGTACACCGGGAAAACCGCGCGAAGGTGCCGCGTTAGGTTCCGCGCCCCCGGAGGCGCGGGTCCGGGGGCCGCCGGGCAGGGGGTTCCTCAGGCGGACCGGTCGCGGCGCTCGGGGCCGTGGCCGGGGTGGCGGCGCGGTACCAGCGTCGGGTTGACGGTGCCGAGCACGGTGTCGCGGTCGATCACGACGCGGGCCACGTCCTCGCGGCCCGGCACCTCGTACATCACGTTGAGCAGGATCTCCTCCAGGATCGCGCGGGTCGCGCGGGCGCCGGTGCGCCGCAGCAGCGCCTGGTCGGCGATCGCGCCGACGGCCCCCTCGGTGAACTCCAGCTCGACGCCGTCCATCTCGAAGAGCCTGCGGTACTGCTTGATCAGGGCGTCGCGCGGTTCGGTGAGGATCCGCGTCAGCGCCGCGTGGTCCAGCGGCCGGAAGGTCGCCACCACCGGAAGCCGGCCGACCAGCTCGGGGATGAGCCCGAACCTCAGCAGGTCCTCGGGCATGACCCCGGCCAGGACGTCCCGCTCGTCCCGCTCCCGCCCGGCGCTGGCCGGGCGGGCCGGGGTGCCGAACCCGGCGCCGCCCCGGCCGGTCCGGGCCTCGATGATCTGCTCCAGGCCGGAGAACGCGCCCCCGGCGATGAACAGCACGTTGGTGGTGTCGATCTGGATGAACTCCTGCTGCGGGTGCTTGCGGCCCCCCTGCGGCGGCACGCTCGCGACCGTGCCCTCCAGGATCTTCAGCAGGGCCTGCTGCACGCCCTCGCCGGAGACGTCACGGGTGATCGACGGGTTCTCGCCCCGGCGGGCGATCTTGTCGATCTCGTCGATGTAGACGATGCCGGTCTCGGCCCTCCTGACGTCGTGGTCGGCGGCCTGGATCAGCTTGAGCAGGATGTTCTCGACGTCCTCGCCCACGTAGCCCGCCTCCGTCAGGGCGGTGGCGTCGGCGATCGCGAACGGGACGTCGAGCATCCGGGCGAGGGTCTGCACGAGGTGGGTCTTGCCGCAGCCGGTCGGGCCGACCAGCAGGATGTTGGACTTGCCCAGCTCGACCGGCTCCCCGCCCGAGGCGTGCCGCGCGTCGGCGCGCACGCGCTTGTAGTGGTTGTGGACCGCCACCGCGAGCGACCTCTTGGCGTCCTCCTGCCCGACGACGTACCGCCCGAGGAACTCGTGGATCTCCCGCGGCTTCGGCGGCCCGCCGGGCCCGCCGGGCCCGCTCCCGGAGGGGGCGGGGGTCTCCCCGAACTCCTCCTCGATGAGCTCGTTGCACAGCCCGACGCACTCGTCGCAGATGTACACGCCGCCGGGGCCCGCGATGAGCCGCATGACCTGCCGCTGGCTCTTCCCGCAGAACGTGCATCTCAGCGGGTCGCCGCGGTCACCGGTGCGTGCCATGGGAAACGTCTCCTCGACGGTCGTACGGGTGGATCACGGGTGGATAGGGTCAGATCGTCACGAGCAGGGACGCCAGGCGCCAGGTGCCCGGGTCGGGCGCGCGTCCCGCGTTCTCCGGGGCGAGGGCCAGGTCGGGGAAGCGGCGCAGCAGCGCCGTGAGCGCGACCTCGGTCTGCACGCGGGCCAGCGAGGCCCCCAGGCAGAAGTGCGGCCCGTGGGCGAACCCGAGGTGGCCCGCCGTCGCGGTGGCCCGGCCCAGGTCGAGCAGGTCGGGGTCGGCGAACGCGCGCGGGTCGCGGTTGGCGGCGGCGATCGCGGCGGTGACGGGCTCCCCCTTGCGCACCCGCGTACCGTACAGCTCCACGTCCTCGCGCGCGTAGCGGGGGATCGACAGCAGCGTCGGGCCGCACCAGCGCGTCAGCTCCTCCACGGCGCGCGGCATGAGCCCGGCGTCCCGGCGCAGCGCGGCGAGGTGGCCGGGGTGGGTGAGCAGGACCTCCACGGCGTTGGCGATGAGGTTCGTGGGTGTCTGCCCCGCCATGACCAGGTGCCAGACCATGGTGACCAGCTCGGTGTCGCTGAGCCGGTCGCCGTCGTCGGCCTGGGCGCGGATGAGGTCCGACAGCAGGTCGTCGCCGGGTTCGGCGCGGCGGCGCGCGACCGCGGCCTTGGCGCCCTCCATGATGCCCGGGATGGCCTCGGCGAACCGCTGCCCGCCGCCTCCCACGACGGTGGCGCCGTACTCGCGCCAGCGCGGGCGGTCGGCGCCGGGAATGCCGACGAGCTCGCAGATGACGTCCATCGGCAGCGGCCTGGCGAAGTGCCCCAGCAGGTCCACCACGCCGTTCGCGGCCCGCTCGGCCACGCCGGGCAGGGTGTCGAGCAGGGCGTCGACGATGGGCTCGATCCGCGGCCGGAACTCGGCGGCGCGGCGCGCGCTGAACGCCGGCGACACCAGCCGGCGCAGCCGCAGGTGCTCGGGGCCGTCCATCTCGCTCATGGTCCGCATGTAGGGCAGGCAGTCCTCGGGCACGTCGGGCCGCATGAAGCTGGCGGCGTTGATCTCGAACCGCGGGTCGCTCAGCATCGCCCTGACGTCCTCGTACCGGGTGAGGGCCAGCATCGGGCCGAAGCCCGGGGCCACCAGCCGGGCCAGCGGCGAGATCTCCCTGGCGCGGCCGTACGCGGCGAAGGGGTCGCGCAGCACCTCGGCGTCGGTGAGGTGGATCTCGGGAACCTCGGGGACGCCGCCCACGGCCTGGTCGGCAACGGTCATGGATCCTCCTGAATTTCAGATGATATAAACAGATGATCCCGTCATCCGAGTGGTCACGGTATCTTGGATCGGGACCGACGGCAACGCGGCGACGAGGAGGACGATGACCCGGCTCAGCAGGGCGCAGCTGCAGGAGCGCAACCGCGCCAGGGTGCTGGCCGCGGCCCTGGAGGAGTTCGCCGAGCGCGGTTTCCGCGACGCGAAGATCGACGCCATCGCCGAGCGCGCCGAGCTCACCCGCGGCGCGGTCTACTCCAACTTCCCCGGCAAGCGGGCCCTGTACTTCACGGTCCTGGCCGACCTCGCCGAGCGCGCCCCCGAGCCGCCGGACCCGGACTCGAACCCGGGCCCGAACCCGGAGCCGAGCCTCACCCCCCGCGAGGCGCTCGGCGCGCTCGCCCGCGCCTGGCTGGCCCGGCTCCCCCTGACCACCGACGGGCGGCACGGCCTGGCCAGGATCGGCGTGGACCTGATGCCGGAGATCCTCGCCGACGAACGGACCCGGCGGCCGTTCGCGCAGCTGACGAAGCTGAACGCGCTCCTGCTCGGGCTCGCCCTGGAGCGCCTGCGCCCGCCCGCCACCCCCGGCGACCGCCTGGTGCGCGTGGCCGAGGCCGCGCTCACGACCTTGCACGGCGCGAGCCGGCTGGCCGCCGCCGCCCCCGGCTTCACCGATCCCTTCACCATCGTCGGCGCCTGCGAGCGGCTCGCCGGCCTCGACCTCGACGACGGCTGGCCGGCCACGCCGTGGATCCAGCGCGCCAGGCCCGCCGACGAGGCGTGGTCCCCGCCCCCGGTGCCGGACGCGGTACGCGCCGAACCCGTGCGGCTCACCGACGACGGCGACGGCGTGGTGGCGATCCTCGGGCTGCATCGCCTGGAGGCCGTCGAGGAGGCGGTACGCGCCGCGCCGCCGGGTGCCGCGATCACCGCCGTCCTGGTCACCGGCGACCCCGACGAGCTGGCACCGCTCGCCCGGCTGGCCCTCGCCGACTTCTGCGGCTGCCTGCGCCAGGCCTTCCCGCCCTCGGCGTGGCCCCGCCTGCGGGTGGTGCTCGACGGCTCGGGCACCCTGGCCGCGTCGGCCGGCGTCCCGGCCGTCAGCGACGCGACCGAGGTCGCCGTCCGCGTCGAGGCGGGCCGGATCGTCGTGCGCGCCGACGGCCGCGGCGCGTGCCACACGGCCGCCTCGACACCGGGCCGGGCCGTCGCAGACGAGGCCGGACGGCCCGCGCCGACCCGCTCCTCGGCGCCGGCCCCCGGGCGATGAGGCCGCGGGCACCGGATCCGGCCCGCCCGATCCGGCGTGACCGGAAAACGCGTGACCGGGAAACGCGCCCCCGGCCCCCGGGCGACGAGGCCGCCTGCCCGGGACGATGAGGCCGCCGGTGCCGGGTCCGGCCCGCCCGGCCCGGCGTGACCGGGAAATACGACACCGGCCTTACCGGCCTCGGACAGCGGTGCCGGCGCGCCCGCCGGAGAGCCTCGGGCGCCCGGCCAGGCGGTTCGTCGGCTGACGCATCATGTACGGTCACCTGTGACCTTTTCTCCCCCTTCCTCCCGCCGGGGAGGCTGATGCCCTCCCTCGACGCCGTCCAGTGGGTCATCCTGCTGGCCGCCCTGTTCCTGGTGGGCTTCTCCAAGACCGGCGTCTCCGGCACCGGGACGGTGGCGGTCGCCCTGTTCGCACTCGTGCTGCCGACCAAGGAGTCCACCGGCACGCTGCTGCCGCTCCTGCTCGTCGGCGACCTGGTCGCCGTCGCCTCCTACCGGCGCCACGCCGACTGGCCGAGGCTGATCAGGCTGTTCCCCTGGGTCGCCCTGGGCGTGGTCGCCGGGGCGGTGGTGGTGCGCTGGGTCGACGACGCGCAGATGAGGCGGCTCATCGGGGCGATCCTGCTGGCGATCATCGCCGTTCACCTGTGGAACCGGCACCGGGCGCCGGAGGACTCGCTCGCCCACCGCCGCCCGGTGGCCGCCCTCGCGGGCGCCTTCGCCGGCTTCGCCACCATGACGGCGAACGCGGCCGGCCCCATCATGGCCGTCTACCTCCTGGCGGCGGGCCTGCCGATACTGGGCCTCCTGGGCACCAGCGCCTGGTTCTTCCTCACGATCAACGCCTTCAAGGTGCCGTTCAGCGTCGCGCTGGGCCTCATCACCCCCGCCACCCTCGTCTTCGCCGCGCTGGGCGCCCCGGCGGTCCTCGCCGGGGCCGCGACCGGGCGCGCCGTCATCGGCCGCATCGACCGCACGCTCTTCGAACGGATCACGCTGACCCTCACGCTGCTCGCCGCCGTACGCCTCCTGCTGTGACGTCCCGCCCCGGTCACCCCTCGGGATCGCGGGCCAGCACCGTCCGGCCGCCGTCGACGGGCACGGTCGCGCCGGTGATGAAGGCCGCGTCGTCGGAGAGCAGGTGGGCGATCGCGGACGCGACCTCCTCGGCCCGCGCCACCCTGCCGATCGGATGCAGCATGGCCATCTCCCGCTCCACCCGGGCGGCCTCGTCCGGCCCGCGCGAGCCGAGGAACTCCGCGTAGCGCTCGGTGGCGACCGAGCCCGGCGCCACGGCGTTGACCCGGATCCCCCGCGACCCGTACTCGACCGCGAGCGCGCGGGTCATCCCCTCCACCGCGGCCTTGGCCGTCACGTACGGCAGGCAGCCCACCACCGCCTGCCGGGCCTGGTGCGAGGTGACGTTCACGATCGCCCCCGGGGTCGCGGCGGCGAGGAAGCGGCGGACGGCGGTGGAGCATCCCACGACGGCCCCGTCGAGATTCAGCGCGATCAGGTCGAGCACCTCCCGCGCGGTGGAGGAGTGGATCGAGGCGTCCCTGAAGACGGCGGCGTTGTTGACCCACCCGGCGAGCGGGGCGAGGTCCTGGGCGACGTCGGCGGCGCGGTCGGCGACGGCCTCGTCGGCGGCGTCCCCCACCACGGCGGCCAGGCGCGGCCCCGCCGGGTGACCGGCCGTCCAGTCCAGGGCCGCCGGATCGAGCTCGACGGCGACGACGGCACCGCCGTCGCCGAGCAGCCGCTCGACCACCGCCCTGCCGATGCCCCGGCCGCCACCCGTCACCACGTAGGAACCGTTCACGCTCTCCCCTCTCCGCGGACCGCCGTGGATCCGCGCTCGCGCCGGTCACGGCGACCGGCGAGGAACCCGGGGGCCTTCCCCGTCATCTGTCACGCGCGGGCCCCCGAGGACGCGTCTCGCTGCGGTCGCGGTGCCCGCGGGTGCCCCCGCGCAAGATCGCGACTTCCCCGGGCCGGGACCTCTACACGCCTCTCCACGCGCCGGGCCGGTGGGCCGCGCGCCGCCGGGTCACGGGCGGGCACCCCGCGGGCGGCCCGGCGGAACTGCGGAACCGTGGAACCGCGGAACGGCCGGACGCTCCGGGGATCCGGGGATCCGGGTGATCAGCCCCGATGGGACTCAGCGGCTCAGGACGACCACCCGGACGTCCCGCGCGCGGTGGAGGCGGGGTCGCGTTCGAGGCGGGCGAGGAAGTGGCCGAAGCCGTCCGGTGCCCTGGGGTCGCGGCGCGCCGAGGTCACCACGCTCACCCCGGTGGTGCGCAGGACCCGCCTGCCGGCCGATTCCAGGGCTCGGACCAGGGCGTCGTCCTCACCGGTCGGCAGCGCGCTGAACCCGCCGACCGCCAGGTAGGCCGCGGCGGTGAGGCCCAGGTTGGCGCCGTGCACGTGCGAATGCCATCGCGCGCCCTCGTCCGTCTCGGTGCCGTCCGCGTTCCCGCCGGTCGCGTTTCCACCGTCCGTGTTTCCACCGTCCGTGTTTCCGCCGTCCGTGTTTCCGCCGTCCGTGTTTCCGCCGTCCGCCTTCATGCCGGTCGCCTCGGGGTCGCCCGTCTCCGTGCTGTCCGCGTACCCCTCGGTGTAGGCGGTCTGGCACCACGACGGGTAGCCGGACCAGTCGGTGACCGTCACCGTGCCGACGACGGCCTCCCACCCCTGGGCGGCGTGCCTGAGCTGGCGGCCGAGCCAGCAGGGCGGCACCAGGGTGTCGGCGTCGGTGGTGGCGACCCAGACGGTGGCGGGGTCCAGGCCCCGGGTCCGCCGCAGGAGCACCTGCGCGCCCGCCCGCCGCGCCCGCCCGACGTTGGTCATGGTGCCCTCGACGACGGTCGCCCCGGCCCGCGCGGCGACGGACGCCGTACGGTCGCCGCAGGCGTCGGCGACGACGACCAGGTGGACCGCCACCCCGGGGACCAGGCGCCCGGCCAGGTCCAGCGAGGCCAGGCAGGCGGGGAGCAGCTCCTCCTCGTCGCGGGCGGGCACCACGACTCCGACGGCCTGGATCACACGATTCCCTCGGACTCGGCCACCGAGGGAGCCCCGCGACCGCGCAGGTAGACCTCGGCGAGGAAGTCCGGCTCGCGGTGGTCGACGAGGCGGGTCAGCTCGTCACGCCCGGCCAGGGCCCGGTGCACCTCCTCGCCGCCGCGCGGGTACTCCGCGACGGGATGCCTCCAGTGCACCGCGAGCAGGGTGCCCCCGGGGGCCAGCGAGGCGGTCGCCAGGTCCAGCATCCGCTCCAGGTCAGCCCCGCCGAAGTAGTAGAGCACCTCCGACAGCACGACGAGGTCGAACCCTCCCTCCCGCTCGGGCCACTCGCCGGGCAGGACGAGCCGCCGCACCCGCGTCCCCGGGTGGCCCGCGGTGCGCTCCGCCGCCGCCGCGACCGCGACGGAGGACAGGTCGCAGGCGAGCAGCCGGTCGCAGCGCGGGGCGAGCAGGGCGGTGAACACCCCGATGGAGCAGCCCGCCTCGAAGGCGTCACAGTAGCGGCGCGCGGGCAGCAGCGCGGCGCTGATGGCGTACTTGCGCTCCTCGTACCAGCGGGAGGTGAAGCCCCACGGGTCGGAGGAGGCCGCGTACATGTCCTCGAAGTACTCCGGTCCGAGTGTCGCCGGATGAGTCGTCATCGGATACCTCCAGCGTGGATGCCCCGGGCCCCGGTTCCGGGGGCCGTGGGGAGGGTGGTCAACGGAAGAGCACCTCGTGGTCGCGGGTGAAGTGGGCGACGACGCCGGGCGGGAGCACCGCCTCCAGGCCGGCGCCGCGAGGCTCCAGCTGGCTGGCGAAACAGCCGATCGCCGCCCGTTTGCGGGCCAGGACCGCCGGGGGCAGCGGGATCCGCAGCGCCCGATCCCAGGGCAGCCGCGCGTCGCCGGGCCTGGCCCAGTGCCAGGCCCAGATCGGGTAGAAGTAGGGGCGCAGCCCCGCCGAGACCGCGGCCCTGCCCGCCGCCTCGTGATCGGAGTGCACGTCCGCCTCCCACGGGGCCAGGCACACCTCGAACCCGGAGGCCGCCCGCCCCAGCGCCCGGACGAGCTCGCCCTCGCGCTCCGCCAGCCCGGTGTCGGGCATGCCCAGCCGCACGATCTCGACGCCGCCGGCCCCCAGTGCCTCCAGCGCGGACGCGGTCTCCCCCACCCTCCGCGCCACCAGGCCCGGCACGTCGGCGATCCCCGGATGGGAGGCCTCGCCGTCGGTGACGGCGATTAGGCGCAGCCGCACGCCCGAGGCCGCCAGCAGCGCCAGCAGGCCGCCGAGCCCCAGCACCTCGTCGTCGGGGTGGGCGGCGATCACCACCGCGCTGCGCCAGCCGCCGTAGGCGAGCTCCGGGAGGGCGCCGAGGCCCGGCCAGGCGCGCCACTCGGCCTCGAGGGTTCCGGGGGCGTCGATGGGGTTGGGGGCCGGATCGAGCCGGCCGTCCCAGTCGCCCCAATCCACCCTGTCGGCCCTGTCGGCCCGCTCGATACCGCCTGTCCTGTCAGTTCTGTCAGTTCTGTCAGCCCTGTCGGCCCGCTCGGTGCCGCCCGTTATGTCGGCTCGTTCGGTGCTCACCAGCCGGCTCCCTGCTCGGCGACGATGGCCCCCAGCGCGGCGAGGTCGCGTTCGGCGTGATGCTGGCGCAGGTAGACCGTGAGGTCGGCGACCCGGCGCCCGTGCGCGGCGTCGTGGCCAAGCGGCCCGGCGCCCAGCGCCCTGCCCACCCGCGCCATGACGTCGGTGGCCACGGTCTCCACCAGCGCCTTGAGACGCAGGGACCGCGTCCCTCCGGCGTTCTTGAGGTCGTACGGGTCGGCGTCGATCTCGTCGGCCGCCTCCTCCAGGGCGGCCCTGGCGGTCCGCAGCGCGACGTCGACCGCGCCCAGGTGGGCCAGGGCGTGCGGGCCGACGTCCCGCTCGGCCGCGGCGGCCAGCAACGTCTCGGCCACGCCTCTAGCCCCTCCGTACCAGCACGCTGCGACGCCCGCGCCGCCGTGGTGGAAACCGGGCCGCTTCACGTATCCGTCCACCGGTCCCACCGGTTCGCCGGGGATGTCGTCGAAGCGGACGTCCAGGGTGTCGCTGGCCGCCATTCCCGTCGCGGGCCAGCTGCCGGCCACCGGCCGCAGGTTCTCGACCGGTACGGCGAACAGCCGGGGGCCGTCCGGCGCGTCCGCGGTCACCAGGGCGTGGGTGCACACCCGGGCTCCCGAGCAGTACTGCTTGGTCCCGCTCAGCAGCCACCCGTCCCCCTCGGGACGCGCCGAGAGGGACGGGCCGGGAGGCCGCGCCGCCCACACGCCCCACCGGCTGCCGGCCGCCGGTACCGGACCGGAGAGCTCGGCGAGGATCGCGACGGCGTCGGTGTGCCCCTCGCACAGCCGCGCCAGCGACAGATCCCGCCGGGCCAGCGAGCTCAACGTCTCCCATCGCCGCCTGGTCCGCCCCGCGCCGGGCAGCGGGAGGTCCAGCCGCCCCGACTCCACCTCGGCGGCGAACCCTCTTTCGATCTCACCGCGCCAGGCGGTGGCACCGGTGACACCCTGCTGTTCCCCGTCCATGGACGGGGGCCTACCCGGCAAGGGGTGTCCATATCATTCCCGGTAAAAGGCTTAGTTCTCCTCCGGCAAGATCTTCGCTGGACTTCCGGAAAACGAAATCCGTGAACCCTTCGATGTTTTCGTTTACCTCCTCCGGCAAGTATTCGCGGCGATGAGGGGAGAATCGATGTTACGAGGACTTACCACCGTCAGGTTTCACGCCGCCGACCTGGACGCGGCCAAGAAGTGGTACACCGAGGTGCTGGGTGTCGAGCCGTACTTCGACAAGCCCGGGTATGTCGAGTTCCGGTTCGGCGACTACCAGCACGAGCTGGGCCTGCTCGACAGCGGCTACGCCCAGCAGCTCGCCGACGACGTGGAGACCGGCCCGGCCGGCGTCGTCACGTACTGGCACGTCGACGACGTGCAGGAGTCTCTCGACCGGCTGCTGTCCCTGGGAGCCGAGGAGCACGAGCCGCCCCGCGAGTTCGGCCAGGGATTCGTCGGCGCCTCCGTGGTCGACCCCTTCGGGAACATCCTCGGCATCATGTACAACCGGCATTATCTGGATGTTCTCCACTCGATCGAGAAGGCCTGACGCGGAATCCGGCCGCGCGACGGTTTCCTGTCGAGGTGAAACCGGCGGCCGGAACGACACACGGCACCGGAGAAGCCGGACGCCGCGCTCGACGGCGTCAGCCGGTCGCGTGCCACGGTGACGGCGGGGCCGGCCGAGGCCGGGCCCAAAGCCGGGCTCGAAGTCGGTCCAGCGGGCGGTCGCCGTGGGCGGTGGGCGCGGGCGGTCGGCGCTTCATCGTGCTGCGGGACGACCACCACGGCCCCGGAGCCGGCACCCTGTAGCCGCCCATGTGGTGGCCGATCATCGTCGAGCTCCTTCCCGACGCCCGGGAAGGAGCTCGAAGCGCGTCCGAGAACGGCGACCGTTCGGTCCCGCCGCCGATCTCTCCGCGTCGCCGCGGGCGGCGAGTGATTACCGGCGTCGGCCGGGGACGCCGCGGGACGACACCCTGCCGCGACCGTCGTACTCCCGCCGGGCGGGCCGGGTGGTTACGGGATCAGGAGGAAGAACGGCTCGTCGGTGGCGGTGCCGTTGACCCCGGTCAGCACCGCGACGGTGGAGGCGTTGACGACCTTGGCGTAGATCTCGCTGTTCCAGTCGGCCGACTGGTTCAGCGTCGCCTGCGGGACCGATTCCAGCGCGTTGACGTGCGGCTCCAGGGTGACGGTGTAGCGGCCGGCGCCGGTGCGCTGCAGCGAGACGATGCCCTTGGCGCGGGCGAGGGAGCCGTCCTTGGCCGCCACGGCCGCGGCCTGGGCGTAGGGGGCGGTGAGCTTGTCGGTCATGCTGTTCGTCCAATCGTGGTCAGAGCGATCGCGGCCGGTGACGCGGGGGCGCCACCGGACCGCGGATACGGCTGACTGGTTCTTGAGGGCCGGGGGTGGGTTGGTTGATCAGCCCTTCAACCAGCCATTACTACGCAGCGTATCTTATCAGTAGCTCTGCGTAATCATGACTTGACGGTGACGCCATCCTTACCCGGCCCAGCTTGGCCCGGCCCGGCCCGTCGGCGTAGGTCTCCCGCGTCGAACGGAGGCTCGCCGGCGCGGGAGCCTGTCCGCACCGCACCACACCACACCTCTTCCGCGGACGTCGGCGCGGTTTGGGGCCGACCGCTCGGCCGTACCGCTCACTGCGGCTCACTGCCGGTCGTGGCGGTTGTCGAGCAGGTGGGTGAGCAGGCCCATGGTGGCGGCGCCGGCGGCGCCGCCGCTGAGCAGGGCGGTGGGCCAGGTGGCGCCGGTGGCCAGCGTGAGCGCGCAGGCGATGGTGGTCACCAGCGTGGTGGTGGTCAGAATGAGCAGCACGGGTACGGAAAACATCGAGGTCACTCCTGAGGGGGCGTCGCCGGGGATCCGGCGGTCTGGTCATCGGCCCAGAACGCGATGAGCTCGGTGACGGTGAGCTCGTCGCTGGGGCGGCGGGGCGGGACGCGGCCGGTGGTCAGCGACCACACGGTCACCAGCAAGGTCAGCAGCTGGTCGTCGTTGTGCACCCACGGCGGGGGTGGGGAGCCCGGCCGGGTGGCGGTGACACGGAGAAAGGCCGGGGAGGCCAGGGCGTGCGCCACGGCTTTCTCCTTCGTCGTCGGCATCGGATGGCGCGATCAACGATGGGGCGCCGCCCGGGTGGCCGCCACCGGTTCAAACATGTCCGGAAAAGACCGGACAAAAGGTCATTTTTTAATTACGAAAAAAATTCACGTTTCGCTTTTGACGAGCATTCGGCCCGGCTGGACGCGACGAGATTCCGACGTCCTTCGAGGTGATCCGGCACCATCCGATTCCATCCACTTTCGTCCGGAGCTATCCGGACTCGTCCGGACTCATCCGCACTTGGCCGGACTCGTCCGTTGCCAACGAGCCCCGTCCTGAAGTCGACCCAGTTGTGTTAGTACAGGTCAACCGCCAGTTAATTCCGGATGAAGCAGAATGTGTGATCTCCCTCAGATTGACCGTCGGTGGTGTCAATATGACTTCCACAACCACATATAGATCATGGATCACTTCATTTCGGCTAAGGGCGATGGCTGAACAACACCCCGTTGCGGCGCTACGCGTTTTCGTCGATCAGCTCAACGAGCTGCACGGCCTGGCCGGCTCCCCGACGCTGGCCCACCTGCGCACGCTGTCGCTGCGCGTCCCCGAGGACAACCTGAAGAGGGGGCTGGCGACGAGCACCACGCACGACATCCTGAGCGGGAAACGCAAGCGCGTACCGCCTTGGGCGTGGGTGGCGTGCTTCGTGGCCACCTGCGCGCTGGCCGCCCAGGAGACCGGCCTGAACGTCCAGGCCATGGGCGACGCGCAGGCCTGGCACCGGCGATGGCGGGCCGCCCGCGACGCACGCCCTCCCGACCCGCCGGCCGCGCTCCCCTCACCCGCGCCCCTCTCGCCCGCGCTCCCCTCACCCGTGCAGCGGCCCGCGGTCCGGCACACGCCACCCACCCCGCCCACCTCGCCCACGCCGCCCACGCCGCCGCCCACCCGGCCGCCGGACGACGGCGCGGCCTGCCCGCCGACCGGCAAGATCGAATTCCCGCCGCTGTCCCCGGCCCGCCAGCGGCTGCTGCAGATCTACGGCAGGACCGGCGCCCGCCTGCTGACCCGAAGCGAGACCGGCGACGGCCGGCGCTGCATGCACCTGGCCGTCATCGCCCTGCTGAGGGGCTATTCCAACGAGGCGCGGCCGGAGCTGCGCCAGGCCCGCGCCGCCGATCACCCCGACGTGTCGAGACTGCTCGACGACTCCGGCCGGCTGCGGGCCGATCACCGACGGGCCGCGGCCGACCTCGCCTACGCCTACGGCCGTGACTACGAGCGGGCCGGCCCGGCCAAGCTCAGCGTCGCGATGTTCCTCTACCGGCTGGCCGGCGACCACGGTCACGCCGCGGCCACCTACCGGCTCGCGACGATCCACCAGGACAAGGGAGAGGACTGGGCGGCCGCGAGCCTGTTCAGCCGGGCCGCGGGCTTCGGCCACCCCCGGGCTGCCGCGAAGTTCAACGGCGCCTCCCACCAGCTCACCCAGGCCCCGTGGAACGTCGCCGGGGTCATGCCTCCGGGCCTGATCGAAGACGAGCCCGCCGGGGAACCCCCCTCGCCGGCGGGGGGCCGGCCGTGAGCTCGGCCAGGCCCGCGCGGGCGAAGCCGAGTACGCGGTCGACGAGGGGAAGGAGTTCCTCGGTGGTGGTGTCGGGGTGGTGGGCCTCGTGGGTCATGTACAGCTCGCGCAGGCCGCCCACCACGGTGTAGGCGGTCAGGCGCGGGGCCAGCGCGTCGGGCGCCAGGCCCATGTCCTCCCCGATGGCGGCGGCGATCAGGCGTTCCAGCTCGTAGTAGCCCGCGCGGCCGCGGCCGCGCAGGTCCTCGTCCTCGGCTATCAGGGTGGCGCGTTTGACGCGCAGGGACCAGGTCTCGCCCGGCTTGCGGCCCTGGTCGGCGTCGCGTTCGTCGAGGGCGTGCATCGTGTCGCGCATCCACTCGCCGACGACGTCGAGGACGGGGCCGGGCCGGGTGTCGAGGCGGGCGGCCAGCGACCGCGGATCGAAGGGGTCGTCGGCGAACAGCAGGTCTTCCTTGCTAGGGAAGTGCAGCGTGACGGTCCGCGTCGCGACGTCCGCGTGTTCGGCGATCGCCGCGATGGTCGTGTTGCGGTAACCGTGCGAGGTGAACAGCTCCAGCGCCGAGGCACGGATCTGCTCGCGGGTCTGCCGCTTCTTCCTGTCTCGCCGACCTTCCATGCGGTAACGGTACCATCTACTCAATTAATACACTCCATGCTACTGTTGCCATCGAAGGTACCGATTGGGGAGAGGTGAGGACGTTGTCCAAGACGTGGTTCATTACCGGGACGTCGAAGGGGTTCGGCCGCGAGTGGGCGGAGGCCGCCCTGGAGCGGGGCGACCGGGTCGCCGCCACCGCACGCGACCTCGGCCCCCTGCGTCCCCTCGCCGAGCGGTACGGCGACGCCGTGCTGCCCCTGCGGCTCGACATCACCGACCGCGCGGACGTGTTCGCCGCCGTGCGGCGGGCGGCCGGGCACTTCGGCACGCTGGACGTGGTGGTCAACAACGCGGGCTACGGCCACTTCGGCATGGTCGAGGAGCTGACCGAGCCCGAGATCCGCGCCGAGATGGAGACCAACTTCTTCGGCACGCTGTGGGTGACGCAGGCGGTCCTGCCCGTGCTGCGCGCGCAGGGTCACGGCCGGATCATCCAGGTCACCAGCGAGGGCGGGGTCCGGGCCTTCCCCGGCATCGGCGGCTACCACGCGTCGAAGTGGGCGGTGGAAGGGCTGTCTGAGTCACTGCGCCAGGAGGTCGCGCACTTCGGCGTCGACGTCGTCTGCCTGGAGCCCGGCCCGTACGCGACCGACTTCGGTGGCGGCAGCGTGCGCGCCAGCGCCGAGCACCCCGACTACGCCGGGGTCCGCGCGGCCACCGAGATCGCGTGGGACCTCGGCGATCCCAAGGCGACGCGCGGGCCGATCCTGGAGCTGGCCGACACCGACGACCCGCCGGCCCGGGTCTTCTTCGGCGCGTCGTTCGAGCCCGTCGCGGCCGAGTACGAGGAACGGCTCGCCACGTGGCGCAAGTGGCAGCCGCTCGCGCTGGCCGCGTTCCGTTGATCCATCTGATCCATCTGATCCATCTGATCCATCGCGTCCGACGGCCCGCGCCGGTCGCCGGTGACAAGATCAGGCTGGCCAGGAGTTCCCGGCTCCGGCCGGCCGTCAGGGAGTCCGCTGGAGGAGGACCGGTTCGGTGGCGCCGCGCTTGGTCACCACCAGGAAGCGCCGCCGGTCCCGGTCCGCGTTCGCCGGGGTCAGCGGCTCCCGCAGCAGGCCGATCGCCTGCACGACCTGCGCGCCGGCGATGTTCGCCGTGAAGTCGGCGAGCGCCTCCCGGCTGCCGTACGGCGCGTTCCTCGTGTCCGTCAGCCAGAGCGTGTAGGTCTCGCCGGGTCTCAGGCCGGACACCGCCATCTCCAGCAGGTCGAGCGGGCCCAGCGAGTTCACCGAGACCGTGGCGTGTCCCTTGCGCCGGTCGCCGCCGGGCGCGATCAGGGCGATGTGCCCGTTGCGGCCGGCGACACCGAGCGGGACCAGGCCCGAGGTGCCGGGCCCGGACGGTACGGCCCGGGGAACGTAGACGAGCGCCTGCGGCTGCTGGCCGACGGGGATCGTCGCGATGACCCGGTTGGCGAGCGCGTCGATCGCCAGGACCGCGTCCTGGTTCTCCAGCCCGACGTAGACCCGGGTGCCGTCCCCCGACCCCCACACGCCGTGCGGCAGGTCCCCGGTGGGGATCGTGGCGACCGGCCGGGGGTTCGCGCCGTCGCGGCGGTAGACCTTGACGACGTTCTCCTCCCCGACCGTCACGTAGGCGAACGCGCCGTTGACGTTGTCCACCAGGGTCACGTGGTTGGTGATGGGCCCGGTGTCCAAGGTGGTGAGGACGCGAAACGGCGGGGTGCCGCTCATCACCTGCGTCGTGCCGGAGTCCTTGAGGGTGAACCACACCTCCCGGCCGTCGCGGCTCACCGACAGGTTCGGGGAGAAGGGGCTGGCCTGGGGAAGGCGGGCCACCACCCGGTAGGTGCGGGTGTCGACCACGTCCACCTCGGGGGTGAAGCTGGAGGGCACGTAGGCGTAGCGCCCGCCGGGGTGGAACAGCACCATGCCGGGCCCGTTGGCGGTCCGCACCCGGCGGATCTCCCGCATCCCGACCGGGTCGATCACCGAGACGTAGTCCTGGCCGCGTACGGTCGCCCAGACCTGCTTGCCGTCGGGGGTGAAGAACGCCTCGTGCGGCGAGCGCCCGATGTAGACGACGCCCTTGACCCGGTTGGTGGCCGTGTCGATGAGGGTGACCGAGTTGGAGGCGATGGAGACGACCGCGAGCGTGCGCAGGTCCCGGGAGAACCCCAGGCCGTGGACGAGCAGCTGACCCTTGTACAGCGGGTTGAGCGAGGCGGGCACCGGGTCGCCCAGGCGGATGACGCCCAGCAGCCGGTTGGTGGACGGGTCGATCACCGAGACGGTGTTGGAGGTCTGGTCGGCGGTGTAGACGCGGTCGCGGCCGGAGACCGCCACCGTGGGCCCCGTCGCCGCCCCTCCCGGGCCGGGTCCCCGCGCCCGGCCGGTCCCGGTCCCGGACGGCGTCGCGGTGGCGGACGGCGTCGCGGTCCCGGACGGTGTCGTGGTGGCGGGCGCCGGTGTCGCCGGAGCGGGCGTGGGCGTGGGCGCCGTCCCCAGGTGACGGCGCATGACGTCGATCTCCTGCCGCTGGATGACGACGATCTCCTGGGCCAGCCGCCGCAGGACGGGGTCGCGCCCGTGGAGCAGCACGGCCCTGGCCATGTCGACGGCGCCCAGATGGTGCGGGATCATCATGGCCGCGAAGTCCCGGTCCGGGTCGCCGGTCACGGGCGCGGCCGCCATGTCCCGGTGCATCCGCCGCATGCTCTCCGACACCTCCGCGCCGAACGCCGACCCGCTCATCTGCGGTACGGCGCCGTGGTGCGGGCGCCCCTGACCCGCGCAGGCGGCGGCCAGGACGCAGAACGCCGCCGCGCCGAGCACGCCCAGCCGCCGCGGGCCTCCCCCGCCCCGGCGCGCGCCGATGTCCCTCATCCGCATCCCCGTCCGCCATGACCGCGACCCGGGGAGATACGCGGGGCCGGTGTCCGTCCGCCGGAACGGCCCCATTCGCTGGACGTCACATTCCCCGGCGACCGGCCCCGCAACCGCGCCCCGACCTCCGGCGATCGCCCCCGCCGGGCGCGGGCGGGGTCCCGGGCGGGCGGGCGTCGATGACGAGGGTACGGAGGCGCATAAGGAATCTCTCCTCAGGTCGGCCTTGCGTGGACGCGTCGACGGCATCCGCAGTTTCGCCGCGAAACGGATAAAAGATCGTTAAGCCCTTGCTAGGAACGGCCCGCCTCTTCCGGCGATCGGGGGTCTCCCGCTCGGGACGAGCACCGCCCGGGACGAGCACCGGCCGGAGGGCGGGCGGGCCGCGGGGGTTGGTTCGGGCGGGCGTCGCGACCCGCGCCGGGCGCCTCACCGGCCGCCCCTCCCCCGGCGGCCACCCCGCCAGACCAGGCGGTCGGTCACGCCGCTGGGTCAGGCGGTGAGTGACCCAGCCAGGCCAGACGGTGAGTCACGCCGCCAGGCAGGCGGTGAGTCACCCTTCCAGGCCAGGCGGTGGGTCACGCCGCCGGGTCAGGAAGTGGGTCACGCCGGGTGACGCGTCACCGCGCTCCGGCCGTACGGCGCGAGAGCAGGTCCCGGAGGGCCCCGGCGACCTCGGCGGGGGCCTCTTCCGCCATGAAGTGGCCGAAGGTGACGGGGATGTGCCGCAGGTCGGGCGCCCAGGCGCCCCACAGTGCCGCCGCGTCGAAGCCGAGGGCGGCGCCCCAGTCCTGCTGGAGCACGGTGACCGGCATCCGCAGCCGGTTGCCCGCGTCCCGGTCGGCCCGGTCGTGGGCGACGTCGACACCGGCGGAGGCGCGGTAGTCGGCCACGATCGAGGGCACCGCCGCGCGGGAGGCGTCCAGGTAGGCGGCGCGGACATCGGCGGGGATCGCCCGCGGGTCCTTGGTCCAGATGTCCAGGAAATATCCGAAGAAGGCGTCGGAACTGGCGGCGATCATCTGCTCGGGCAGGCCGGGAGGCTGGGCCATCAAATACAGATGGAAGCCGACGGCGGCGGTGACACCGTGCATCACCTCCCACATGTCCAGCGTGGGCAGCACGTCGAGGCTCGCCAGGTGGGTGATCGTCCCGGGGTGGTCCAGGCCGGCGCGGATGGCGACCAGGGCGCCCCGGTCGTGCCCGGCCAGCGCGAAGCGCTCATGCCCCAGCGCGCGGGCCAGGGCGACGACGTCGGCGGCCATGGTGCGCTTGGCGTAGGTGGTGCCGTCGGTCTCGGCCGGTTTGTCGCTGGCGCCGTAGCCGCGCAGGTCGGGGCAGATCACGGTGTGGTCGGCCGCCAGGTCGGCGGCGACGTGCCGCCACATCAGGTGGGTCTGGGGGAAGCCGTGCAGCAGCACGATCGGGCTGCCCGTCCCCGCGACGGCCGCGTTCAGGGACACGCCGTCGGCGACGGGGACGCGCCGGTAGTCGAATCCGGGGATGACAGGCGCCATGGTCGCGCTCTTTTCTCTGAGTGGTTCTCCAGGTGGCCGGACACCTTCAGCCTGCCGGGCGCGAATGAGCATCCGGTCAGCGCGCTACCGTGGCCAGGGGGGATGTCCAGGGAAGGGACGGGCCGAGGGGTGCGGGTCGTGTTCGGGGTGCTGGGGCCGGTGACGGCCTGGGACGCCGCCGGAGGCGCGATCGCCCTCAGGGGGCCGAGGCACCGCGAGGTGCTGGCCCGGCTGATCGTCGCCCGCCGCCGCGTCGTCCCGATCACCGCCCTGGTCGGGGACCTGTGGGACGACCCGCCTCCCGGCGCGGTGGGCGCGGTGCGCACCTTCGTGGCCGCGCTGCGCCGCGCGCTGGAGCCCGGACGCCCGCCCAGGACCCCGGCCCGGCTGCTGGTCACCGAGGGGCCGGGGTACGCCCTGCGCGCGGAGCCGGGCGCGGTGGACGCCTGGCGCTTCGAACGGGCGGTGTCGGCCGCCGCGACGCTGCCGCCCCAGGACGGGCTCGCGGGGCTGGACGAGGCGCTGGGGTGGTGGCGCGGGCCCGCCTACGCCGAGTTCGCCGGCCAGGACTGGGCCCGGACCGAGCGCGCCCGCCTGGCCGAGCTGCGGCTGCAGGCCGTCGAGCGCCGGGCCGGGATCCGGCTCGCCCTCGGCCTGGCCGCCGAGGCGGTGCCCGACCTGGACGCGCACGTGACCGAGCACCCCTGGCGCGAGGACGCCTGGCGGCTGCTCGCGCTCGCGCTGTACCGCACCGGCCGCCAGGGCGACGCGCTCGCCGTGCTGCGCCGGGCACGGACGACGCTGGTCGAGCAGCTGGGGGTGGACCCGGGCCCGCCCCTGCGCCGCCTGGAGACCGACATCCTCCGGCACGCCGACCACCTCGACCTCGCGCCCGGTCCCGGCGGGGCCGCGGCCCGGGTGTGGGCGCAGACCGCCGCCGTCTACGACCGCACCGTGACCTCCGGCCCCCGGGCCCGGCTGGAGTCGACGGTGGGCCTGCTGCGCAGCCTCGCGGTGACCGGGGGCGCCGGGCTGGAGGCGGCCCGCAAGCACCGCCTGGCGGCCGTCGACGCCGCCGAGGAGCTGGGCGACGTGGAGCTGACCGCCCGGGTGATCGGCGCCTACGACGTCCCGGCGATCTGGACCCGTTCCGACGACCCCGTACAGGCGGCGCGGGTCGTGGCGGCGGCCGAACGCACCCTGGCCGGCATCCCGCCCGGGGAGCACGAGGCGGCGCGGGCCGGCCTGCTGGCCACGATCGCCGTGGAGTCGCGCGGCACCCGCTCGGCGCGCGGGCCCCGGGCCGCCCGCGAGGCCGAGGAGATCGCCCGCCGCCTGGACGATCCCGCGCTGCTGGCGTTCGCCCTCAACGGGGTGTTCATGCAGACCTTCCACCGTACGGGCCTGGCCCCGCGCCGGGACGAGGTCGGCGCCGAGCTGGTCGCCCTGTCCACCCGGCACGGCCTGGTGGCCTTCCAGATCCTCGGGCATCTCATCCGCGTCCAGGCTCGTGCCGCGCTCGCCGACTTCGCCGGGGCCGACCGGCACGCGGCGGCCGCGGACCGGCTCGCCGAGCGCCACGAGCGGCCGCTGGCGGGCGTGTTCACCCGGTGGTACCGGGCCCTGCGGCTCGCCGAGGCCGGGCGGGCACCCGCGGCCGAGGCCGAGGCGGCCTACCGCGACGCCGCCGCGCGGCTGGACGGCGCGGGCATGCCCGGCCTGGAGCACGGCCTGCTGCCGCTCGCGCTGCTGTGCCTGCGCCTGCGGCACGGGCCGCCCTCCCCCTCCCCCTCCCCCTCCGGCGAAGGCGACGGCGAAGGTGACGGTGACGGCGAGCACGTCGACTGGGGTCCCTACGAGCCGTGGGCCCGTCCCCTGGTGCTGCTGGCCCGGGATCGCCCCGCCGAGGCCGCCGAGGCGTTGCGCGCCGCCCCCGCCCCGCCCCGCGACCTGATGTCCGAGGCCCTGTGGTGCCTCCTCGCGCGGGCCGCGATCGCCGTCGGCGACAGGGAGCTGATGGAACGCGCGTACGGCGAGCTCGCTCCCGCGGCGGCGGAGCTGGCCGGGGCGGGCAGCGGCCTGCTCACCCTGGGGCCGGTCTCCCGGCACCTCGAAGACCTCGCCGCCGCCCTCGCCCGCCACGACACCCCGAGCCGCCCCCGCCGGACGCGGTGAGGCCAGAGGGAGAGGGTCACAGCCGGGCGGCCGTGCGGATCAGCCCGGCGAGGGCGAGGGAACGGCTGTGCGCGGGCCAGGCGATGTGGGTGACGACGGGGGGCGCGTCGGCCAGGGGGACGGCGGCGTGCTCGGCCCACAGCCAGGCGCGGGCGGAGTCGGGCACGACGCCCACGGTGCGTCCGAGGGCGATCAGCTGGGCCAGCTGTGTCAGGTCGCGGATCTCGGGTCCCGGGCCGGGCGGGTAGGTGCCGTGGCGGGGCCAGCGGGCGAGCGGAAGACCGGGGATGTCGCCGACCTCGGCCAGGGACAACGTCCCGCGCGCCGCGAGGGGGTGCCTGGCGGGCAGGACGGCGATCTGCCCCTCGGTCATCAGCTCCTCGCTGTCGAACCCGGCCAGGGAGTTGAACGGCGCGTGCATGAGCGCCACGTCGGCGCGGCCGTCGCGCAGCAGCTCCTCCTGCTCGCAGATGCCGCACGGCAGCACCTCGATCTCGGCGGCGCCGGGCTCGGCCGCGTGGGCGTCGAGGAGTTTCCGCAGCAGCTCGTGGGAGCCTGCGGCCTTCACCGCCAGCACCAGGCGGCCGCGGGAACCACCCTGGCCGTCGGCGCCACCGGCGCGGCGGGTGCGGCGGGCGGCGGCGGTGGCCGCGTCGAGGGCCGCGCGGCCCTCGTGCAGCAGCACCTCTCCGGCGCCGGTCAGGGAGACGCCTCGGCGGTTACGTTCCAGCAGGCGGACGCCGAGGCGCCGTTCGAGCTGCTGGATCGCCCGCGACAGCGGTGGCTGGGCCATGCCGAGGCGCTCGGCGGCGCGGCCGAAGTGCAGCTCCTCGGCGACGGCCGTGAAGTATCTCAGCTCGCGGGTCTCCAGGGTGTCCACGACCACAGCGTACGCGGTGATACCCGCCGGGTATGACAGGGCATCGCATCGGTGTTGGATGCGCCGCCCGTCCGCGGGCGAACATCGACGGCATGAGAGAGACGAAGATCGCGCTGGTCACCGGCGCGAACAAGGGGATCGGGTACGAGATCGCGGCCGGGCTGGGCGCCCTCGGGTACCGCGTGGGCGTGGGGGCCCGCGACGAGGCCCGGCGCGAGACCGCCGTCGGGAAGCTGCGCGCCGCCGGGGCGGACGCGTTCGGGGTGCCGCTGGACGTGACCGGCGACCGGAGCGTCACCGACGCCGCGGACCTGGTCGAACGGCGGGCCGGGCGCCTGGACGTCCTGGTCAACAACGCCGGGATCTCGGGTGAGATGGGTCCGGGGTGGACGCAGGACCCGACCGCGCTCGACCTCGACGTGGTCCGCGCGGTCGTGGAGACCAACGTCATCGGCGTCATCCGGGTGACGAACGCGATGCTGCCGCTGCTGCGGCGCTCGGCGTCGCCGCGCGTCGTCAACGTCTCCAGTTCCGTCGCCTCCCTGACCCGGCAGGCGGACCCGGACGTCGAGATCGGCCCCGTCATGGCGGCCTACTCGCCGTCGAAGTCGTTCCTCAACGCGGTCACCGTGCAGTACGCCCGGCAGCTCGCCGGTACGAACATCCTGGTCAACGCCGCCTGCCCCGGCCTGGTCGCGACCGACTTCACCGGCTTCCAGGGGCCTCGCACCCCCGAACAGGGCGCGGCCACGGCGATCCGGCTCGCCACGCTGCCCGACGGCGGCCCGACCGGCTCGTTCTTCGAGGACGACGGCGTCATCCCCTGGTGACCCCGCCGACCCCGTCGTGATCACGCTGTGGGCCCGCGGCTCGTCCGGCCCGGCCGGGCTCGGCATTGATCAGCACATCCGGTCGACCGGCCGTCGAACGATAGATCCACGGCCACGGTTCCTCCATGGTGCTTTTGTCCAGTTTTCTGGATGTTTGGCCGGGTACGTAGCTGGAGACCTGCGCCGATCCGTGGAGGGACGATGAGCGCACACGAGCACGTGCGTCGGCCCGGGGAGCCGGAGCCGTCCGGTGGCCTGTCGAGGCGGCGGTTCTCCATGTTGGGAGCCGCGGTACTGGGCGGCGCGAGCCTGCCGCCGCCCGTCACCCGGCCGGACTCACCTTCGCCCCCCCCCCCCCCCCCCCCCTCGTCCTCACCGAGCCCGGGCGGGACCGGGCCGGCCGCGGTCCCGGCCGGTTTCGTGCTGAGTCACGAGCAGTTCCGCACCCCGGACCTGCTGCGCTTCGCCGAGCTGGCCCAGCGGGCCGGGTTCAGCCAGGTCTGGACGAGCGACCACTCCCAGCCGTGGCAGGACAACGAGGGCCACGCCATGTTCCCCTGGCTCACGCTGGCCCTGGTCGGCGAGCGCGCGCCACGGTTGACGTACGGCACCGGCGTCACCTGCCCCCTCTACCGCCACCACCCCTCCCAGGTGGCGCAGGCCTTCGCCTCCCTCGGCGTGCTGAACCCCGGCAGGGTCTTCCTCGGCGTCGGCACCGGCGAGGCACTCAACGAACTGGCCTCGACCGGCCGGTTCGGCCGCTACCCCGAGCGCCACGACCGGCTCGTCGAGGCCATCGGGCTGATCCGCAGACTCTGGACGGGCGAGCGGGTCACCTTCAAGGGGCGCTTCTACCAGACCAGGGAGTTCAGGCTCTACGACGTGCCCTCCCCGCGAGTACCGATCTACGTCGCGGCCAGCGGGCCGAAGAGCGCGTACCTGGCGGGACGCCACGGCGACGGCTGGGTCGCCCAGACGAAGGACATCGCCGACCCCCGGTTGCGCGACGCGTTCGCCCAGGGCGCCCGCGCCGCCGGCAAGAACCCCGACACCATGCCGAAACTCGTCGAGACCTGGGTCGTGGTGGGCGGCCGGGCCGAGGCCGACCAGGCCGCGCGGACGTGGCGGTTCACCGTGCACGGCTTCGGCGACCTGCTCTACCAGCCCAACCCGGTGACCATCCAGCGGCTGGCCGAGCAGCGCTGGAAACTCCAGCAGGTGTACGCCGGCTGGCCCGTCGGCACCGATCCGGAGGTGCACGTCAAGGCCGTCCAGCGGATCGTCGACCTCGGCGGCACACCGTTCGTCCACTCCGGCCAGACCGACCAGCGGCGCGTGATCGAGTTCTACGGCCGGGAGGTCCTCCCGCACGTGCACCGCTGACGGCCGGGGCGTCACCCCGCCGCCCCCTTCGCGCCGGGATCGCCGCGGACCGTCCCCCGGCGATGCCGTCGCGGCGCCGAAGACGATTCGCCGGGCCGTCACCCCGTGGCCTGTGGGTGCGCGGATGTCGTGACGGAGGACCACGTCGTCTCCCCGCCCTGATCCCGTGCGGACGGCGAGGCGACCCACGGACCGTTTCTCGGAACATTCCGGTCGTGAGAGGAGTTCCGCGAACGGCGACTTGGCGTTTGTGTCCGTTCCCGAGGTGCGTCTTATTCCCATAATGTTTGTCCGCGAAAATTTCTGGTCGCCCGTATTGCGTATGTGTGCCATGCGCGGGAGTATGCGACTGGCAAGGGGTCGATCTTGGTTTCGACGGGAGGGGTTGGCGGGTGGGTCCTGCCGATGTCCTGGCGGAGGAATGTTCACCTGATTTCGCGGACGATGATCCGTCCGGCCGGAGAATCCGCCCGAGCGCGGAACACCCCTGGGACCGGAACGGTCCCGCCGGTTCCGGTGGCCGAAATCTCACATGTGTCGATATCGGGAATTCGGTGCGGTCGCATTCCGGAAAACCGCAACGCCGTTTTGGAACGTTCCCGTCGGCCGCCGGTCCGGAAGAGGGGCGGTGAGCTGTGGAGGAGCGGGAATCCGAGGGCGGCAAGAGTGTCGATCTCGACGCGCTGCGCGCTCACCTTCTGAGTCTGGGTGACCGTCCGACGCTGAGCGCCACGGACACCGCGCTTCCGGAGCGGTTGCGCGACATGCTCGGCACGTTCCCCGACGGGGCCTGTCACGGTGAGGCCGGGTCCGGGCAGCCGCAGACGGACGCCGGTCGCACGACACTGACCCTCGCTTTGACGTGCGCGTCCTTCGCCTGGCCCGCCGGGGCGAGCGCGGGCGTCACGGCGACGGGGGTGACGGTGGCGGTGACGGCCGAGGGCGTGGTCACCCTCACGCTCGCTGGAACGTTCGAAACGGTCGAGGTGACCGCGGTGGTGTCCGCGGCCGGTTCCGTGCGGCTCGCCGCCGCCGTGCGGCCGATCCGGCCGGGCGCCTTCGCCGACGCGCTGGAGGGCCTGGGCAGGCGTCTGGGCGGGGACGCCGGATGGCGGAGCGCTCAGGAGGGGCTGCGGGGGTTCGGGTTCGACCCCGGGAACGTCGCCGGGTTCGACTACCGCCTGGCGAGGCGGCAGGGGCCAGGACCGGCGGCCGGCTACGACGTGACGTCCGTGGCGGTGGTGGCCGACCTGGACGTCGGTGCGCTGCCCCTCCAGGTCTCCGTGTGGTTTCCCGATCTGCGCGTCACCGGCCGGGTGCGCGGCGAGACGCCGATCGCCGCCGGGGCGCTGCTGCAGTCGTTCGGCATACCCGCCGGTGAGCTGCCCGCCGAACTCGCCGTCGGCGACCTGTCGTTCGCCGCCGCGCTCGGAGACGCCTACATCGTGCGGATGGGGATCACCGGCCCGTGGCGGATCGAGCCTTTCGCGCTCTCCTCGTTGTCGCTGGTCCTGGCCTACGACGGGGGTGCGTTCGCCGCCACCGTCGCGGGCACCGTGGAGATCGGGCCGTCTCTCGGCATCGACGTGCTCGCGGCCAGGAACGGCGGTGCGAAGGGAGGCTGGACGTTCCGGGGCGGCCTGGTGACCGGCGGGGACATCGGGATGGCGGAGGTGATCGCGGCGCTGGGCCTGACGGACGTGCCCGAGCCGGTCAGGAGCCTGGAGCTGACCAGCCTGTGGCTCTCCCACACCACGGGGCCGGGCGCCGGGGTCTACGAGTACCTGTTCCAGGGCGAGACGGTGATCGCGGACGGGGTGCGCGCCTCGCTCGGCGTGACGGCCACCCGGGACGGGTCGGGAACGCGCTACGCCGGGACGCTGGACATCGCCGGCTACGACCTCGAGATCGTCTTCGGTAAGGACGGGTCCGGCACCGAGGTGCTCGCCGCCGTCTTCCACGGGGCGGGCGGTGGCGTCGAGGTCGCGCTGCGGGACTGGGTCGCGGACCTGTCCGCCGATCTGGCGGCCGGGATTCCCGATGGTTTGCGGATCGAGGCGAAGGACGTCAAGTTCGTCCGGGTCAGGCCCGCGAACGGCCCGGCGTGGTTCTGCCTGGGCGTCGACCTGTCGGCGGCCGTCGACCTCTCCCGGCTGCCCCTGGTCGGCGGGTTCCTGTCGCGGGCGGGGACGCTGAGCGTCGACAACCTGCAGGTCCTCTACGGCTCCGGTGACATCGACGCCCAGGCGGCCGGTGTGGTCAACGGGTTGCCGGACGGGGTGGTGCCGCTCCCGGCGGCCGGGCCGAAGGCGGGCGTGACGGTCCTGGCGGAGCTGCGGGCCGGGGACACGACCACACCGGTCACCCTCGGCGTGCCGTCCGCGAACGCCCCCGCGCCCCCCGCGCCGCCGGCCCCCGGCTCCCCCGCGCCGCCCGGCGCGCAGGCGGGCGCCGTCCAGTGGGTATCGGTGCAGAGGAAGATCGGACCCGTACAGATCAACCGGGTGGGCGCGCGGTACCAGCACGACGTGTTGTCCTTCGAGCTGGACGCCGCGATCGCGCTGGGGCCGTTGTCCATGCGGCTTCGCGGGCTCGCGGCGGGCTCGCCCCTGGACGGGTTCGCCCCGACGTTCAACCTGGACGGCCTCGGCGTCGCCTACGGCGTCCCGCCGGTGGAGCTCTCCGGTGCCCTGCTGCGCCTGCCCGACGACCGGCTCGCCCCCGATGTGGCGTTCCAGTACGACGGCACCGCGACGCTCGCCCTGCCGGACTTCTGCCTGGCGGCCGTCGGCTCCTACGCGCAGTTCAAGGACGGTGATCCCTCGCTGTTCGTCTTCGCCCGGCTGGAGGGGGCTCTGCTGGAGCTGCCGCCGATCCTGGTCACCGGGCTGATGGCCGGTTTCGGGTTCAACCGGGAGCTGACCTTGCCGTCCTCGGCCGCGGAGGTGCCCGATTTCCCGCTGCTGGCCCTGCGCGAGCAGGGACCGGACCCGGGCGAGGACGATCCCCTCCAGGTGCTGGATGTCCTGGAGGGGCGGCGGCCGGTCGTCGCCGGTGGCCCGGCGCGGGCCTGGATCGCCCCGCGGCAGGGTTCGTACTGGCTCGCGCTGGGAGTGGAGTTCAGCGCGGCCGGGGTGGTGAACGCGAAGGTGTTGCTGGCGGCGGAGTTCGGCCAGGAACTGGTGCTGGCCCTGCTCGGGACGGCGGTCCTTCGGCTGCCGCTGCCGGCCGAGTCGGCCACCCGCACCTACGTCTACGCCGAACTGGGCCTGGAGGCCGCCCTGCGGCCCGGCCAGGGCAGTGTCGAGATAACCGCGCAACTGTCGGCGGCCTCGTACGTGCTGACCGGTGACTGCCATCTCACCGGGGGGTTCGCCTGCGCGGTGTGGTACGGGCCGAATCCGAACGCCGGACAGTTCGTGGTCACCCTCGGCGGCTATCACCCGGCCTTCCGGCCACCCGCCTCCTACCCGAGAGTGCCGAGGCTGAGCGTCGACTGGGCGGCCGGCGGCGGCGTGTCGATCAAGGCGGAGGCCTATCTGGCGGTGACGCCGTCGTGTGCGATGACGGGCGGGCGGCTGGAGATCCGCTACCAGGGCGGTCCCGTCCGGGCGTGGTTCACGGCCCAGACGAACCTGCTGGTGTCGTGGCGGCCGTTCCGGTTCACCGCGGAGATCTCGGTGAGCATCGGCGCCTCGTGCCGGATCGACGTCGCCTTCCTCCACAAGACCATCACGGCCTCGGTCGGCGCCGATCTGAAACTGTGGGGGCCGCCGACGGGCGGTTCGGTCAGCGTCCACATCGTGTGTTTTACCGTGACGATCCACTTCGGGCCCGAGCCGTCCGGGTCCGGCTCCACGACGCTGGACTGGCCGGAGTTCGCCGGCCTGCTGCCCGAACCCGACCACATGGTCAGCATCGCCCCGGTCAGCGGCCTGGACAAGACCGTCGGCGGCGGCGACAGCGGCGGCGGCGACAGCGGTGGCGGCGACAGCGGTGGCGGCGACAGCGGTGGCGGCGACAGCGGTGGCGGTGACAGCGGTGGTGGCGGCGGCGGGGCCAAGAGGTGGCTGGTTCGCTCCCGCGACCTGCGTTTCTTCACCCAGGCCGCGATTCCGGCCAGTCACCTGCGCACCGGCGACGCCCCGCTCGCCGTGCCCGCGCCGGGTGACGGCCCCCTGGTCGACGTGCGTCCCATGGGACGCGGTGGCCTGATCGGCGAGCATCGGCTGAGGCTGTATTTCCAGGACACGCTCACCTCTGCCGACGGGTGGACGCTGACGGCCCGTACCCGCAACCTGCCCGCGTCGCTGTGGGGCTCCTCGCCCACCTCCTCGCCCACCTCGTCGCCCACCTCGTCGTCCGGCGCGGCGGGCCCGTCCGGCTCAGCCGGTTCGGCGGGAAACGTGTTCCAGGAGGCGCCGGGAGAGGCCGAGGCCCGGCCCACCGCCGAGGTGGTCCCCGACCGGCCGGTCGGTTTCGATGTCCAGGCGCCGCGGCCCGAGCTGGCCGCCTCGCGGGGGGTGTTCCCGCTGAGCGAGTACGGCGAGGACGAGCTCACGCCCGGTCTTTCGCCGCTGCCCCGCTCCCCCGCCGCCAACGGTGACTTCGTCTCGGTTGCCGATCCGTCGTGCGTGGACCTGATCGGCCGCGCCGACCGAGGGGAGGCCAGGAGCGGGCGCGATCAGGTGTACGCGGCACTGGCCGAGGCCATGGTGTTCACCGGCCCCAACGACTCCCTGGCCGGGCTGGCGGGCGGCGCGGGCCACCTGTTCGGCCAGGCCCCCATGACCCAGAACACGACCCGTGAGGCGGGGAGCAGCAGGTGAGCCCGAGTCCGCGACACCCCGCCCGTGACACGATCCCCCTCGGGGACGTCGAGTTGCACGACGACTACCTGCCGGCTCTGCCCGCCGGTGACTATCGCGTCGAGGTCACCCACACGTTGCAGACCGGCCCCGAGGAGGGCGCCTCCCCCCTGCGAGAGGTCTTCACCGCCCGGCAGGACTTCACCGTCCGGGGTCCGCAGGTGGCGATCGACCCGGGCGCGGTGGTCGCCGTGCAACCGCCGGACGCCTCGAGCGGCCGGTTCGCCGAGGTGCTGCCGCACGTGGTGCTCGGCGATCCCATGCTGCCGTGGGAACGCGCGCTGCGCGGGACGTCCCGCCAGACTCCGTGGCTGGCGTTGCTGGTGCTCACCGACGACCAGTTCGTCGGCGGCGCGGCCTCCCCGACCCGGACGATCTCCGGTACGGTCGGGGGCTTCCTGGCCGACGACCCGGCCGTGCTCAAGCCCGACCTGGACAGGGAGAGCGACCTCGGCGACGCCGATCCCTGCGCGTACGTCCAGGTCGCGGCCGTCGAGTTCCACGCGGTGGCGCCCCGGCTGGAGGAGACGCGGTTCTGGGCGCACTGCCGGGGCGCCAACACCGGCGACCGGGCCGTCCTGGGCCTCCAGGAGGACGGGCTGTTCGCCGTCGTCGTCGCGAACCGTTTCCCGGAGACGGGCCCGCCCGGCTCCGCCGCCGCGACGAGGAACATCGCGCACCTGGTCTCGCTGGAGGGCCACGAGAGGATCCTCGTGGACGACCCGGATTTCCAGGGCCGGGGTTCGGTGGCGCTGCTGTCCCTCGCGAGCTGGTCGTTCTGGGCCTGTCCCGGCCCGCGGGACGACTTCGCCGACCTGGCCGACGGGCTCACCCGCACCCCGGACGGCGCCCGGGCCGGTCGCGGGGACATGTGGTTGCGGCTGGCCTCGCCGTACCAGGACGTCGAGGGCACCCCCGCCCCGCGACGGCAGGTGGCCCGGCGCCTTGACGACGGCTACGTGCCGCTGCCGTACCTGACCCGCTCGGGCGAGGCCACCTACGGCTGGTACCGGGGGCCGCTCACCCCCGTCGTGCCCGTGGCCGGCGAGTGGGCGGCGCAGGCCGTCACCGCTGACGCGCTGATTGGCTACGACCCCGTCTGGGGCGGTTTCGACATGTCCCTGGCCACCGCGTTCGAGACCGGCCGGGCGCTCGCCGTGGCCGACGCCGCCTTCGCCCAGCACCTGCTGGCGTTCAAACACGCCACCCGTCATCTGGCCGACACCCTCTATCACCAGGCGACCAGCGATCACCTGCCGTCCGGCGACGCGGAGCCGCAGGGGCCGCGGACCGCGCGGGCGGCGTTCGCCTCGCTTCTCGACGGCGGCCTGCTCGCCGCCGTCGGCACGGCGCCGGGCAGGCCGGACACCCCGTGGTCGCCGCCCGCACCGGCCGGCCCGCCCCGGAGGCTGGAGGACTTCCTGCGGTCCGACGCCGCCCGCGCCGCCCTCACCGGGGCACTGGCCGACGGCGACGGGCTCAGGGAACACCTCGATCCGCTGGCGCGGTGGCTCGGCATGCTCATGCTGCTCCACCCCGTGCCGTTCACCCACCTGGTGGCGGACGAGCGGATGTTGCCGCGGGAGTCGTTGCGCTTCTTCCACCTCGACCCGACCTGGGTGGAGGCGCTGGTCTCCGGCGCCCTCGGCATCGGCGCCCAGTCCAGCCGGGAGATCCTCCAGGACCAGATCATGGCCGCCGCCGTCCGGTCGGCGGCCGTCCGGGCGGCGGTGGCGCACCGCGACACGCTGCGCGGCACCGGCACCGGCACCGGCACCGAAGCCGAAGCCGGAGCCAGCCCCGGAGCCGGAGCCGCCGAGGCCCCCGGGACCGCCGGGGCCGGTCGGGAGCGTCTGGGCGGTGCGGAGCGGCCCGTCTGCGGCCTGCTGCTGCGGTCGGCGCTGGTCTCGGGCTGGCCGAACCTGGCCGTGCGCGCCGACGGCCCGGACGGTGTGCCGCTGCCGATCCTGCGCATGGACCACCTCTCCCCCACCGTGCTGCTGTGCCTGTTCGACGGCCTGCCCGCGACGGTCGAGCTGCGCGAACCCCAGGAGGGCTTCCGGTTCGGCGTCGAGGACCACGGCCTGATCCCGCTGCGGAACATGCTGCCGCCGACCTCGGCCACCGGCCCGCGGCTGGGCGAACGACTCGGCGCCGACGTCACCTTCCCCGTCCTGGAGCACCTCAGGAAGGGGACCGGCGGCCGGGTGGTGGACATCGGCTCGCTCGTCCCCGCGCTGACGGCCGCGCTGGAGAGCGCGCACGGTACCGGCGTCGGCCCGGTCGGTCCCGCCGACCTGGCGATGCAGATGGTCAAGGTCCCCGAGGCCGTCCGCTTCACCGGCCCGGACGGAGATCCCCGATGACCCCCCGCCCCACCCTCGTCGTCCCCGTCGGCCTGGACGCCCTCGTGATCAATACCGCGCTGCGGGACCGGGACGTGTTCCGCACCTGGCAGCGCGACTACCGGGCGCTGGACGACTACATGAGCCCGGAGCCGGACGAGGGCGACCGGCGGAGCGACCGGCACGCCCGCGACCACACCGGCGTGCACCTGCACTGGACACTGCCGAGGGGGCTGCGCCACGGCGTCCAGGATCCGCGGAGCGGGCAGGTCCGCTATCCGCTGGTGCCCAACCGGTGGCTGGTGGCGCGGTTCAGCGGCACCGACCACCGGAGCGTCAAGGCGTGGGTGGTCGAGAGCGACTGTCCCTACGGTACCGCCGCCTACCGTGGCGGTCACCCCAGCGACAGGTCCAGCGCCTATCTGGTCTCCGACGCCACCCTGCGCGCCTGGCGCTCCAGCACCGATCCCTATCGCAACACCATGACCTCCGACTCCCACCAGGTCCTCCTCGGGCTCGCCTTCCCGCTGACCGACAGCGCCTCCTGGTCGGAACGAGCCGCGGACGTCCCGCCGTTCGTCACCGCGATGGCCGTCGGCGACCCGTACTTCACCGCCTACACCCCGCACAACGGCAACGTCTTCTCCTTCCTGGACGACCTGTCCGACCTCACCGGCGGCGGCACGCTCGGCTACCAGGTCATCGGCTGGTACTCCGACCCCGGCGCCGACGTGCTGGCCTCCCCGGCGCCCGGCGTCTCCTACGCCGACCACCTCGGCCACCTCGGCTGGCAGGACCCCCGCCTGGTCGGCGACCCGGCCCGGGACGCCACGGTCGTCCCCGCCACCCGCAGCCTGTACTCGGGCACAGCCCTGTCCATCCCCTGGGATCCGGACGCCACCACCGCGCCCGCCCCGGATCCCCTGGACACCGTCCGGGACAGCGGCGCGCTCGACGTCGCCATCGGCGACACCTCCGAAGACGCCTTCACCGCGCTGGCCGGCCGTACGCTGCACGCCGCCGGAGCCTCCTCCGGAGCGGACCTGCACCTGCTGCGCGCGTTCCTGCACGACCTCCTCGACGTGGCCGACGACAAGGGCGGTGACGCGCGGGTGCGCCGCCGCATCCGCGACGCCTCGTTCGCCGCGTCCACCGGGGGGCATCACTGGACGGTGACGCCGCCTCCCGCCGACGGCGCGACCCCGGTGACCCCGGCGACCCCGGCGGGCCCGGACATCGCCGCCGCCGACATGGCCGGTCCCGCCTCGGCGCCCGTTCCTCCTCCGCCTTTCACCGCGCCGCCCTGGCTGGCCGTCTTGAACGACAATCAGCGTCGGCTGGACGAACAACTCGGTGAGCTGGGAGTCCATCAGTGGCGGCTGAACGCCCTGTGGCTGAAATACGGGCTGGCCGACGCGCTGTCCCCGCGTCCCGGCGACGCCCCGGACCGCGACCGGATGCGGCAGGAGCTGGACCCCGACCGGGAGGGTTCGCTCGCCCACACGGTGCGCGCCATGACCGCCAGGGTGCGGGAGCAGGCCGCGAGGGTCCCCCAGCCCGACCAGAGCCGGGCGTACGCGAGTGAGCACGACGCGTTCCTCGCCGGGATCCACGCCTTCGCCCAGGCCCGGGGGCTCGCCGAGGGCGCGAGGCTCAAGGCCGTTCCCGGCCAGCCGTACTGGCAGGCGAACGATCCCGTGGTCAGCCTGTCGGGTCTCCTCGCTCCGGCCGACGCCACCGTCTCCGACCGGCCGCTGCCCTCGCGGCCGCTCACCGGCGACGGCGTCTCACCGCTGGTCAGCGCCCTCACGGTCGCGGGCACGACGGTCACCGCGGCCTCCGGCGGTGCGGGCCAGGGGCCGATGCCCGCCGTCGCGGGCCTTTCCGCGCTCCCGCCGGAGGTGCCCGCGCTGCTCGCGGAGTGCTTCCTGCTCGACGGGGGCAGCGCGCCCGCGCTGGCCGCCGCCACCGGCCTGCCGCCCGACGCCGTCGCCGCCGTCATCGCCGCCCGCCGTCCCGGCGACCACACCGGCACCCTGCCCGCTCTGGGCCTGGAGCCCTGGACCCAGCCCTGGGAACCGTTGATCATGGAGTGGAGGGTCTCCTACCGTCACATCCCCTACGCCGTGGGCGAGCGGCGCTGCTGGACCTTCGACGGCACCGACTACCGCTACACTCCCGGCGCGGCCGGTGTCGAGGCCGAGCCGGTCACCGTCACGGGCGTCTGCGGCCTCGATCCGCATCCTCGCTCCCTGTTCGCCGCCCGGCTGAAGGAGTTCGTCGCCCACCACGGCACCGGCGACCAACGCGATCGTCTCGACGCCTGGGTGTCGGCGATCGGCGGGTGGGCGTTCCTCGCCCAGGAGCTCAGCGGGTTCAACCAGCGGCTGGCCGCCCGCGACGTCCGCGCCTTCCGGCGTCCCACCGGTGCCGACACCGAACACCCGCACATCGCCGCCCTGGCCGGCTATCCCGACGCCGCCGTCGGCGACGGCCCGCCTCCCCGCTACCGGGGGCACGTCACCAGCGTCCCCTACCTTCCCGGGGGCGCCGACGCCCCCTTCCACGAGATGCGTCAAGGACAGATCCACATCGAGGAGCTCCTCCTCTACGACAAGTTCGGTCGCGTCCTGGACGTCGTCAGTTCCGGCACCGGGAGCGGCGGACTGCACGACTACCGCGACTTCCCTCTCGTCGTCGACCGTCCCCTCGCCGCCGAGACCTCGCTCACCCCCGCCGTCGCGGCCGTCGCCCAGCTGCCGCCCCGCCCCCTGCAACCCGCCCGGCTCGACTTCGACCTCCTCGACGCCCGAACCGGCACCCGCGTCGTGCGGACCGCGGCCGACCCGAGCCCCGTCGGCGGCTGGATCCTGCCCAACCACCTCGACCGCAGCCTGCTGCTGTACGACCCGGCGGGCCGCCTGCTCGGCACCTACCGGCTGCTCACCGGCCCCCAGGGGCGGCGCGGCCGGTGGGAGCCGCCGCCCGACGGCACCGTCCCCACCCCGGATCACCTGGCGCGGCTCGCTCCCCTGGTCGCGGGGCTGGCCGGTTCCCCGGCCTTGGCCGTGGAGGCCAGCTTCACCGCCTTCCTCGACGTCATCGACTCCGCCCTGTGGACCTCCGAGCCCCTCGGCCGGCGCGCCGACCAGAACCTGCCCCTTCTCGTCGGGCGTCCCCTGGCCCTCGTGCCCGCGCGGCTCCGGCTGACCCTCGAAGGCCCGCCCCTGGGCGATCCCGGCTGGGCCGCGACCCTCGGCCCGCCGCCCGCCGCCTTCACCGCTCACCGGTTCGCGGTCCGCCTCGGCGACCAGGAGGCCCGCGACGACGGCCTCGTCGGCTATTACGGTGCCGACGGCGAGGCCTCCTACCGCTACGACAGGTTCCACAGCCTCACCGCGCCCGGCGACGGGCAGGACTACGCCCGACAGATCGGGCCCCTCGGCCCCGCCGACACCCCGGAGGACGGCGACTATCCCCAGCTGACCTTCGGCGATCCCTCCCCCACCCGGCTGCTCCTGCTCCTCGACCCGCGTGCCGCCGTACACGCCACCAGCGGCATCGCCCCCACCGCCACCGTCGCCGTGCCTCCCCGGCACGTCGACGACGCGCTGCGCCACCTGCAGGCGCTCTTCCGTTTCGGCCCCGTCCTCACCACCGAGGACGCCCGGACCCTCGCCTTCCCCCGGCCGGGCGGGAAACGCGGCACCTGGTCCTGGCTGCGGCCCGCACCGGGGCAGGCTCCCTGGACACCGTACGAGCTGACCCCCGCGCCGCCGGACGCGCGGTTTCCCGGCAGCCCCGCCACCCTCGAAGACGGCGTGCTTCGCCTGCTGACCGAACCCGAACAGGAACGCTAGCCCCCCGTCACTTTCCAGGAGGTCCTGATGCCCTGCCGCGCCACGGCACCACCGGCCCGGCCCCCTTGAGGCGGGCGGTCCCGCCAACCGCCTCGACCTGACCGCGCGGAAGGTCGTACGGGGTCTGCCGACCCCCGGAGCCCCCATCGGGAACCCCGGGACGCGCCGCCTCGATCGTGTCGTGAAAATGCGAGTTCTCACCGGGTCATCGGTGACGTTGGAGGGTGTGACCGCCAACGTATCGGCCCTCAGTCGTGACGGAAGGGGTTGGCGGATGGTCTTCGCCGAAGCCGATGTCCTCACAGGACACGCTTCGCTCTCCTTCGCCGAGGGGGAGGTTCCCAGCCGGGAACGTTTCCAGGCCGTGGTGACGTTTCTGCGGGCCAGGTTCGTCACCTACGCGGCGCGTTTCGACGACAGCGACTACATGTGCGTCGACATCGGGCTGCCCGACGAGCGGTCCGTGCAGGTGTATTTCAAGAAAGAGGACCTCTATCTCGTCGGATGGACGATCGACGGCGATTACCGCAAATACATCGGGGTGGGGCCCGCCGGCACCCCCTGCCCCCCGTCGGTGACCCGGATCAACCTCGGAGAGGTCGTCGGTCTGCGCTACGGCGACGCCACCAAGAACGTGTGGTTGTGCGCGAGCGTGATGCAGAAAGCGCTGGAAGGGCTTTACGCGCATCTGCAGTACAAGCGGGGCGGTCACGCGGACAAGCCGGAGTCGCTGCAGAGGGACTTCGACGTGCTGGCCAGGATGACCGCCGAGATGGCCCGCTTCGACGGCTACTGCCAGTCCTTCAAGGAGGAGTGGCACGGTGCCTGGAACCAGTCGGCCCCGAGGACGATAGGCGGCCACGAGCTCGGGTGCTTCAACGACGTGGTCACCAAATGGGACAAGTTCGCGAAGAAGGCGGAGGGTGGCGGCGAGATGCTGACCTGGCCCGGGACGACCCGGCCGGTGACCACGGACGAGGCCAGGGCGGCCATCGGCGAGGGGGTGACCCTGCGCAGGGGCGCCGCGATCGGCCCGGCGGGCGGGAGGTGAGTCAGGTCCGGGCCCGGGACGCCGCCGGTGCCGACTCACCGCCCGCCACAGCCCGCCACCGCCCGCCACCGCCCGCGGCCGGACCGGCCGAGGTCATCGGCCCCCTGGCGCCGGTGGCTGTTCCGCCGTTCACCGAGGCCGGAAACGTGACGCGGGCGGAGGAGGCGCCGCGCCGGCCGGGTGCGGCCCGTCGCGGTGGTGTCCCGGCGGGCCGCACCCGGGGGCGTCACGGGGACGTCACGGGGTCAGCCGGTGGAGGTCGCGGGGGAACAGGGTGGCGCGGCGGATGTTGTCGGCCCCGGTCAGCCGGGCGGTCCACCGTTCCAGGCCGAGGGCGAAGCCACCGTGCGGGGGCATCCCGTGCCGGAAGGCGGCGAGATAGCCGGCGTACGGCTCCGGCGACTCCCCGCGAGCCGCCAGGGCCGCGAGATAGTCGTCGTGGCGGTGCAGGCGCTGGCCGCCGGTGACGAGTTCCAGGCCGCGAAAGAGCAGGTCGAAGCTGTTGGAGTACTCCGGCCTGCCGGGCTCGGGGTGGGTGTAGAAGGGGCGTTTGGACATGGGGTAGCCGGTGACGAACAGGAACTCGCTGCCGTGCTCGCGCAGCGCCCACCGGGACAGCCAGCGTTCGTGGGCCGGGGCGAGGTCCGGCTCACCCCGGGGGTCCTCGCCGGTGTGGGCGGCCAGGAGTTCCTGGGCATCGGCGAAGTGGATCTCCGGGATCCGTTCCGGGACCTCGGGCAGCGAGACGTCCAGCAGCGCGCACGCCTCCCCGGCGTGCCGTTCGACGGCGGCCGTCATGCCCGCGATCACCTCGCGCAGCACGGCCATCACGTCCCGGTGGTCGGTGACGAAGCCGAGCTCGGCGTCCAGCGAGGTGTACTGGGCCAGGTGCCGCGCGGTGTCGTGGGGCTCGGCCCGGAAGACCGGGCCGGTCTCGTAGACGCGCTCGAAGACGCCGACCATGGCCTGCTTGAAGAACTGCGGCGACTGGGCCAGGTAGGCGCGGGTGCCGAACCAGTCGATCCCGAAGACGTTGGCCCCGGACTCCGTCGCCGAGGCCACCACCTTGGGGGTGTGGATCTCGGTGAAGCCGAGCGCGTTTAGCGTCGTACGGAAACCCGCCACCGAGACCGCGGAGATGGTGTGGGGTGCCCGCAGCAGCGGGTGGCGCAGGGTGACCGGCGCGTGGTCGAGGATGGTCGGCAGGGTGGCGGGCACCGAGGGACGGTAGAGGTCGAACGGCGGGGCCTCGGCCGGTCCCGACAGGGCGGTCACCACCGGGGAGGTCACCTCGGCCCCGCCGGGGGCCTGGGGGCTGGCGGTCACGGTCCCGGTGATCTGCAGGACCGTCTCCTCGGGGTGGCCGCCGGCCGCGGCCATGGCCTCGGGGCCGGTGACCACCGCCTGGACCAGGCCGGAGCGGTCGCGCAGGATGAGGAAGACCACGGATTTCAGGGTTCTCCTGCGATGGAGCCAGCCCTGGACGGTCACCCGCCGGCCGATTCGCCGCGGAAGCTCCGCGGCCAGGGTCCTGCCGGTGGGCGGGACAGTCGTGGATGAGGAGATCATCACAAACCTCTTGGCAGTGAGTGGTGATCCCTTGGGAGTGCGGGCGAGAAGGGAACTCGCGGTGCCACCGCACTTTCACCGCCGTGACGACGGCGGCCTCGAGGGGCCCGGTGACGGGGGCCGGCCGGCGGGGCATTGGGCGCGGACGCCGTTTCTCCCCGCACTCGGGAGGGTCTTCGTCACCGGGGGCAGGGCCGCCTTCGCAGCTGCCGGCGGCTCTCTCCTGCCTGCCCTGATCCCGTGACTACTCGTCTCCGTCAATGCGTTGCCGGAAGAGTACGCGTGCGCCGTCGCGTGTCGCAACCACAATCGCCGCGCGTCGCGGAGCACGGCGGGAAAGCCCCCGGCCTTCGGGAAAGCCGGGCGCGGCGCCGGGCGCGCCGGGCGAGGGGGACGCCCGGCGCGGCGTGCGTCAGGGAACGCGGTCGTAGGTGTGGTCCGGTGGCTGGGGCGGCCAGGCGAGCGGGTCGTCCTTCGCCCAGATCTGCTGGCACGAGCCGGTGTTCGCGCACTGGGCCGCCCGGGTGCGCCAGCCGGCCATGTTCATCAGGCCGGCCTTGTCGCCGGGGGTCCACACGTCGTTCCAGCTGGAGACGTCGTCGGCGACGCGTACGGACGACATCAGCGTGTTGTAGCCGCGGAACGGCGTGTTGTAGTGGGCCAGGCCGAGCGTGTGGCCGATCTCGTGCATGACCGGGATCGCCATCGCGTACCGGGCCCAGCGCTTGCCGTCCTCGCTGTCGTCGACCAGTTTGGTCCAGGCGTCGGAGGCGGTGAGGCGGATCAGCCCGCCGTCGTAGATCGCCCCCCGGTCGTCCAGGTGGGAGGACGGCGAGGCGATGCCCGTGGCGGGGATGTCGGCGAACACGATGGCGATCTCCCGGTCGCCGTGGCTGCCGGGCCACGTCTCGCCGTCGTAGCTGTCGTACTCCAGCCGGCCGCCGACCCACTTGTTGGTCTCCAGGACCATCGTCGACATGACGTCGTCGAGCCCCTGGATCCAGTGCCGCTCCTTGTCCTTCGTCGCGGGGTCGGTGGAGCCGCGGTAGTTGAAGTAGAGCCGCACGGTGTAGCTGTCCCGCAGCTCGTAGTAGGCCGGGTTGTTGAGGCCCCCCACCCTGACCAGGTTGAAGCCGTAGGAGTTGGCGATGTGCCCCCCGGCGCCCGGGTTCACCAGCATGGGACCGGGCTGGTACGGCCTGCGGTCGATGTCGGGATCGAACGGGGGCTCGGCGGCGGCGGCCGGCAGCGTTCCAGCCAGCAGGGTCGTCGTCAGGGCGGCCAGAACCGCGAGGCGGGCGCGCCGACGCCGGGGGGTGTCCGTGGAGGTGCTCATCCTTCTCCGTCCGCGAGGGCGCGCGTCGCCACGGCGGGCGTGCGCGCCGGCCAGCAGTTCAGTGGAGCAATGGAGCAGAATCACTGTAGACGTGATGGAACGGTGCAAGCAGTGTGTTCACCGCACTCGGTACCTCCCTGTGACCGTCGGCCTCGACCGGCCTCCCGGCCCGGTCCGCGGCACCGCCTACCGTTCGCGCCGGTTCGGGGACGGGCTGGGGGGCGCGAGTGGTCGAGGCGGAGTGTCACGTTGAGTCGTGAGGTGCCCGGTCAGTTTCTCCCAGTTGCCGGACCCGATCGCGGCCTTCTCCTCGTAGGTGAAGGGTGCCTGTTCGAGGAACGAGCGGGCGACCCCGTTGGCGGTGTCGAGGAAGGGGAATCCGCCGGGCCGGGTCCCGAAGGTGTAGGGGTAGTCGGTTGAGTACATCATGCGGCCGGTCCCGACGACCTCCGACGTCCACCTCATGTAGCGCTCGCTGACCGTGCCGCTGCCGCAGACCCAGAAGTTGCGCGTGAAGTAGTCGGCGAGGGGGCGTTCCAGCCCGGCGTTGTGCGCCATGACCCCGGTGTGGTCGAGGTAGAACAGGACGACCTCGCCCCAGTGTCCCGCGATCACCTGCAATCCGGGGTGCCGGTCGAACACGCCGGAGAAGATCATCCGTAGATACTGGACGCCCAGGTCGTAGTACCAGCCCAGGCCCGCCGTCGCGAGCCCCATCCCGGTGCCGCGCGCCGGCCCGGCTCCGTCGCCGAGGCCCGAGTAGTAGGCCTTGAGAACCTCGGGGACCGGCGTCTGGGGATGGAAGTGCAGCGGCACCCGCAGGCGCTCGGCCGTGGCGTACAGGTCGTCGAACTCCGGGGCGTCGGCCAGCCTGTCCCCCGTGCGTCCGTACAGCATCGCACCGGGGAGGCCGAGCCGGGTCACCGCGCGTTCCAGCTCGGCCGCGGCGGCCTCGGGCGCCGCGGTGGGGACGGCGGCGAAGGCCTGGAAGCGGTCGGGGCGTCCGGTGACGATCTCGGCCAGCGTGTCGTTGACCTCGCGGGCCACGCCGACGGCGTCTTCGGGCGCGAGGTTGTGCACGCCCGGTGAGGCCAGGGACAGGACCGCGACGTCGATGCCCTGGTCGTCCATGTCGGCGAGACGGGCCTCTCCGAAGTCGCGCAGCCGCCGCGCGAAGGGCTCGTCGCCGAAGCCGAGCTGCGGGATCGGCGGCACACCCGCCCTGGCCCACGCGTCGAGCAGCGAGGGCGGGGCGATGTGTTCCTCAAGTGCCACGATCTTGATCCTGTCCGGCATGCCGTACTCCCTCACCCTGCTGTTTCCAGTGGAATCATTTTCAGCGTATCACTGGAACTATCGATGGAAACGCGGGCACGGTATCGTTGGAACATGGCATCAAGCTCACCCGGCGGGGACGGCGTTCCCGCCGTCGAATCCGACACCGCGGCCCTGGGCCGTGAGCGGCTCCGGCAGCGGATCGTCGAGGCCGCCGCCGCCCTGCTGGCGCGCGAGGGCCGCGACGCGGTCACCACCCGCGCGGTCGCGGTCGCGGCGGGAGTGCAACCACCGGCCATCTACCGCCTCTTCGGCGACAAGGACGGGCTGCTCGACGCGGTGGCCGAGCACGGCTTCGCGAGGTTTCTCGAGAACAAGCACATCGCCCCCGGCCCGCGGCATCCCGTCGAGGACCTGAGGGCCGGCTGGGACCTGGCGGTCGAGTTCGGCCTCGCCAATCCCGCGCTGTACACGCTGATGTACAGCGAGCCCGCGAAAGAGACGTCGACCGCCTTCAAGGCCGGCATGGAGATCATGATGAGCCGCATCCGACGCCTCGCCGTCGGCGGCTGGCTCCGCGTCGACGAGGAACTCGCGGTCACACTCATCCACGCCACGGCGCGCGGTGCCGTGCTCACCTGGCTGACCCTGCCCGAGGACCGGCGCGACCCTGCCCTGCTGACCACCCTCCGGGAATCCATGATCGCCGCCGTGACCGGCCAGGAGCCCGCCGTACGGGACTCGGGCCCGGCCGGCGCGGCCCGCGCCCTGCGCGCCGCGCTGCCCGAACAGACGACCCTCAGCGGCGCGGAACAGCGTCTGCTGACGGAGTGGCTGGACCGCCTCGCCGCCGACGGCTGAGAACATCGTTCCCAGCAGGACGGTCTTCGGACGCGTCAGATCACCGGGACCGCCCCCGAGGCCGTCGCCCGCAGGCCCGCGCCGGCCTCGCCGATTCCAAGCCAGACGCCGGACCGCATCGCCGCAGGTCAGGGTTGTATCCGTTGAATTTTCCGCCAGGACTCCGGGAACCCCCATGCGCCGTCCGACCCTTGACGACATCGACCTGCCCATACGTCAGACCCGACTCAGTGACCATCGCAAGAAGCTGTCCGAGTTCGTGCACCAGACCCTCGTCGACTGGTTGCACGATCGCCACCGCAAGTGGCCACATACGCTCAACCGCCATGTTCTGATCTCATGGAAGTCCGCTGCCGGCACCGAGCCCGTCGGCGACTATTACCTGACCTGGCGTCTGCTGTTGCTCGGCGCCCAGCTTGAACAGATTCGTGGCGACCGCGTTCTCCAGGAAGCACTCATGGTCGACGCGGATCCGCTGCACCTGGAACTGGTCTTCAACCTCGGTTCGCAGACCACCATCGAGTACGCGGACATCGCCCGAAGCTTGTTGGAGCGTCCCATCGAGGCCGATGGTGGGCGGAACTCAACGTAATCTCGATCGGGCTGCTGAAGCCCTATTGAGCGTCGGGAGAACGGCAGCGCCTAATTTCCCTCCGATGAGCAGATGGTCAAACTAGGTCGGTATGCAGATTGACGCGGTCTTAGTAGCGATCTTGAGCATGGTGGCCTCCTTGGCAGGGGTGGGCCTTGGCGGCATAGTGACGCGTCGCACATATGTACGGCAGTGGTCGCGCGAGCGGCTAACGAGCGCGCGCCTGGTGGTTGTGAGCGAGTCCTCCCGCCTTTAGATCGCATTGAACAGATACCGCCAGGGAAGCGACCGGCCTGACTGGATCGTGTGGAACGAGGCGCTGGCGACCCTCACCTTGACGGCGAAAGCCGATCTCGTCCACGCTGCGCTATCAATCGACGAAACCTTTTGGCGGACAACACACGCGATCGAAACAGGCCAGGTCAGGTCAGGTCAGCCGATGCCTGGGACAGCGAGCGCTCTTCCATCGAGCACGCCCGTCTGATGTTCATCAACCTGGCGCGGCGGGAACTCGCCGACAGGTCTGACGTCATAACGCGGATCGCTTCGCGTCCTACCCTGCCCGCGGCGCACGAAGATGACGCACGGCACCGCGACACCTCTGCGGCCAAGCCGACCAAGAGCTGAAACGACCGGCCGTCGACGACGTCGAAGCCTGCCGACGGATCACCCTGCGGCACGCCCGTGACCACATTCACCTCGTTGCCACCCTCGCCCGGCAAGACGGGCACGGTCCGCCGCCGGGAGCAGCGCGCCGCCGCGAACCCGGCCGCCGCCATCGAGGAGGACCAGGACGACGACAAGGAGGACGACGAGGAGCCGGACACCGGGGCGGTCGACGTCGTGGAGTTCGAGGAGTGGTACGAGCCGTGACAAGCGCCGAACGAGAGATCACCATCAGGAAGGAGACGACATCACGAAGGGAACACGACCACCAACGAGACAATGACCATGAACCACAGACCACAGCACCAGAGATCGAGAAGACCGAACAGCGACACCATCACCATCAAGATCACAAATGGCGGTGCCAAGACATCCGATCTGCCTAAGCCGTCAGGTCGTGTCGATGCCGGAGCTCGGACTCTCCTCTCATCTTGTCTTGTTTCCTGCGCTGAAATCCGTTCGCGGATGGATGGTTGCCGCCGTCATGATGTGCCGATGCCTCCGAAGAACGCCTACCACGACGCGCTCGGTGACTACTTCGCTGAGCACGCCGGCATCAGCCCTTACAACGCCTATACCGATCGGCCCGCGATGCTGGAACTCGCCGGTGACATCGCCGGCGCGAGGATCCTTGACGTTGGCTGCGGAGCCGGACACTACGCGGCCGACCTGCTGGCACGCGGCGCGGAGGTAGTCGGCGTCGATGGCAGCGCCACGCTGCTGGAGCACGCGCGGGCACGGGTGGGTGATCGGGCTGAGTTGCGACTGCACGATTTGGAGGAGCCGCTGGGCTTCGCCGATGACGCGTCGTTCGATGGGGCGGTGTGCGCGTTGGTGTTCCACCACCTCGCCCGTCGCACGCAACTGCTGGGTGAGTTGCGTCGTGTGCTGCGGCCCGGTGGGTGGCTGCTGGTCTCGACGACCCATCCGGCGGCCGACTGGCGCCACTTCGGCGGCTCGTACTACGCCGACGACTGGGTCGAACTTTCTCTCGAAAGCAGCCCGTTCTCCATCTGTTTCCAGCGCATGCCGTTGGAGACGTTCCTGGGTGAGCTGCTGTCGGCTGGGTTCGTCTTGGAGCGGCTCATCGAGCCGCGACCGGTACCCGGCCTGCTAGAGATCGACGAGGCCGCCTACGGCAAGCTGCACCAAGCACCTTGCTTTCTCTCCGTCAGGCTGGCGCGTCCTTGATCGCGGAGTGGAAAAGGCTCAGGCCGCACGGTTCTTCGCCGAGTTAGGACATGCCGATCCCAGGCGTGGCGAGAAGGTCACGAGCTCGTTGTAGGTCTTGTTGTTCCGCAGGCAGTGATACAGGCATCCGATCATCCGGTTGAAGGTGTCGCGTAGCGCGCTGGAGTGCCGGTCGCCTTCGGCGCGCCGGTGGTCGTAGCGGGCTCTGGGGCCTGGTGCTCGCAGGGAGGCGAAGGACCACACGTAGCCGACGGCGGCCAGGCGCTGGTTCTTCACGTTGCGGTGGACGACCAAGCTCTTGCCTGAAGCGCGCCTGAAGCGCGGGTGATGAGCGCCGATCCGGCGTAGGCCTTGAGCGCGCGCGGGCGTCGGCGAAGCGGCTGCGGTCATCGCCCCTGTCTCTCAGCGGAGGGAAGATGAGTGCGTGAAGGCCGTTGCCCGGTGGGGCAACGGCCTTCACCGTTCCGATGCGGGTGGAGGTGTTGTGACCTGCAAGCGATGGCCGTCACCTGGATGTGGTTAGCACAGCGATCTCTTGGGCGGGGTCCTGGTCGGCCTGGTCGGCGGGGTCGGCTTTCGGGCGCGTGTTGCGCAGTGCGGTCTCGACGCGGCGGTTGCTGGTCATGGTCGCGGTGACGGCG
>NZ_JBEOWK010000018.1:181954-215033 GCF_040295985.1 Streptosporangium sp. NPDC002524 | reverse complement strand
TCACCCCGCAGCCGCTCGATTTCCCCCAAGTCCACGAGAGCAGCATGCCGAACCCAGCACCCACGATCAAATCAACCTAACGAAGTACTACTAGAGCCTGTTCCGTAAGTGGGTACGGCCCTTCCCTCGGGGCGTGCCGCAGAGGTTGGCGCCGTTCTTCGCCGCGCGCCTGGCCCCCACCGGCCTCGCTCCTGAATCTCGGTGGTCGTGCCGGACACGCACGCCCGGCGCCTTTGTCGTTGCGGACGTCGTGGGCGGTCCGGATACTGTGTCCGTGGAGCCCGCCGTTCGTGGAGCCGCCGCCCATGGAGCCGCTGCCGTCCGTGGAGTCCGGCGCTTTCCAGGCCGTCGCCGGAGGTCACGTCACGGGTTACTCCCGGACGTGGCGGAGGCGTGCCGGCGTCGCGAGGCGATCCACTCGAAGATCCCGCCCGACGGGCGGCCGCCGACACAGCGAAGGTGAGACGACGTGGAAGCAGACCTCAGCAAGGCCGTCTGGCGCAGGGCGGCCCCGGAGGGGGACGACGACGGCAACTGCGTCGAGGTGGCCGTGGTCGAGGCTCCCTCTGAGGGGCACAAGGCCGGTTCGGGTTCTCTTTACGTATTGCGCGATTCCAGGAATCCCGACGGGCCGAAGCTGTTCTTCACCCGCTCGGAGTGGGACGCCTTCGTCGGGGGCGTGAAGCTCGGCGAGTTCGACAACTGACCGGGCGGGACCGGGACGACGAGAAGGCCTCCGCCGGGTGCGGGGCCTTCTCGTCGCGGGTCTCTTAGGGCTTTCCCGGTGGCCGTGATCGGGCTGCGTACCGGGGGCGCGTACCAGGGGCGCGTACCGGGCCGGGCCGGTGAAAGACGCGCCGACGACAGGGCTCGCCCTCGCGGCCGCCGGTCCGTCGCCAGGGTAAAGGTCCTTTTGTCGAACGCGAAGAAAGAAGTGGTTTCGCGAGGCGTCGCGCATTCGCCGCGCGGGAGTGGTCTCACCGTAATGACCACCAAAAAGCTTCTATAGCTAACCTAGAAGCACGTTGGTCCGTTTTATGTGGATATGTCCCATATCGTAGTAATTGTCATATCCGAGAGATTACTGCGAAAGGGGGGCGTCCCTATGGGTATCCCAATGTTCCCGGGAGGGGCCTGGCCCGCCCACGATCCCTACTGGCGTCGTCGTCGCCGCTGGCGCCGTCGTCGCTGGCGCCGCTGGTACTGGGGCTGGTGACGCGAGAAGGCCATGGCGACCCACGTGATCTCTGAGAAGTCGACGCTTACCAGGCGGGTTCCCGGTATCCACCGGGGACCCGTTGTCATGTCCGGGACGAGAGCGCGCACGACGGGAAGGCCGGTCTCGGAGAGACGGCCGGGCTCGGACGAGACGGGTCGAGCTCAGACAAGCCCAGCTCAGACAGGTCGAGCTCAGACAGGCCGGGCTCAGACAAGCCGGGCTCAGGCAGGTCGGGTTCAGATAAGCCAAGCTCAGGCAGGCCCGGCTCAGACAGGCCCGGCTCGGACGAGAAGGGCCGGGCTCAGGGGCGGCCCAGGGCGCGGTAGTGCCAGCCGGAGGCCCGCCAGGTCTCGGCGTCGAGGGCGTTGCGACCATCGACGATCTTGCGGGAGGCCACCACGGACCCCAGCTCCTCGGGATCCATCGCGATGAACTCCTGCCACTCGGTCAGCAGCAGCACGACGTGGGCGTTCTTGGCCGCGTCGAGGGCGGAGGCGCCGTAGGAGAGCCCGGGATGGGCCTTGCGGGCGTTCTCCTGGGCGACGGGGTCGTAGACGGTGACCCGGCCCCCCTGCTCGCTGATCTTGACGGCGACGTCCAGGGCGGGCGAGTCGCGGATGTCGTCGGAGTTGGGCTTGAACGCGGCGCCGAGCACCGCGACCGTGCAGCCCCGGAAGGAGCCCCCGGCCAGCTCGCGGGCCAGGTCGACCATGCGGGCGCGGCGGCGCATGTTGATCGCGTCGACCTCCCGCAGGAAGGTCAGCGCCTGGTCGGCGCCGAGCTCCCCGGCGCGGGCCATGAAGGCGCGGATGTCCTTGGGTAGGCAGCCGCCGCCGAAGCCGAGGCCGGGGTTGAGGAACTTGCCGCCGATACGGTCGTCGAAGGACAGCGCCAGCGACAGCTGCTTGACGTCGGCGTGGGCGGCCTCGCAGACCTCGGCCATCGCGTTGATGAAGGAGATCTTCGTGGCGAGGAAGGCGTTGGCGGCCACCTTGACCAGCTCGGCCGTGGGGTAGTCGGTGATCACCATCGGGGTGCCCATCCCCAGCATGGAGGCGTACACCTCCCGCATGACCTTCTCGGCCCGGTCGGAGGCGACACCGAGCACGATCCGGTCGGGGTGCAGCGTGTCCTTCACCGCGAAGCCCTCCCGGAGGAACTCCGGGTTCCAGGCCAGCTCGGCGCCCGCGCCGATGGGGGCGAGCCTGGCCAGCTTGTCGGCGAGGCGCTGCGCGGTGCCGACCGGGACGGTCGACTTGCCGACGACCAGGCACTCGCGGTCCAGGTGGGGGGCGAGGGACTCGATCGCGGCGTCCAGGTAGGAGACGTCGGCCGCGTACTCTCCCGGCTTCTGGGGGGTGCCCAGGCACAGGAAGTGCACGTCGCCGAAGGCCGCGGCCTCCTCGTACGAGGTGGTGAAGCGCAGCCGGCCGTTGGCCAGGTTGCGCCGCAGGATCTCCTGCAGACCGGGTTCGTAGATGGGCAGGTCGCCGGCCCGCAGCCGGTCGATCTTCTCCGCGTCCATGTCGAGACCGAGGACCTCGAAGCCCAGCTCGGCCATGCACGCGGACGTCGTCGCACCGAGGTATCCGGTTCCCACCATCGTCAGGCGGTAGGCCACTGGTGCTCCTTTCGGTTCTGCCCGATTCTTTGCCGACAGGGTACCGGCATCTGGCGCTTCAACTTTGCCACCTGCGCAAACGCCGGGGTACATATCACCTGGGGTGGAGCGCTCCAGGTTTTGTTGGACGTCCTACTATTTGCCCATGAGCTACCCTCTCTACGCACTGCCCGAGGAGCACGAGATGCTCCGCGAGACAGTCCGCGCCCTCGCTGACGAGAAGATCGCCCCTCACGCCGCGGCGGCCGACGAGACCTCGGAGTTCCCGGCGGACAGCTACAAGGCGCTCGTCGCGGCGGATCTGCACGCCGTGCACATCCCCGAGGAGTACGGGGGCGCCGGTGCCGACGCCCTCGCGACGGTGATCGTCATCGAGGAGGTGGCGCGGGCCTGCGCCTCGTCCTCGCTGATCCCCGCCGTCAACAAGCTCGGCACCGTCCCGCTGCTGCTCTCGGCCTCCGAGGAGCTCAAGCGGAGCTACCTCACGCCGGTCGCGGGAGGTGACGCGATGTTCTCGTACGCCCTCTCGGAGGCCGAGGCGGGCAGCGACGCCGCCGCGATGAAGACCCGCGCGGTCCTCGACGGCGACCACTACGTGCTCGACGGCGCCAAGATGTGGATCACCAACGCCGGGGTTTCGGAGTACTACACGGTGATGGCCGTCACCGAGCCGGGCGCCGGGGCGAGGGGCATCTCCGCGTTCGTCGTGGAGAAGGGCGACGAGGGCGTCAGTTTCGGGGCGAAGGAGCGCAAGCTCGGCATCAAGGGCTCCCCGACCCGGCAGGTCATCCTGGAGAACGTGCGGATCCCCGCGTCCCGGATGATCGGCGAGCCCGGCACCGGCTTCAAGACCGCCCTGGCCACCCTGGACCACACCCGCATCACCATCGCCGCCCAGGCGCTCGGCATCGCCCAGGGCGCGCTGGACTACGCGATCGGCTACGTCAAGGAGCGCAGGCAGTTCGGCAAGGCCGTCGCCGACTTCCAGGGCGTCCAGTTCATGGTCGCCGACATGGCCATGAAGCTGGAGGCCGCCCGCCAGCTCACCTACGCCGCCGCGGCCAGGTCCGAGCTGGCCATGCACGGCGAGCCGCGGAAGGACCTCACCTTCCTCTCCAGCGCCGCCAAGTGCGCCGCCTCCGACGCCGCCATGGAGATCACCACCGACGCCGTCCAGCTCCTGGGCGGGTACGGCTACACCAGCGACTACCCGGTCGAGCGCATGATGCGCGACGCGAAGATCACCCAGATCTACGAGGGCACGAACCAGATCCAGCGCATGGTGATGGCCCGGCAGCTCCTCAAGTGAGGCGGTGATCTGGCTTTCGACATCGAGGAGATCGAAGGACACCGGGCGGCGCCATGCGCGCTCCCCGGGTCAGCGTGAGACGGCGCGATCTCCCGCGAACGCGCGGCGGCCGCGACGCAGCATCTCGCGTACCGCCGGGCTGTTCGCGTTCCGCCAGACCAGGGAGAGCAGGGCGGGCGCCTCGACGTCGTCGACGAGCAGGGTGGTGAGCCGGTCGCGGTAGCGCGCGGCCATCGACTCGCTCAGCACCGCCACGCCGAGCCCGCGCACGGTCAGGTCGGCGATGGCGTCGGCGGCGCTGGCCTCCAGGGAGATGACCGGGCGCAGGCCCCGCGCCGCGCACACCTCGTCGAACAGGGTGCGCAGGCCGGTGCCCGGCGGCATGCACACGATCGGATGTTCGCTCAGGTCGCGCAGGGTGGTGACCGCCCGGCCCTTGGCCAGCGGATGGCCGGGCGGCACCGCGGCGACGAGCCGTTCGCTGATGATCGTCAGCGTCTCCAGTCCTTCGTGCGTGGCGGTGGCGGTGCCGATGAGCGCCAGGTCGACGGTGCCGTCGCGGACGGCCTCCACGAGCCGGTCGGAGTTGTCCTCGATCATGGAGAGCTCCACGCCGGGATGCGCCGCGTGGAAGGCGGCCAGCGCGTCGAACAGCGGCGTGACCGTGCAGCCGATCACCATGCCGACCGTGAGCCGTCCCGTGATCAGGCCGGTGACCTCCCCCACCGCCTGGCCGACCGCCCCGGCGGCGGCCAGCGCGGCGCGGGCGTGTCCGAGCGCCGCCTCGCCGGCGACGGTGAGGGTGGCCGCGCGGGCCGAACGGTCGAACAGCTCGGCGCCGAGCTCGCGTTCGAGGCGGCGGATCTGGGCGCTGACGCCGGACTGGCTGATGCGCACCCGTTCGGCGGCTCGGGTGAAGCTCCGCTCCTCGGCGACCGCGACGAAGTATTCGAGCTGCCTCAGTTCCATGACTGCAGATTCTAGATGTCATCAGAACTAGCTGTTGGACTTCTACTTCGGAGGTGGGCAGGCTGGAGGCCGGAAAGAGAGGAAATTTCATGACTGAGTATGAGAAGGCCATGCGGCCGGAGGACATCACCCGGCTGTTCGTCGAGCGCTCGAACGCCGGAGACGCGGCCGGGGTGGCGGCGTTGTACGAGGAGGACGCGGTGCTCGCGTACCCGCCGGGCAGCCAGACCGTGGGGCGCGCGGCGATCCAGGCGCTGTGGGAGAAGGTGCTGGCGAACCGGCCTCGCTTCGAGCCGGAGCGGCCGCTGCCGACGCTGGTCAACGGGGACATCGCACTCACCTCGACACCGCCCGGGGACGGGGCCGGCGCCCGGGCCCAGGTCGTACGCCGCCAGCCGGACGGGAACTGGCTGCGCGTGCTCGACCAGCCCGAGTTCGTCACCCCCGACCGCTGACGCCGCCGCCCCGGGGCCAACGGGCGCTGACGGCCGGGCGGCTTGTGAAGTAGACCGTTGACCAGCGAAAACCCGGTCCGGGCCATGCCCGCGGACCGGGTTTCGCACGTGCTGGATGGATCTCGGGAGGGGCCCTCTTCTCGTGAGGGTTCTCTCTGTGAGGGTTCCACGCGCCGCGGACGTGTACACGGGTGCTCGTGAATGCCAAGATCACCTCTCATGGACGAGGACGCCTTCTGGGAACTGATCGAGCGGTCCGGCCGGGAGACCGGCACCAGACAGGAGCGCCTCGCCTGGCTGGACGACGAGCTTTCCCGGTGTTCGGCCGAGGAGATCGTCGACTTCGCGATGTGGTGGGCCTCCGCGACGAGCCGCCTCTGCACCTGGGACCTGTACGCGGTGTACCGCCTCCTCATCGGCTGGGGATCGCTGGACGGCTTCGAGTACTTCGTGAAATGGCTCGTGAGCCTGGGACGCACGGCGTTCGAGCAAGTGGCGGCCGGTGCGGATCGTGTGATCGAACTGCCCGAATTCCTGCGCCTGCTGGAGCTGCGTCGCACGAGACTCGCCGACGACGAGTTCCCCGTGTGGTCGGCGGAGGAGGAACCGGAGTTCGAGCTCCTCGGCTACGTGACGTTCGGTCCCTACGAGAAGGCCACGGGCATGGACGCGGCGCATCTGGGGGAAGCCGTGAGCGCCCGGGGAGTCGATGCGAGGTTCCCTCTCGTCGGCGCGGCTTTCGACGGGGAGGAATGGGATCTCGACGACGAGGTGGAATTCGCTCGCAGGCTTCCCCGCGTGGCCCGCTATCTGGGCATCTCCTGAGGAGGTCCACCACTCTGCCATGACGAATCTTCACAGAATCAGATAATCTGATTCTGTGAAGGTGATGACTGCCACCGAGGCATCGCGAAGTTTCGCGACCGTTCTGGACGAGGCGGAGCGAGGGGAGACGATCGTGGTCACCCGGGGAGGTAAGCGGATCGCGGTGATCGGTCCCGCGCCCACCGCGCCCGGACGTATGGTCAAAGCCTTCCTGGCCAGAGCCGAAGGGACGCTGGACGCCGATTTCGCGGCCGATGTCGCGGCGGCCCGGGAGGCCGTCGACGACGAGATGAGGAGCGCGTGGCCCGACGCCTGATCCTGGACACCGGCGTGCTGATCGCGGCGGAGCGGGGCAGGGCCTCCGTGGACGCGGTGATCGGGGATGCCGACGACGTGGCGGTCGCCGCGATCACCGTGGCCGAGCTGCTCGTCGGCGTTGAGCTGGCGGATGAGGCGCGCCGTCCCGGGCGACAGGCCTTCGTGGACGAGGTTCTGGCGTTGATCCCGGTCGAGGAGTACACGGTGGACGTCGCCAGGGTTCACGCTCGTCTCATGGCGCAGGTGCGCCGTTCGGGCAAGACACGGGGAGCGTACGACCTGCTGATCGCCGCGACGGCGGCCGCCACCGCCAGGATCGTGATCACGATGGATTCGTCCGCCGCGTTCGACGACCTGCCGGGGGTGCGGGCGCAGGTCGTCCCCCGCTGAACGCCGGCGGCCTCGGCTGCGGTTCATCGTGGTCATACGCCGGTCGCCGCTGACACTCTCCGGTCTCAGCCGTCGCGGGGTGAGCGGTGCGGCAGGCATCCACCTCGGATTCCCGATCGCCGGTCGTCGCTCGCGGGCAGGATCCCAGCGTGACGATTCAGGTGGCGGTGTGCGGTCCGCGTGACTGTACGGGTGAGGACGAGTCCAACGCCCGCGAGGTCGGGCGGTTGCTGGCGGAGCGCGGTGCGGTGGTGATCTGCGGTGGTTACGGCGGGGTGATGGCCGCGGTGGCGGCCGGTGCGCGGTCGGCGGGTGGGACGGTGGTCGGCATCCTGTCCCGGACGGACAGGGAGGGCGCCGATCCGAATCTCTCCATCGTGATCCCGACCGGTGTCGGGGAGGCGCGGAACACCGTCATCGTCAATTCGGGTGACGCCGTGATCGTCGTCGGTGGGTCGTGGGGGACGCTGTCCGAGCTGGCGTTCGCGATGCGTCGCGGGCGTGTCCCCGTGGTCCAGCTCGGCGGCTGGCGGATCCTCGACGGGGAGGGGCGTCCGGTCGCCGGGGTCAGGCACATCTCGTCTCCGGAGGAGGCGGTGACGGCCACGGGGCTCTGGCCTGACCATCGGCCGTCCTGATCGTCGGCCGTTCTGATGTCGGTCGGCCTGACCATCGGCCATCCTGATCGTTGGCCGTTCTGATCATCGGCCGTTCTGATCGTCGGTCGGCTTGGCCATCGGACGTCCTGACCATCGGGCGGGACAACGAGAAACGGGGGTATCGGCGGCGGCGGAGGCGGTGCCTCGTTCCGTCGCTGTTTCATCGGAAACCGGACAGGCCTGCCGTCCGGCATCATGGTCGGGTGAGATCTTCACCCGACACCGGCTGGTACTCCGTCCGATGCGTCTTCCGCTGGGAGCCGCCGCGTGACGTCTACGAGGAACGGGTCACGCTGTGGAGGACCGCCTCGTTCGACCAGGCCATCGTGATGGCGGAGCGCGAGGCGGCGGAGTACGGCTCGGATGAGGCGATGCGGTATCTGGGCCTGGCCCAGGCGTACCGGCTGCCGGATGACGTGATCGAGCCGGGCACGGAGGTCTTCTCCCTCATCAGGGACAGTGACCTCGAACCGGAGGAATACCTCAGCACCTTCTTCGACACCGGTGACGAGTGTCAGGAGCATGTCTCGTAGGTCATCGGGCCGGGACCGAGCACGACGAGACGCCTCCCGGAGAGGGGCAGCCCCTGTCTGGCCAACCTTTCGGAGCCTCCTCGCCCGCCTGGCGAGTCCCGGAACGGACCCGGTCGGGTCACCGGGCCTGGGCGGGCACGGGAACACGGATCCGGCGGGGTGCGCGGGCATACTGGGGACGTGCCACGACGTGATCCACGACCCCGAGCCCGTTCCGCCCCCGCGCCCGGAGCCTCGTGTCCGTGCGGGCTGCCCACGCCGTACGGGGACTGCTGCGGGCGGCTGCACCGTGGGACGGCGTCCGCGACGACGGCCGAGGCGCTGATGCGGTCGAGGTTCAGCGCCTTCAGCGTCGGGGACGCCGAGTATCTTCTCCGCACCTGGCATCCGTCGACGCGTCCATCGGCCGTCGAGCTCGACGGCTCGGTCCGGTGGACCCGCCTGGAGGTGCTGGAGACGACCGGCGGCAGTTCCTTCCACACCGAGGGCACCGTCCGCTTCCGCGCCCACTACGTCGAGCGCGGCGAGCCGGGCCACATGGAGGAGCACAGCCGCTTCGCCAGGAACGCGGGCGGCTGGGTGTACGTCGGGGCGCTCTGAGAGCCGCGTTTCACACCGTCGGGGCGCTCCGGGGTGAAGAGCCGGACACCCGGTCCGGGAGCAGGTTCCCGGGCCGGGCATCCGTGTACCAGCGAAGGGCCTGCCTCCGCGTATCTCGGAAGGGCCGTGTGTCCGCGGGCAGGAGACCCCCGTCCCCTGCCCACGGACGCGCCGCTGTGCCTGAAACGTGCCTAGCTGTAGACGCCGAACTCCCACAGCGAGTAGCCGTACGCCGTGCCGCGCTGGGTGAGGTTCACCCGGACGTACCTGGCCGACGCGTTGAGGTCGACCGAGTCGAACCCGCCGTCGCCGGTCGTGGTCGAGTGGACGGTGGTCCAGGTCGAGCCGTTGGTGGAGGTCTGGATCTGGTACGCCCTGCCGTACGCGCCCTCCCAGCCGAGCTGGACGTGCCTGACCGCGGTGGTCGCGCCGAGGTCCACCTGGATCCACTGCGGGTCGGCCCACTCGCTGGCCCAGCGGGAGGTGAAGCTGCCGTCGGTGGCCCGGTTCGCGGTGAACGGGCCGCCGTCGCCGGTCGGCTGGTAGGAGGAGGCGGTGGTCGGCTTGCCGAGCGCCACGTTGGTGCCCGCGACCGTCGGCGGGACGACGCGGAAGGACCGCTGCTCGATGCCCGCGTTGCCGTGCCCGTCGAAGGCGTACACGTACACCTTCCACACGCCCATCTGCTCGGGCGCGGTCACCGTGAACCTGCCGGGGCCGGTCTGGACGAACCTGACGTTGCCGAAGCCTCGGTTGCCGTTGACGTGCTTGTTGCTGAACATCAGGTTGTAGCGGATCAGGTCGCTGTTCGGGTCGGTCGCGGCGACCTCGACGGTGAAGGTCTTCCCGGCCTGGACGGCGGTCTGCGAGCCGACCGTCATCGAGGTGATCTCCGGAGGGGTGTTCGCCGAGGGCTGCCCGGTGTAGGCCGCCTTGAGCGAGTGGTAGCCGTGCCTGCGCCAGCCGCCGGTGGTGGTGTTAAGCCACACCCCGCCGAAGTCGTTCTCCAGGCCGTAGTGGAACTCGGTCGCGCCGAGCGCGACGCCCGGGTGACCCTTGATCGCGTTCCAGCTCGCGGTGTACTGGTCCCGCTTCTGCAGGTCGGTCGGCTCGTTGGGCACGCCGTTGACGTCGTTGGGAACCTCCCACTCGCCGTCGGGCCCGGCCTCGGTGACGATGTACGGCTTGGTGTACCCGCCGCTGATCCAGTCCGGCTTGACGGTGTGGATGGCGCCGTAGGAGTTGACCGCGAGCAGGTCGAGGGCGGGGGAGTGGGCTTTGTAGTAGGTCCACGCGTGGGTGTACGCGTCTGTGGAGGTGACCGGGTGGTTGGGGTCGGCGGCGTGGATCGCCTGTGCCACCTCGTTGACGAACTTCGCGTACGCCACCCGCCGCTGCTCGACCACGTCGGCCGGAAGGCCGTGGTCCTGCATGGTGAGGATGACCTCGTTGCCGACGTCCCACATGAGCACGCCCTGATGGTTCTTGAGGGCGTTGACACGGGCGACGATCTCGTTCTTCACGCTGGTCTTGTACGCGGTGTCGTTGACGTAGTCGGCGCCCTGGTTGAGCCAGTGCCCGACGACGACCTTGATGCCCTGCTGGGCCGCCCTGTTGAGCAGCGTCGGGGTGTGGGTGTCGTCGACGCCCCAGGTGCGGATCGTGTTGACGCCCATGTTCTTGAGGTCGCGCATGTAGCCGTCGGCCGCGGCCTGCGGCGGGCCGTAGGTCAGGCCCTTGACCACGTACGGGGCGCCGTTCACCTGGAGCTGCCAGTTGCCCTGCGTGCCGGTCACCCTGACGACGCTCGGCCCGGCCGGGGTCGCCGGGTCGGTCATCGCGGCGGGGACGGTGCCGGCCTGCCGGGCGACCGAGATCCGGTCGACGCTGAGCACGCCGCCGGAGGTGGTGGCGGCGGTCGGCGTCGTGCCGCCCGCGAGCGCGTTGGGCAGCGAGCCGCCGATGGCGAGGTCGAGGCGGAGGTAGAAGCCGTGGTGCAGGGCCGCCCGCCACGCGGTGACGCCGACCTGGCTCTGGCGCACGACCCAGGTCTGCCTGCCGTCGAGGTAGAAGCGGATCTCCTCGTCGGTCTTGGTGCGGTCGATGACCTGGGCGTACTCGTGGTAGCCGGTCTGGCAGCCGTCACAGGTGGCGAAACCGCTGGTCCGGCCGTTGTACTCGTTGCACACGCCCTCGGGCGCGGTGCCGCAGTGCAGGGTGTTGGCCAGCTGGTTGCGGCCGTTGACGCCGGTCATGATGTCGGTCTCGCCGACGGACGGCCAGTTGTTGTAGTTGCCGCGGTAGGCGGCGCCGGTCGCGCGGAAGCCGGGCCAGTAGCCCAGGGCGTTCGCGACGTCGGGCTGCTTGAGCCGGGCGCTGAACCTGAGCAGCTCGCCCGGCTGCGGCGCGAAGTCGGTGCGCTGGGTCTCGATCCGGCCGGAGGTCCAGTTGCCCGCGCCGTCCTTGATCGCCTTGATGTTCAGGTTGCCGGTGCCGTCGAGGTAGACGTTCGCCGTCGAGGCGCTCATGGTCTCGACCTCGCCGGTGCCCCAGTTCGCGGCGCCGCCGGGGTAGGAGGTGCCGGTGCGCAGGATCCAGTTCGCGGCCGAGGGGGAGGTGCCGGCCGGGCCGTTGAAGTCGTCCTGCCACACATCGGTCCAGGCGCCGGGCTCCTCGGGCTCCTCCGGCTCCTGGGGGCCGCCCGTGCTGCCGTAGACCTGGAACTCCCACAGCGAGTAGCCGTAGCCGGTGCCCCGGGCGGTGCCGTGCATCCGTACGTACCGGCCCGAACCGGTCACGTCCAGGGTCTGGGTGCCGCCGGCGCCGGTGGTGGTCGAGTAGACGTCGGTCCAGGACGAGCCGTTGGCCGACGTCTGGATCTTGAAGGCCCGGCCGTACGCGGACTCCCAGGTCAGCACCACCCGGCTGATCGTGGCCGTCTCGCCGAGGTCGACCTGGAGCCACTGCGGGTCGCTGAACGCGCTGGCCCACCGGGTGCCGGTCAGGTTCCCGTCGACGGCGAACGACGCGACGTAACCGGCGCCCTCGGACGACGAGGCCGTCGCCGTCTTGCCCTGCGACAGCAGGCCGTCGGCCGCCGCGGCGGGGCCGGTGAACGCCAGGCCGGACAGGACCAGTGCCGCCAGGGCGGCGATGACCAGGCCTAACCGGAAGCGGCCCGAACTACGAGCTGGATACACGATCTCTCCTCGAAAGGGGGATGCCCGCCAGGGGACGGCGAGGGGGGAGAGCGCTCTCCGTAACCGAGGGTGCTCCCGGGGATCGAGCGGTGTCAAGGCCCTACTTCTCATGAGGTCGAAACGCGCTGCTCACGCACCGGAAACTTCTTCCCAGTGGACATATCCCTTCAAAGCCCACCTTCTCGCACGTCCGCCGACGCGTTCACGGTGAGAAGACGGGCGCGCCCCTGTGTCGGTGACGTGAACGGCGGGTTTCAGATTGGGTTGGCCGCCGTCTTGACAATTCGCAACAGGGAGGATCAACCTCGTAGGAGAGCGCTCTCCCTGTGCCGTTCCCAACGGCCACCCCCCACTGAAGGAGAGGCAATGCGCCCATCCCGAAGTCCCGTCAGATTCCGCCTGGGACTGGTCGCCGCCACGATCACCGCGCTGGTCGCGGCCGGTCTGGCGATCATCTCCCCGGCCAGCGCGGCGGACGGCCTGATCTCCCAGAGCCGGCCCGCGACCGCCTCCTCCTCGGAGGGAGGCGGCTACGGCGCCGGCGCCGCCTTCGACGGCAACACCGCGACCCGCTGGGCCAGCGCAGCCGCCGACCCGCAGTGGCTCCAGGTCGACCTGGGCGGCAGCGCGACGATCTCCCAGGTCGTCCTCAACTGGGAGGGCGCGTACGGCAGGTCGTTCAAGATCCAGACCTCGGCCAACGGGTCCTCCTGGACCGACGTCTACTCGACCACCACCGGCACCGGCGGCACCCAGACCCTCAACGTCTCGGGCTCGGGCCGGTACGTGCGGCTGTACGGCACCGCCCGGGGCACCGGCTACGGCTACTCGCTGTGGGAGTTCAAGGTGTACGGCACCGGCGGCTCCCCGGTCACCCCGAGGCCGAAGCCGACGTTCACCGACGAGGTGACGCACCACGAGTTCCAGGCCAACTGCTCCCCGACGGCGAACCGGCCCGACGACCCGATCATCTACCCCGGCCTGCCCGGCGCCTCGCACATGCACACCTTCGTCGGCAACAGGACGACCAACGCGCACAGCACGCAGTCGTCGCTCCTCGGCGGCGGCACCTCGTGCACCAACCCGCACGACAGGTCGGCCTACTGGTTCCCGAGCTTCTACAAGGGCAGCCAGCTGATCGAGCCGACCGGCAACCAGGTCATCTACTACAAGTCGGGCATCCTCAACTACTGGGAGGTGCAGCCCTTCCCGCAGGGCCTGCGCTTCGTCGTCGGCAGCCCGACCGCGACGCTCGCCGAGTTCCGCGACTCCCCGGGCGCCGTCGAGGGCTTCGAGTGCGGCGACATCTCCAAGAGCTGGGACATCCCGACCTCCTGCGTGGCGGGCAGCCAGGTGAACGTCCGCTACCAGGCCCCGAGCTGCTGGGACGGCGTCAACCTCGACAGCGCCAACCACAAGACCCACATGTCCTACCCCGTCAGCGGCTACTGCCCGCCCAGCCACCCGGTGGCGGTGCCGATGCTGGAGTTCAAGATCGCCTTCCCCGCCAGCGGTGACCTGTCGCAGGCGCGGCTGGCCAGCGGGCGCGGTTACACCTGGCACTACGACTTCTTCAACGCCTGGGACAACCCCGCCATCCTGGACGCCCTGGTGACCCACTGCATCAACGGCGGCCTCCAGTGCAACCCGCGCGGCTACGACCTGTACAAGCCGCACCGCGGCGCCGCCCTCACGGAGAACTTCGAGCTCCCCTGACCTTTCCCGACCCTCCCTGACCCTCCCCGACCCTCCTTGACCGCACGTGCCCGGCTCCGGCCTCGGGTGCCCCGGACTCCGGCACCCGAGGGCCGGGGCCGGGCACGTGCTTTTCCCGGCCTTTTCTCTACACGGGGCCTTTTTCTCGACACGGGGCCTTTTCCCGGTACGGGGCATGTCCGCTCCCGGACATTTCCCGGACATTGACAGCGCGGGACCCGCCGTGACGTACTGGAGAGCGCTCTCCGACAGCGAAGGGAAACACACGTGGGCATCGACGAGCTCGACCGGCTGGTGGAGAAACTGGACCTGGAACGCAAGGTGCGGCTGCTCACCGGCGCGACCGTGTGGTCCACCCACGCGGAGCCGGGCATCGGGCTGCGGGCCATGGTCACCTCCGACGGCCCGGTCGGCGTGCGCGGGGAGGGCTGGGACGAGCGGAGCACCTCCCTCACCCTGCCCTCCGCGACCGCGCTGGCCGCCACCTGGGACGACGACCTGGTGGAGCTGCTGGGCGGGCTGCTCGCCGACGAGGCGCGCCGCAAGGGCGTGGACGTCCTGCTCGCCCCGACGCTCAACCTGCACCGCTCGCCGCTCGGCGGGCGCCACTTCGAGTGCTACTCCGAGGACCCCCTGCTGACCGGCAGGATCGGCGCCGCCTGCGTCCGGGGCATCCAGGCGGGCGGGGTGGCGGCCACCGCCAAGCACTACGTCGCCAACGACTCCGAGACCGAACGGCTCACCCTTGACGCCCGCGTCGACGAGCGGACCCTGCGCGAGCTGTACCTGGCGCCGTTCGAGGCCGCGGTGGAGGCGGGTGTCTGGGTCGTCATGTCCGCCTACAACGGGGTGAACGGGACCACGATGTCGGAGAGCCCTCTCCTGGCCGACCCGCTCAAGGGGGCCTGGGGGTTCGACGGGGTGGTCGTGTCGGACTGGGGTGGCGTCCGCTCCACCGTTCCCGCCGGTCGCGCCGCGCAGGACCTCGCGATGCCGGGTCCCGAGGGCACCTGGGGGGAGGCGCTGGTCGCCGCGGTACGCGCGGGCGAGGTGCCGGAGGCCGCGATCGACGACAAGGTCCGGCGCCTGCTCCGGCTGGCCTACCGGGTCGGCGCGCTGGACCTCGCCACCGACCCCTCGCCCGCCCTCCCCGGCGGGGGAGAGCACATCGCGCGGGAAGGACACCCTGAGCGGGGAGAACGCCTTGAGCCGGGAGAGCGCGACGCGGAGGAAGGGGAAGGGGACGGGCGCGCGTCCGCCCGTACGCTGCTGCGCCGGGCCGTCGCCGCGAGCACCGTCCTGCTGCGCAACGAGGGCCCGCTGCTCCCCCTGGACCCCTCGCGCCTGCGCAGGGTCGCCGTGCTCGGCCCGAACGCCGCCACCCCCCGGATCCAGGGAGGCGGCAGCGCGGGCGTGTACCCCGAGTCCGTCGTGTCCCCCCTCGACGGCATCCGCGAGGCGCTGTCCGGTACGGCGGAGGTGCTCCACGGCCCCGGCCCGCACCTCGACGACCGGCCGACCCCGCTGGGCACGGACAACGCCCGCGACCCCCTGACCGGCGAGCCCGGCGTCCTGGTCCGGCTGCTGGACGCCGCGGGGGAGGAGATCCACGCCGAGCACCGGCTCACCGGCCGCATCCTGGAACCCGCCCGGATCGACGCCGCCGCGACCGTCGAGATCCGCGCCCTGCTGAGCCCGGAGGTGGACGGGCTCTGGGAGCTGGCCGTCGCCGGATGGGGCCACGTCCGGCTGGAGGCGGACGGCCACGTCCTGGTCGACGAGGAGGTGGAGCGCGACACCGACGACCCCGCCACCGTGCACCTGTCCCCGCCGTACCGGCGTGCCCGGTTCCCCGTGACGGCGGGCCGGGACGTGGAGCTCGTCTCCCGGCGGCGGCTCGACCCCGGCAGCGGGATCGCCTCGGTCCTGGCCGCGGACCCGCCCCGGCGCGCCGACGAGGTCGAGCTGGCAGCCGCGGTCGAGCTCGCCCGTACCTGCGACGTCGTCGTCGTCGTGGTCGGCTCCACGGAGGAGATCGAGAACGAGGGCGCCGACCGTACGCACCTGGAGCTGCCCGGACGCCAGGACGAGCTGGTCCGCGCGGTGGCCGCGGCCAACCCGGCGACCGTCGTGGTCGTCAACTCCGGCGGTCCCATGCTGCTGCCGTGGCGCGAGGAGGTGGCGGCCGTCCTCCTGAGCTGGTTCCCCGGGCAGGAGGCGGGGCACGGCCTCGCCGACGTCCTGTTCGGCCGGGCGGAACCCGGTGGCCGGCTGCCCACGACCTGGGCCGACCGGGCGCTCGTCTCCACCGTCCCGGAGGACGGGACGCTCACCTACGCCGAGGGCCTCGACATCGGGTACCGCGCCTGGCTGCGGCGGCCCGCGCCGCCCGCGTACTGGTTCGGGCACGGTCTCGGATACACCACCTGGTCCTACGAGGACGTCTCCGTGCCCTGGGACGTCTCCCCGGACGGCCCGCTGCCCGTCCGGGTGCGGCTGCGCAACACCGGGGAGCGCGCCGGTCGCGAGGTCGTCCAGGTCTACCTGTCCCGGCCGGAGACGGGCGTGACCCGTCCCGCGCGCTGGCTGGCCGGATACGCCCTCGCCGACGCGGGACCCGGCGAGGTCGTCGAGGTCACGGTGGACGTCCCGGCACGGGCCTTCCGGCACTGGTCGGCCGAGCACCACGCCTGGCGGGCCGAGGAGGGCGCCTTCACGGTGCTCGCCGGACGCTCGGCCGCCGACCTGCCGCTGAGCGCCCCGGTGCTCCTCGGCACGGAGCCGCCGACCTCGCGAGACCTCTCGGGAGAGCGCTCTCTCGCTGTGCTATAAAAGCCCTATGAGCGAAGGCCTACCGCGAGTGTCGGCACCCCCGACCTTGGAGGATGTGGCGCGGGCGGCAGGAGTCTCCCGCGCCACGGTCTCGCGCGTGATCAACGGGATCCGCAATGTCGATCTCGCGATCCAGGAGAAGGTCAAGCAGGCGATCGCCCTCACCGGCTACGTCCCCAACCAGGCGGCGCGCTCCCTGGTCACCCGGCGTACGGGGACGATCGCCCTGATCGTCTCCGGGGCGGGCAGCAGCGAGGAGAGCCCGTTCCCCGGCCACGTCTTCGCCGACCCGTTCTTCGGGCGGGTGGCCGGAGGGGTCGTCGGCTTCCTGCGCCCGCTGGGCATCTACCCGATCCTGATGTTCGCCGACACCCCGGAGACCCGCGACCAGGTCATCACCTACCTGCGCCGGGGCAACGTCGACGGGGCCATCCTGGTCTCCATCAGCGCCGAGGACACGCTGCCCAAGCTGCTCGCCGACGCCTCGCTGCCCGCGGTGCTCTTCGCCAGACCGGCCAGGCCGATCCCGATCAGCTACGTCGACGTCGGGCACCGGGCCGGGGGAAAGCTGGCCGCCGACCATCTCGTCGCCCGGGGCTGCCGCAGGCTGGCGACCATCTCCGGCCCGCTCGACGTACCGGCCAGCCAGGACCGCCTGGCGGGCTTCCAGGAGGCGATGGCCGTGCACGGCCATCCCTACATCCCCTGCGCCGAGGGCAACTTCACCCTCCACAGCGGCGAGGTGGCGATGGAACGGCTGCTCGCCGAGCATCCCGACATCGACGGCGTCTTCGCGGCCAACGACCTGATGGCCCAGGGCGCCCTGCTGGTGCTGCGCCAGCACGGGCGTAGCGTGCCCGGCGACGTGGCCATGGTGGGTTTCGACGACAGCAGCGCGGCACTGGCCTGCCGCCCGCCGCTCACCACCGTCCGCCACCCCGTCGAGGACATGGCCGCCGAGATGGGACGACTGCTGCTCACCCACATCGAGCACCCGGACCACCCGGTGACCTCACGGATCTTCGAACCGACCCTGGTGATCAGAGAGTCCGCCTGACCGGGGGCGCCCGTCCGCGTACGGCCACCTGAGGCGTTCGCGTCGCCCCTCCGGCTCCCGTTTCCAGGGCGCGGGTGAGGGGTGGCCGGGCGCACCTGTCAGTTGTGGGAGCCCCACCACAGCATCTGCTCGCGGGAGAGGATCTTCTCCGTCTCCTCGACGAAGCGCGCCCACTCCCGCTCCGTGCTGGGCCGGTCCAGCCTCGACGCGATGTCCCCGAGCTCCAGGGCGGTGACGGAGTAGGAGGCGGCCAGATTCTGGTGTTGCCTGGTCTGCAGCCACGCGACCCCCGCGGCCGCGGCGGCGGCGATGATCCCGGGGAGGTCCAGGTTGATGACCTGTCCCGCGTTCAGCACCGCGCCGACCAGGCCGAGGGCCTCCATCGCGGCCAGGGCCACCGACCAGCGCGCCGCCCGGTTGTCGTGGTGGATGGCCTTGGCGGTGTACCACGACCGCTGGTCGTAGATGCGGCCGACCGCGTAGTGGCGCCTGCGCTCGTCCAGGGGCAGGGCCCGGACGGCGCGCATCACCTCGGTCACCTGCGCGGCGCCGTCGTCCGGCGGAACCGGCGCGAACTCGTGGATGCCGTTCGTGATCTCGGAGTACCTGTGGTGCAGCAGCCGGTCCGTCTTCTCCTCGTCCTCGTGGAGGCCGAAGGGCTCCCCGCCCACCAGGTAGCGCCACGCGAGGGTCTTGGCGGACTCCGCGGTCGTCCTGGCCTCGTGCCACTGGCGGTCGGGGCGCATGGTGAGGAGGTAGACGTCCGTCACCAGCGCCGTCGCGAGGGCCGTCGCGGACAGCACCGCCGCTATGTCCAGCCTCCCGCTGTCCAGGCTGAAGGAGCCGAACGTGGCCGCCGCGACCAGCGAGCCCAGGCGCAGGACGGTGGCCCTCATCAGCCTCCGCTGCCCGACCACGGCGCCCCTGTCGGCCGCGCGGTAGAGCGCCGGCAGCTGGGACTCCGGGATCGCCTTCATCTCAGGGAATGGGTTGGTTGTCACGGGAGACCCCCGCGCTCGCCCGCGTCGCGCCGACCGGCCACAGCACCCGCACCTCGATCCTCCGGTTCCGCGCCTCCCGTACGACCTCCGCCGTCCCCCCGACCCCGTTTTCCGGACGACCGTCCCATACGGCCACCATCAGATCCGCCCCTTCCAGCAGTTCCCTGTTCGCTTCCGCGTAGATCTCGGGCGAGGGAAAGGAGAACGGGAGCCGCCTGACCGCCCCGGCCCGGCCGAGCAGGCGTCCGTAGGACGCCCTGTGCGCGGGGGCGAGCGTGAGGTGGTGCCGTTCGGCGACGACGATCACTTCCAGGAGCCCGCCCAGGTCGAGCACCACGTCGGCGAAGATCTGGTCCGCGCCCTCGGCGAGACAGGAGACCCCCACCATCTCGGGGGCGTGGGGCGTGAGGAACCGTCTTATCGCTGTTTCGACGAGACTCGTCGTGGACGGGGTGAGATCGCGATGTCCCGTGATCACGATGCGGGGGTGCCTTTCCTGCCTGATTACGTCTCCTCCGGTGTCTCGCTGGCGCAGCCGGTGACCACGAATCGTGCCTTTCCCCTTCTTGATGCATCTTCGATCTGGTTTTGCCGTCCGTCAAGCAAATGCGTACGGGATCTGCTATCCATGATTGACGGATAAAACCGCTCCGGCTTCCGGCCGACTGTTATCGTTTGAATCAGATACCCAAAACGGCTGCCCGGCCCGGCGTTTCATGATTTTTGCACGACATGTTTCTGGTTTTGTTGTGAAGGGGCACGGTGGCCCGTGTGGTGCCCGGTTGTCATTCTTTCGCGAGCGAGGGCTGGGGCGGCCGTGCCGGTGCCGCGGCCGGCGTCCGGGAGCGTCGCGGTGACCGCGGGCGGGGGCGAATGAGGCCGAGTCGCTCCACAGATGTGGACAAAACTAAAGATACTTCCCTTTCAACCGCAAAGCGGGTGATTCTGCTTAAGTTTCGTCAGGTATGACCTATGAATATGTTTCACCACAAGAGGCTGCCGCGACTGTGATCTAGGTATATTCAGGGCAAACGATCCTATAACTACTATCCTTCCAATAAAAATCTCTGCCACATGGTTACCGTCATCTTCCCTATCCGGTATATGTGTACCTTCGCGCGGCGGCAATCTCCGTGTGGGACCTACTCTCGGGGGTATACTTCCCCCGGGATTGCGTGTGCGGAGAGTCTCCACTCCGTCACCTTGGGTGATGACAATCCGATTGGCGATTCCTCGCCATTCACATAAATCAAATCAATTGGGCGGCCGACGTGAGTGCAAACAACCGCGAGGACGCCGAGTCGTTGGTCTCGACCAATGTGACCGACTCGGTGGCCATTCCTCTTTCCCACGCGGCCTCCTTTGTCGGCAGCGATGTCCTGCGACGCGTTGTTCCCGAGCCGCTGGAGCGGCGCCTCGCCACCGCCGCTTTCAATTCAGCCATCTGATCCACCGCCCGAACGACCAGAAGCCTTGAAACCATCCGCCGCCCCGTTCCGCCAGTTCGTGCTCAAGGTCGCGAGCAGGTGCGATCTCGCGTGCGATCACTGTTATGTCTACGAGCACGCGGACCAGAGCTGGCGTGGCCGTCCCGTCGTGATGTCCGACGAGACGATCGCGTGGTCGGCGAGGAGGATCGCCGAGCACGCGGGGCGTCACGGGCTCCCCGAGGTCCACGTGGTCCTGCACGGCGGCGAGCCGCTGCTGGCGGGACGCGAGAGGCTGGCCAGGGTCGCCGACGAGCTCCGGGGGGCGCTCGACGGCGTCTGCGCGATGGACCTGCGCGTCCACACGAACGGTGTCCTGCTGGACGAGGAGTTCTGCGCCCTCTTCGCCGAGCACGGCATCAAGGTGGGCGTCTCCCTCGACGGTGACCGCGTCGCCAACGACCGGCACCGGAGATACGCCAACGGCCGGAGCAGTTACGACAAGGTGATCCGCGCCGTCGAGCTGCTCCGCCGCCACCCCGAGCTGTACGCCGGGCTGCTGTGCACGGTCGACGTCGCGAACGACCCCGTGGCGGTCTACGAGGCGCTCGCCGAGCTCGACCCGCCGCACATCGACTTCCTGCTTCCCCACGCGACGTGGGACCGGCCTCCGCCGGGGCTGGGGGCCTACGGCGACTGGCTGATCAAGATCTTCGACCGGTGGATGACCGACGGAAGGCCCGTGTCCGTCCGGACCTTCGACTCCGTCCTCCGGATCCGCGACAACAGGAGCAGCCTCACCGAGTCGCTCGGCCCGCAGCCGAGCGATCTGGTCGTCATCGAGACCGACGGCTCGTACGAGCAGGTCGACTCCCTGAAGACGGCCTACGACGGCGCCCCGGCCACCGGGATGGGCGTCCGCGACCACTGCCTGGACGAGGTGGCCCGCCACCCGGGTTTCGGTGACCGGCGGTCCGGGACGGCCGGCCTGTCCGCCCAGTGCCGGGCCTGCCCGGTGGTCGAGACCTGCGGCGGGGGCCTCTACACCCACCGCTACCGCACGGGATCGGCCTTCGACAATCCCAGCGTCTACTGCGCGGACCTGCTGCGCCTGATAACGCACGTCGACGAGGCGGTCAGCGGCCTCGCCCCTCACGCGTTCCGCGCCGCGGACATCGCCGCGCTGGCCGCCGGCTACGGGGAGGGCGGCGCGATCGTCGCGCTGGAGGGGGTCCAGCGAAGCCTGCGCCGCGCCCTTCTCGGCAGGGTCGGCGCCGTCGCCACCTCGCCGGAGGCGTGGCGGCTGCTCACGCTCGTCGACCAGGAGTCCCCAGACGCGCTCAACGCCGTCCTGGCCCATCCCTACGTGCGGGTCTGGGCCGTCCTGTGCCTGACCGGCGACGCCGACGACGCCCATCTCTCCGCGATCGCGGTGACCGCGGCCCTGCGCGCCGGGATCGAGACGTCCCTCCGGGTGCCGGTCCGCGACGGCGCGCTCCACCTGCCCGGCCTGGGCAGGCTGGACGTCGGCCCCGTGGACACGGTGACCGTCACGACGGGAGACGGCTGGTTCGCCGCCGACGCGGGCGGGCGCGTCCGGCGGGTGGACCTCGGCGCGGCGGAGCGGGTCCGGCCGGTCCCCGGCTGGTCGCCGGTGCGCAGGCTGGTCCTCGGCGACCTGTCCGTCGCCCTGGACGACGTCGACCCCTACCGTGACTGCCACGAGTGGCCCGTCGCCGACCGGCTGGGCGAGGCCGAGCTGGAGCGGTGGAGCGGGCTGCTCCGCGACGCCTGGACGCTGATCGTCCGCGATCACCCCGCCTACGCCCCGGCCCTGGCCGCCGGGCTGACCACGATCATCCCGCTGGTGCCCCGCGACGACGGAAGGCAGATCAGCTCCGCCGCGCGCCAGGCCTTCGGCGCCGTCGCGGTGGCGGCGCCCTCCGACGCCGTGACCCTGGCGCTCCTGCTGATCCACGAGTTCCAGCACGTCAAGCTGGGCGCGGTGCTGGACATGCTCGACCTGTACGACGCCGCGGACACCTCCTTCTACTACGCCCCCTGGCGCGACGACCCCCGGCCGCTGGAGGGGTTGCTGCAGGGCACGTACGCCCATGTCGCCGTCGCGGACTTCTGGCGGGTGCGGCGCGTCCTCGACGAGGGGGCGGCGGCGAGGAAGGCCGCGATCCAGTTCGCCCACTGGCGGAGCCAGACGGCGCAGGCGCTGAAGACGCTGAACGACTCCGGCGCGCTCACCGAGACGGGCAGGAAGTTCGCGGACGCGATGACCGCGAGCGTCGGCCGCTGGCTCGACGAGCCCGTCTCTCCCGGCGCGGAGGACGAGGCCCGGCGCAGGGCCGAGGCCCACCGGGAGACCTGGGCCCGGAGCGCGCCGCTCCGGGGATGACCCGGCAGCGCGCCGGAGCGCGCCGTTTCGAAGACGACCCCGGAGCGGACGCGAAGGGCGCTGTTTCGGAGACGACCAGGCGGCGGGCCCGGGGTGCGCCACTTCGAGGACGATCCGGGACTGGGCGCGAGGTGCGCTGTTTCGGGGATGACCCGGGAGTGGGCGCGGAGTGATGTGCAAATTGTCCAGTAATGTCCAGGCGGAACCTTTTTGTCCTGTCCGGCCGGTCGTTCACGTTTCGGTACTCGCACCCGCAGCACCCGCCGCTGAGGCGCCGCCGTTGTTTCGACCGCTTTTTTTGAACAGGGGTACGCAGATAAAGTCTGATGTGTACTCTCCGCAATGTGATGATATTTGCCACCTCGGCGCGTCACCTTATACTCAAGGCCTCAAGTGCTCACCGGGAGGTGTGACTGCTCGTGCTGGACGATCCACGAGCCGGTCCCTACTTCTTTCTCAGTTACGCGCACACGCCGAAGCATGACTTAAGCGATCCCAGTGACCCCGATCAGTGGGTGAAGAAGCTGTTCGACGATCTGTGCAAGGACGTCATGCAATTGAGCGACCTGCGGCACGGCGCCAGCCCGGGTTTCATAGATCGGCATCTGCGCGCGGGGAGTGTCTGGCCCGACATGCTGGCCCGGGCCATCGCGACCTGCAGGGTCTTCGTTCCGCTGTACTCCCGGCGCTATTTCGAAAGTGAGCAGTGCGGCAGGGAGTGGGCCGCTTTCTCGCGGCGGGTCGCGCTGCACGAGGAACTCGGCCTCGGCAAGATCGAGGCGATCGTCCCCGCGATCTGGGTGCCGTTCGCGATGGAGGATCTTCCCGAGGTGAGCCGGGACATCCAGGTGGGGAATTCGGATCCCACCTCCAAATACGAAGAACACGGCTTCTACGGAATCATGAAGCTCCGGCGTTTTCACTCCGCCTATCAGCTGGCGGTGTACCAACTGGCGCGGCGGATCGTCGACGCGGGGAAAAACGCCAAGCTGGTGCTGACGGAACCGCTCGACTACCACTCCGTGGAGAGCGCCTTCGGGCATTACCGCACCCATCGCCCCAACGGCCGGCGCATCCGTGTCACCGTCGTGTCCCCCGATCCCCCCGCCCCACCCGGCCCACCGGGAGGGCGGGAGCACGCTCTCCAGCCGGCGGCCCCGCCGCAGTGGAACCCCTACGGGCCCGCGCTCGAGATACCGCTGGTCGAGCACGCCCAGAGCATCCTCAACCGGCTCGGATACCTCCCCGAGCCCGGCCGGCTCGCGGAGTCGCCCGGCACGGCGAACGACGCGCAGCAGTGCCCGTGCGTCGTGCTGCTCGACATCTGGGCCGCGGACTCGGCGAAACTGCTGCGGTCGCTGCGCCGGCTGGACGAGTCCAGCGAGCAGTGGGTCGCGGTGATACTGGTGATGAACCGCGCCGACCCCGAGACCGCCCAGGCGGAGGCGCGGCTGAGAGGGCTCCTGGAAGGGAGCCTGCAGAGAAAGATGGCCACGGGACGCGTCACGCAGTCCGCGGTCACCGTCGTCTCCTCGCTCGGCGAGTTCAACCGGGCGATGGCCGAGACGGCGCGTTCGACCGCCGCGCAGTACCTGCGGCACGCCCCGGCGCACCCTCCCGAGGGACAGCCCTCGATCGAGCGCCCGCGCCTGCGGGGTCCCCAGTCCTCGCCCGACGCCAATGACGCCAATGACGCGGAGGAACGCCATGAATGACGCCCCCGAGGGTCACATCGTCACCTTCTACTCGTACAAGGGCGGCACCGGGCGCACCATGGCCCTCGCCAACACCGCCTGGATCCTCGCCGCGAACGGCAAGCGGGTGCTGGTCGTCGACTGGGACCTGGAGTCCCCGGGGCTGCACAAGTTCTTCCGGCCCTTCCTCGACGAGGTGACGATCGGCGCGACGCCGGGCGTGATCGAGATGACCAACGAGTACGCCCTCGCGGCCAGGAGCCAGCAGCCCCGGCAGGGCCCCTGGCATCTCGACTACGCGAAGGTGCTGCGGCACGCGGTCTCGCTGGACTGGGAGGGGTTCCCGGAGAAGGGCGGCCTCGACTTCCTCTCCGCCGGCCGCCAGAACCGTGACTACGCCTCCCTGGTGTCGACGTTCGACTGGGACGACTTCTACGACGAGCTCAAGGGCGGCACGTTCCTCGACGCGATGCGCGCCGACATGAGGCGCAACTACGACTACATCCTCATCGACAGCAGGACCGGCCTCAACGACATGGCCGACATCTGCACGGTGCACTTCCCCAACACCCTCGTGGTCTGTTTCACCCTCAGCAACCAGGGGATCGAGGGCGCCTCGGCGATCGCCCGCCACATCGACGAGCGCTACCACGAGCGGGGCATCCGGATCCTGCCGGTGCCGATGCGGATCGACGAGAGCGAGAAGGAGAGGCTGGAGGCCGGGCGATCGTTCGCCCGCAGCCAGTTCGACCGGTTCCCCGCCCTCATGGACGTCGAGGAACTGCGCTCCTACTGGGGAGGGGTGGAGATCCCCTACAAGCCCTTCTACGGGTTCGAGGAGACGCTGGCGGCGTTCGGTGACGCCCCCGGGTCGCCCACCTCCCTCCTGGCGGCCTTCGAGCGCCTCGCCGAGGTGATCACCAAGGGGGAGGTCCGGTCCCTGCCCCCCATGGACGAGGAGCTCCGGCTGCACGTCAGGGACCGGTTCCTGCGCGGGAAGGCGCGCAACGTTCCGACGGTCATCACGCTCAGCTACGTCCCGGAGGACCGCCTGTGGGCCGAGTGGATCGAGGTCACGCTCACCAGGGCGGGCTTCCGGGTGCGCCAGGGCGGCCTCTCGCCGTCCGACGAGGCCCAGGGACGGGAGGCGGCCCCCTACGCCTCCCGCGTCGTCGCGGTGCTCTCCGCCCCCTACCTCCGCTCGAAGGAGGCGCAGGCCGTCGCCGAGACCCCCAAGGGGATCGACCCGACGGTCCGTGACTGGCTGATCCCGGTCCGGGTGACCGACATACGGCTCGTCCCGCCCTTCAGCGAGCGGAGCAGCGTCGACCTGATGCGGCTCGACGAACCCCAGGCCACGGAGGCCCTGCTCCGCGTGGTGGGCAGGCCGCCCCAGCCCGTCGAGGGTTCGGAGGACCCGGGGCCGCCGGCCAGCCCGCGCTTCCCCGGCACGCGCCCCCCGGTCTGGAACCTGCCCACCAGGAACGCGACGTTCACCGGGCGCAACGCCGTCCTGGAACGGCTCAGGGACCAGATCGTCGGGAGCAGCAGGACGGTCGTCCTGCCCCAGGCCGTGTACGGCCTCGGCGGCGTCGGCAAGACCCAGGTGGCGCTGGAGTACGCCCACCGCTTCATGGCCGACTACGACGTCGTCTGGTGGATCCCGGCCGAGCACCTCGACCAGATCAACCCGGTGATGGCCGAGCTCGCGCCGCTCCTGAGGCTGCGCGTCGGCGACAACGTCGCCGAGGCGGCGCAGGCCGCCCGGGAGGCGCTGCGCCAGGGGGATCCCTACGAGAACTGGCTCCTGATCTTCGACAACGCCGACAACCCCAAGGATCTCGAACGCTTCCTCCCCAGCGGCTCGGGACACGTCCTCATCACCTCCCGCAACACGGACTGGTCGCGCATCGCGGAGCCGCTGGAGGTCGACGTCTTCACCCGCGAGGAGAGCGTCGAGCACCTGCTGCGCCGGGCGCCGGGGCTCGCCTCCGAGGACGCGGACAGGGTCGCGCGGGCACTCGGGGACCTCCCGCTCGCCATCGAGCAGGCCGGCGCCTGGCTGGAGCAGACGGGCATGCCCGCGGGACAGTACGTCGAGCAGCTGGAGGAGCGGCTGACCGAGGTGCTCGCCCTCCCGGAGCCGCGGAGCGACTACCCCGTCCCGGTCATGGCGACCTGGAACCTGTCGTTCGACCGGCTCAGGGAGCGGTCGCCCGCCTCGGTCCGGCTGCTCGAACTGCTCGCGTTCTTCGCGCCCGAGCCGATCTCCCTCGACATGCTGTACTGCGACGCCATGGTCACCTGCCTGGCGCCGTTCGACGACGCGGTCCGCGAGAAGCTCATGCTCGGCCCCGTCATCCTGCAGCTCGGCCGCTACGCGCTGGCCAAGGTCGACCAGGCGGACAACTCCATCCAGGTCCACCGGCTCATCCAGGCGGTGGTCCGCAGCCGGCTCACCCCGGCCGAGCTGGAGGACACCGTCCACGACGTGCACCGGGTCCTGGTGGCGGCCCGGCCCAGGGTCGGCGACACCGACGACCCGGAGAACTGGCCCCGCTACGAGGAGGTCTGGCCGCACCTCGTGCCCTCCTCCGCCGCCGCCTGCGACGAGGAGGAGACCCGGCGGCTGCTGATCGACCGCGTCCGCTACCTGTGGAAGCGCGGCGAGCTCGACGCGAGCCTGCGGCTCGGCACGCAGCTGGAGGAGCAGTGGAACGAGAAGCTCGGCAAGGGGGACAGGCAGACCGTGCACCTCCGTTTCCACATGGCCAACACGCTGCGCTCCCAGGGGCGCTACGGCGAGGCGCACACCGTCGACACCGAGGTCCTTACCCACCAGCGCCGCGAGCTCGGCGACTACCACGTGTACACGCTGATGACGGCCGGCGGGCTCGCGGCCGACCTCCGGGCGCTGGGGGAGTTCCGGCAGGCGCTGGAGATGGACGGCGAGACCTATGACCGGCTCAAGGAGCTCTTCGGCGTCGACCACCGCCGCACCCTGATGGCGGCCCACAACCTGGGGGCCAGCCTCAGGCTGGCCGGTCACTTCTCGCGGGCGCGCGACCTCGACCAGGAGACGACGGACCGCCGCAAGGTGGTGCTCGGCGACACTCATCCCTACACCCTCTACTCGGCCGCCAGCCTCGCCCGCGACCTGCGCGAGCTCGGCAACTTCCGCGACTGCCTGGAGATGATGAGAGTCACCCTGGACCAGTACCGCCAGGTGCTGGGGGACGACTGGCCCGACACCCTCCGCACCGCCAACGGGCTCGCCACCGCCCTGCGCAGGGCCGGGCGGGAGTCCGAGGCGCGCCGGCAGGCGGAGGAGACCTTCGCCCGGTACGTGGCGCGGTACGGCGCGACCATGACCGACACCCTCGTGTCGAGCCTGGAACTCGCCTCCTGCCTAGCCGTCACCCAGGAGGTGGACCGCGCCCACGAGATCGCCGCCGACACCATGAGGCACTTCTCGCGCGTGCACGGGGAGGACCACCCGTACACCCTGACGGCCGCCAACAACGTGGCGATCTACCTGCGGGAGCTCGGCGCCTTCCAGGAGGCGAAGGATCTCGCGGAGCGGACGCTCATCGCCTTCTCCGCGAGGATGGGTCCCGTCCATCCCTCGACCCTGACCTGCGCCGTCAACACGGCCGGCTGCCTGGCGGAGCTCGGCGACCTGCCCGCGGCCGAGGCGCTGGAGCGGCAGACCCTCGAAAGCCTGCGCGCCGTCCTGCACGCGGAGCATCCGGACGTCCTCGTCTGCGAGGCGAACCTGGCGGTGACGCTGAACACCGGGGGCCGTACGGCCGAGGCCAAGCAGATCCGCGAGCGGGTGCTGAACGCGATGCGGCGCGTGCTGGGCGACGACCATCCCTACATCGCGGACCTCGCGGCGTGGCGCCGGGTGAACCGCGACCTCGAACCGCAGCCCTGGTGATCAGATGATCCGCTCCTGGTTGGCCAGCCAGGGGAGCATGTCGGGCAGCACGTTCAGGGCGCCGAAGTGCGCGGCCTCGGGATGCACGGTCATCCGGGCCGTGGGGATGCGCGAGGCCAGCCAGCGCGAGTGGTCGGCAGGGGAGAACCTGTCCTTCTCGCCGTGCCAGACCAGGGTCGGGGCGGTGATGTCGGCCGGGTCGAAACCCCACGGGGAGCAGAAGGCGATCGCGTCGTCGATCCACCCGGCGGCGGTGTCGCGCAGGGCCTCGGCGTAGTTCTCCAGCAGCATCGCCCGGATGCCGGGGTTGGCCACCACCCGGCGGTCGGCCTCGGGCAGCTCGTCGTACAGGCCGCTGATGAGGTGGGCCGGGTCGCTGCGGATGGCGTGCGCGGCCGGCGTCAGGATCTCGGTCAGGTGGTTGAGGCCCGCGAGGGCCGCCATGTACTCCACGATGTTCGACCGCGTCATGCCGCCGAACCAGTCCAGCCCCTCCGCGCCGGGCGGTGCGAGGCTCACCAGGGCCGCGACGCGGGTGACGCGGTGCGGCAGGAGGGCGGCGCAGGCCAGCGCGTGCGGCCCGCCTCCGGACCGGCCTATCACGGCGAACCGTTCGATCCCGAGGTGGTCGGCGATCCTCTCGACGTCGCCCGCCACGGAGCCGACCGAGCGCCCCTGCAGCCGGGTGGAGCCGCCGTAGCCCGGCCGGTCGAAGGTGATCAGGCGGACGCCCAGCCGGTACAGGACGGCCCCGCGGGGGCGCGGGCCGACCCGGCTGCCCGGCGTGCCGTGCAACATGAAGATCGGGATCCCCTCGGGTTTGCCCCGTTCCTCGTACGTGAGGCGCCTGCCGTCGAACGTGAGCCGCCTGCTGCCTTCCATTGCGAGCTTCGTGGTGTCGGTCGTTTTCACGGCCCTCGTCAAAGCTCGCCTCCCCTGGTGGTCATGCCCCTCTTTCACCTTTCCCTCATCCGGCATGACAGAAAAGTGTCATTTTCACGACGGGGAGCCACATCCGGCCGCACCGCTCGCGCTCTGCGAGGCCGAGACCCGGGGCTATCTGTCGGCGAGGGGAGCGGACGCCCGGACGTGCGAGGCGGCCTCGGAACAGCCCGGTGGAGGGCTCATCGCCCCGGTGCGGGAGATCACGGTGAAGGACGCGTCGAGGTTGGTCAGTTTCAGGAGCTTCAGGACCACCGGCGGGGCTCCGGCCAGGAGCAGGGGTGTGTCGTGCTCGCGGGCGTACCGTTTGACGGCGATCAGCGCGCTCAGGCCGCAGGCGTCGATGAAGGTGACGCCGGCCAGGTCGATGATGACCGTCCCGGGGCGGACGTCGACGACGTCCTGGGTGAAGGCCGACAGGTCCGGCCTGGTGGCGAGGTCGAGCTCGCCGGCCACCGTGATGACCACGAAGCCGTTCGCGTGCTCGCTCGTGAGTTGAAGTGCGTTCATCGCCCACTTCCCTGCAGGCTCACGTGAATGTACGTATCCGGCCAGGGGGTGTCGCTCGGACGCCCGGCCTCAGATCGTCGCCTCCTCGGTCGCGTCGTGCGGGCGCGGAGGGGGTGGACCATCTGAAGCCACGATACTCCCTAACGGTGCGAATCATCGCTTTCCGTGATCGTATAGCTTCGAAGCGAAGTGTAGATGCCAACCCGCATATGTTCCAGCTATTCGAGGAAACAGCTTTGTAGCCTCGCCCGCGCGGGGCCGCCGACGGGTGGGAAAGCCGGTTCCCGAGTGACGGGCGAGGGACGTGAGCAGGCCGGAAAAGCCGGTCTGACCTGGGAGGGGTCAGCCCGGGGAGTGGCTGGGGGCCATGGCGTCGAGCGCCTCGCGCAGGTTGTCGCGCGTCTCGAAGTGCCGGTCGAGATTGGTGATCGTCAGCAGGTGGGTGATCATGCCGGGGCTCACCACCAGCATGAGGCGGCCGTGGGCCTCCTTGAGGCGGGTGAGCGTGCCCACGAGCACCCCCAGCCCCACCGAGTCGCAGAACGGCACCCCTGTCAGGTCCATCACCAGGTTCGGGGTTCCCACGTCCTGCAGGACGTTGTCGATCTCCGCGCGCAACCGGGGGGCCACCGCCATGTCGAGCTCGCCCGTCGCCTGGACGACCGCACAGGTGCCGCTGCGCCATGTCTGAACATCGAATGTCGAGATCACGCTCATCACCTCCGTGCCTTTTTAGCTGCCCTGACAGAAGGTTGTTATGCACATGGCTCACTTTTTGCAGATGTTGTCCGTTGCCGTCCTTGCTGTCGGAGTCGCGGCGGGTGTGGCGCTCGGAGTGGGCGAGGCGGCCGTCTCCTTCACGGTGACCTTCTTCGCCGGGGCGTGTTTCCGGCCGACGACCACCTCGATCCTGTCGCCGAGGCTCTCCTGCGGGCGCAGCTCCGCCCCGGGCAGCGCGGCGGCGACGGTGCGCGCCGAGTCCTCGCGGGCGGGGCCGTAGCGGATGACGGTCTTCTCGAAGTCCTTCTGCGGGGTGTTACCCGGGACCTCCGGCACCTGGAAGCCGACTCTCTGCAGGTCGGCCCTGGTCTGCGCGCCCAGACCGGTGATCGTGGTGCCGTTGAGCACGCTGAGGGCGATCCGCGAGGGCGCGACGGTGAGCGCGGGGGCCGTGGGGGAGGCCGCGGGGGTGGGCGTCGCCTTGCCGGGCTTGGCGGACTTCGCGGGCTTGACCAGCGTCTCGTCGGCGGCGATCCTGCGGAACAGCTCCCTGGCCGCCTCCTTGTCCCAGAGCACCGCGGACTCGCCGGTCGGCGTCTTGTAGTCGACGTCCGCGAGCGGGACCGTCGCGAAGGCCACGTCGTCGGTGGAGACGTCCTTGAGCTGGTCGGCCAGGCCGAGCAGGTCACCGCGGAGCGCGTCGTCGACCCGGATCGTGTCGAGCGTGGTGTCGACGAACGAGGCGAGCCTGATCGGGTTGGTCAGCGTCTCGCCGCTGAGCGCCTGGTTCAGCAGCGCGGAGATCACCTGCTGCTGGCGGTCGATGCGGTCGAGGTCGGAGCGGGCGGTGGCGCGGGTGCGGGCGTAGGCGAGGGCCTTGACGCCGTCGAAGGAGTAGGTGCCCGGCTGCAGGTCGAGCGCGGTCTTCGGGTCGTTGATGGGGACCGGGGTGCACACCGAGATGCCGCCGAGGGCGTCGACCACCTCGATGAAGCCCAGCACGTTGACCTCGACGTAGTGGTGGAGGGTGAGCCCCGTGGCGGTCTGCACCGTGCGCGTCGCGAGCTTCGGCCCGCCGAGCTGGTAGGCGGCGTTGATCTTGTGCAGGCCCTTGCCGGGGACCGTCGTCCAGGTGTCGCGGGGAAGGCTGACCACGGTGACCTTGCGGTGGTCCTCCGACACGTGGATCACCATCATGGTGTCGGTGCGCTCGCCGGTCTCGCGGCCGAGCTTGAGCTGGTTCTGCTGCTTGCGGGTGAGGTTGTCGCGCTTGTCGACGCCCACCACCAGGATGTTCATGGCGCCGGTGCTGGAGCGCGACCCCGGGACGCCCGCGTCGACCGCCTCGATCTTCGTCGTGGCGTAGTTGGTCAGCGCCCACGTCACCCCGGAGCTGCCCAGGACCAGGCACGAGAGCGCGCCGGCGATCACGAGGCCGCGCCGCCTGGTGCGGGCACCCCTCGCCGACCTGCGGTCACGCCTCGGGTTCACCCGGACGCTTCCGTAGGCGTCGCCGCCTACGTGCACACCCGAATCCTCCTCCGGGTCGCGCATGCATGGCCCCCTAGGCTCCAGCTGGGTCGATGAGGTACCCGTTCGTACAGTAGCGTGAGCGACGCCATGAAGCAGTTCCCCGACTCGCCCGCGCCGGCGTCGTCTTCAGAGACACGTGTCTGGCCCCCCATCTCCATCGTCATCCCGGTGCTGAACGAGGAGCGCCATCTGCGGGAGGCGGTGCGTCAGGTGCTGTCGCAGCGGTACGCGGGACCGATCGAGGTCGTGCTCGCGATAGGCCCCTCCCGAGACCGTACGCAGGAGGTCGCCGACGAGATCGCCGCCGACGACCCCCGCGTGGTCGTCGTCCCCAACCCGACCGGCCGCACCCCCAACGCGCTCAACGCCGCCATCGCGGCGTCCGGCAACGCGATCATCGCCAGGGTCGACGGCCACGCGATGCTCCCCGACGACTACCTCCAGGTCGCGGTGGAGACCCTTGAGGAGACCGGCGCCGACAACGTGGGCGGCGTCATGGCGGCCGAGGGCGTCACGCCGTTCGAGCAGGCGGTGGCCCGCGCGATGACGTCCAAGATCGGCGTCGGCGGCGCGCGGTTCCACACCGGGGGCACCGCGGGCCCCGCCGACACGGTCTACCTCGGCGTGTTCCGCCGCTCCGCGCTGGAGCGGGTCGGCGGCTACGACGAGCACTTCCAGCGGGCCCAGGACTGGGAGATGAACCACCGCATCCGCGAGACGGGCGGCCTGGTCTGGTTCCAGCCCCGGATGCGCGTCTCCTACCGGCCGAGGCCCGACCTCAGGGCGCTCGCCAAGCAGTACTTCCACTACGGCCGTTGGCGCAGGGTGGTCGCCCGCACCCACGAGGGCACGATCAACCTGCGCTACCTGGCGCCGCCCCTGGCCGTGCTGGCCATCCTCGCGGGCCTGGTGGTCTCCCCGTTCTTCTGGCCGGGGCTGCTGATCCCCGGCGGCTACCTGGCGGCGATCCTGGCCGGTTCCGCGGTCACCGGCAGCGGCCTGCCCGCCCCGGCGCTCCTCCGGCTGCCGCTGGTCTACGTCACTATGCACATGTCGTGGGGCTGGGGCTTCCTGACGAGCCCGAGGAAGCTCGGCAAGCCCGGCCACGCGGGCGGCTGACCCTCGCCGGAACGCGCGGCCGGGGCACCCGGCCCGGACGGGCGGGGGACGCGCGCCGGCCGAGGCGGACGTCCGGGGGGACG